>JBBRED010000065.1:0-28950 GCA_038203335.1 Haliangiales bacterium | reverse complement strand
GAGAGCTGCAGGCACTTGAGCCCGTCGCGCACGAGCTGGTCGAGGTCTGCGGCCACGGGTCCATCGTCGCACGGCCAGCCGACCACGAGCGAAACCTAGATAATCAGGGCTTCCCGAAATCGTGCACGACCCGATACGTCGCGGTGATGTTCTCACCGGTCGCGGTCGACGGGATGCCGTCGCCACCGATGTGGGCGATGATCGCGGTGATGTTGTCGTTGCCGCCGTGCTCGTTGGCCGCGGCGATCGCGTGCGAGCTGGCCTGCGCGGGATCGGGCTCGCCGACGATGGCCGCCAGCTCGTCATCGGTTAGCTCGTTCGACAGCCTGTCGCAGCAGATAAGGAGCCGGTCGCCGCGGCGCAGCAGCAACCGTGCGATCGCCGCGGTGAGCGCAGGTGCCGTCCCGATCGCTTGCAGGATCATATTCTTTTGCGGCGAGTTGCGCGCCTCCTCGGCGGTCAGTGCGCCGGCATCGAGGAGCATCTGGACGAGGCTCTGATCGCGTGTGAGCTGGCGCCACTGGCCGTCGCGCAACAGATACGCCCGCGAGTCACCGACCTCCGCGATCCAGGC
This sequence comes from Haliangiales bacterium, assembly GCA_038203335.1. Lineage (GTDB taxonomy): Bacteria > Myxococcota_A > Polyangia > Haliangiales > Haliangiaceae > JABFXX01. Next base: position 28,376 of record JBBRED010000065.1, on the reverse strand, counting down.
ATCTTGACCTTCGATGAGGATCGCCGTGAGGGTCGCGCCCATCCCGTGCTTGTCCTGTGCGACCGCCGCGGCACGAACTGCCTGGTTGGCGTCGCGGACCGCGATCTCGAGCGCTCGATCCGGTGGGTCTGCCAGATGCGCGGCGAGCGATCTTACGACCGTGTCGATCACCATCGCGCTGGCCACTTCACCCGCTTGATGGCCGCCCATGCCGTCGGAGACCACGAGCAGGATGCGGCGTCCGGACACATCCAGCTCGCCGGTCCACCTGTGCGACGGATCGGTGAGGTCGACGATCGCGAATGCGTCCTCGTTTTGCTGGCGCTTGAGGCCTACGTCGGTGAGCCCGGCGACATTCAGAGAAGTCAACATTCGATACCTTAGCTCGCGCCGGGCTGCTTGAGCCCACACGTCACCGCGCTCGGCCAGCGGCGCTCGTGCGACGTCCCGTGCTGGGCGTCACGAGAAACCGGGTTCCGAAATACCCAGTGTCTCGCGTGACCGTGCTCGCACGCAGCGATCCTCGTCGGTTGCGACCGCGAGCGCATGGCGCGGTTCGTGTACTGGACCTTCCTCGAGCCCGCAACACCGCGGGCCCCCGCCATTCACTCACAAGGAACTTCGAACACCATGCGCACGTTCTCCGCCGTCATCGCCGTCCTCGTCTCCACCGTCGGATTTGTCCAGGTCGCCGCCGCCGACGCCGGCGACAACCTCTCCGTGACCGCGAGCGTCGCCTCGACGTGCACGATCACCGGCAATACCCTGGCGTTCGGTGCGTACAACACGGTCAGCGGGGCCGCGGTCAACGGCAGCGCGACGATCGCGGTCGCCTGCACCACGGGCACCGACACCTTCATCACGCTCGATCAGGGAGCGCACGCGGCTGGAGGGTCGTCGGCTGACGCGCCGCTCCGCCGGATGTCCGACGGCGGCGCGAACTTCCTCGCCTACTCGCTGTTCTCGGACTCGAACCGCTCCATCGTGTGGGGCGGCACGTCGAACACCAGCGCGGACTACCTGGCGACCAGCTCGGCGCCGGCGAACATGACGGTGTACGGCCGCATCGCCGCGAGCCAGGACGTTCCGGCGGGCTCGTACACGGACACGGTCCTCGCGACCATCGCGTTCTGAGCTTCGAGAATGCGCGCGCTGCATCACCACGCCGCTCTCGTCGCGCTGCTCGTCCTGGGCACCGCCGGACAGGTGTTCGCCGGCGATTTTCAGGTCGAGCCCACGCACCTCGAGCTCGCCCGACGCGGCGCGGCCACCGAGCTCACGATCTCGAACCGAGGCGCCGTGGCGATCCGGTTCGAAGCGAAGGTGTTCGTCTGGCACCAGGACGAGCTCGGAGCGATGCAGCTGGAGCCCACCACGGATGTCGTGGTCTACCCGACGCTGTTTGCGATCGAGCCCGGCGCGGCACGATCGATCCGGATCGCGAGCTCCGCGCCTCCGGGCGCGGTCGAGCGCACGTATCGAATCTTCGTGGAGGAGCTGCCGGCTCGCGTGTCGAAGCCGGCCGGCGGCGCACCCGCGACGATCGCGGTCCGGGCTCGGATCGGCGTGCCGATCTATGTGGCGCCGATCAAGTCCATCGTCAGCGGAGCGATCGTCGGTGAGGTCGGCTCCGGAGGCGTCCGCATCGCGGTCGAGAACCACGGAGCCGTGCACGTCAAGGTGGCGACCGTGCGCGTCATCGGAACCGACCGCGCCGGCAAGACCGTCGTCGATCTCACCCAGCCATCCTGGTATGTCCTCGCCGGCGGAGTCCGCCGGCACGACCTCGTGCTCGACCGCGCCTCGTGCCGGTCGATCGCACAGCTGGCGTTCGAAGCCGTCACCGATCACGGCACCTGGCGCTCAACCGTGGCCATGCCCGGCGATGCCTGCTCGGCAAGGCCGTGACCCGCAGACGGCGCAGCGCGAGGCTCATCAATGGACTCGCCGCCGTCGTCACCCTCGCGGTCGTCATCCTGATCGCGCCGCGCCCCGCCGGCCGCCGAGATCCACTGGAGCCCGCGCGGAGGCTGCTCCGGCCACCGGTCGCGCCCGTCAAGCGACCTGCGCGGCAAAGCCCGCCGGCACCTCCGGTGCGCCCCGTCCTGCGCCCCGTCGCGCGTCCGCTTCCGGTCCACACGGAGCTGCCGCAAAAGACCGACATCGATCTTGGCCCACGCACGCCACCCCTGCGGTCGTTCGCCGATCATCATAGCGGCGCCCCCTCCGGTGGATCGCCCACGATTCCTCGCTCCGCGATGTCGCCGATCGAGACCTCGCGCGCGCCGGCGATCCTCACCGTCGTCATCAACGAGGTCGTCGTTGGCACCGAGATCATCTACTTCGACGGCTCGGCGGTCCTGGTTCCGGTGGCTGCGCTCGAGCGCGGGCGGTTGACCGTACGCGTTCCCGTCCGGTTTCTCGATCGCACCCCCTACGTCGCACTCGGCGCACTGCCGCTCCGGTTCGTGATCGACGAGACCGCGATGAAGCTCGTGATCACCGCCGGCGCCGATCAGTTTCCGCGCACGACCATCGATCTCGCGACCGTGCAGCGACCCGCGGACCTCGAGGTCCGACAGGACACCAGTCTGTACGTGAACTACGGCGTTCATTCCGTGGGCACCCACGTCGACGCCTTCACGGAGGCCGGACTGCGGATCGGCGCGGCGCTCGCGTACGGCAGCCTGATCGTTCTTCGCGATCATCGGATCGTTCGCGGCCTCACGAAGGTCGTTTGGGACCGGCGCGCCGCGCTCCAGCGCATCGTCGCAGGTGACGAGCTGGTCGATGGCGGTCCACTCGGCGGCGGAGCCGTCGTCGGCGGCGCGCATCTGGTTCGCAGCTTCGAGCTCGATCCGTATCTCGTCACCTCTCCATCGATCGATCTCAGCAGCACTGTCCTCGCACCATCGACCGCCGACGTCTACGTCAATGGCGTGATGGTGCGCAGCGTCAGCCTCGCCCCCGGTCAGTACACGCTGGCCAACCTCCCTGTCACGACGGGCTCCGGAGACGTGCACCTCGTCATTCGCGATGCGCTCGGCCGCCAGCAACAGCTCACGACCGGGTACTACCAGCCCGCTCGTCTCTTGAAGGCCGGGCTCTCCGACTATCACGTCGCGGCCGGCGCGGTGCGTAGCAGCGTCGGTGTCGAGAGCTTCGAGTACGGCGGTCCCATCACCGTGGCGCGCTATGCTCGCGGCCTCACGTCGCGCGTGACCGCGGGGCTTCGCGCCGATGCGGCGCTGGGTCATGCGGGGGCCGGAGCGTCGATCACCGCGGCGTTGCCGGTCGGGCAGATCGATGCGGCGATCAGCACGTCGACCGATCACGGCACCCTCGGCGTGGCCGCCGTCCTCGGCCTGTCGTTCTCGTCTCGACGCGGCTCGCTCTCGGTTTCAGGACGCCGGATCAGCTCGCAGTATGCAACGCTCGATACCGATGGCCACGAGGACCGCGCCACCACCGACCTGCGCCTGCAGGCCGGGCTCGCGATCCGGAGTCAGGTCTCGATCGGCGCCCAGCTCAGCGCGATCGAGCTACGCGATGAGGGCTGGTCGACCCGGACATCCGTGAACGCGACGAGCTCCGTCGTCAACCGGCTCGTGCTCTCCGTGTCCGCCGGACGCACGGACGAGTGGGGACACTCAGCCCAGTACGACGTGATGGCGAACGCCGGTATCACCCTGGGGGCGCGCACCCGGGCGTCCGCCGCGTACGCGCGGCACGCGGACGTCGATCACGCGGTGGTCGAGCTCCATCGCTCGCTCGGCAACGAGCCGGGCATCGGCTATCGCGCGCTCGCCGACGTCGGCGACGACGTTCGCGCGTCGGCCGGCCTGCAGGCCCAGACCCGGTTTGGCCGGTTCAGCGCGGCCTACACCTACGATCGCGCGCGGGGCGGCACCACGGAGCTCACCGCCGCGGGTGGGCTCGCCGTGATCGGCGGCCGCGTCTTCGCGTCGGTGCCGATCGACCAGAGCTTCGCGCTCGTCCGGGTCCCCGGCGTTCGTGGTGTCGGAGCGCTGCTCGAGAACCATCGCGCCGGAGACACCGATGAGCGCGGAGACGTGTTCGTGCCGAACCTGCAGTCGTATTACGGCAACCATCTCTCGATCCGTGCGGCGGACGTACCGTTCGAGCGCCAGCTCACGGTCACCGACCGCATCGTCGCACCGCCCTTGGGCGGCGGTGTCGTGGTCACGTTCGCGGCCCCGACGCTCCGGGTGATCCGCGGACGAATCGTCATCGATCGGAAGGGCGGCCCTGCGATTCCCGCGTACGGCGATCTCTCGGTCGCGACGCTCGTCTCGCCGCTCAACGCGGAAGGCAGCTTCGAGCTCGACGGCATCACCACGGGGTCGCATCCCGCGACCGTCACCTGGGAGGGCGGGGCATGCCACTTCCCGCTGGCCGTCTCCGACGATGCCAACCCGATCGTGGACATGGGTGTCCTCCGGTGCTCCCCATGAGCGCGCGCGTTCTCGCCTTCGTGTTCGTCGCTGCCGGCGTCGTCCTGACCGCCTCCCCGGCCCACGCCGGCGTCTGCTCCATCACGTCGACGACCGGCGTCGCCTTCGGATCGTACGACGTGTTCGATCCGGCGCCGCTACTCACCGCCGGGAGCGTCACCTATGAATGCTCCGGCGTGACGGGATCCGACAGCGTGATCCTCGAGATCTCCGGAGCCTCGGATGCCACCACGCCCCGCGCGATGACCTCGGGAGCTCACGTGCTGGGCTACCAGCTCTACCTCGATGCAGCGCGCACGGCCGTGTGGGGCGCGGGTACGGGCGGTACGGCGACCTACGGCCCCGTGCATCCGAGCGATGGCGTGCCGGTGGCCGTTCCGGTCTACGGCCGGGTTCCCGCGCGGCAGGATGTCGCCGCGGGCACCTACAGCGACACGCTCGTGGTCACGCTCCAGCTGTGACTCAGAGGTCGCGAAACCTCTCGGGCTCGATACCGATCCGGATCAGCACGCGGCGAAAATTCGAGCGATCGAGCCCGGAGATCCGTGCGGCTGCGTTGAGATTCCCACCGCTGCGCGTCAACACACCGGTCACGTACCGGCGCTCGAAGTCGTCGATCGCCCGCTTCTTCGCCTCCGCCAGGGACACCTCGCTCCACGCGGGGTCGTCCGGGAACACCTGGGGACGAGCGACCAGCACGGCAGGCGCAGCGGCGGTGAGCGACGCCGGCAGGTCGTTGACGTCGATGACGTCCTTCGATGTCAGCGCGAGCCCGTAGAGCAACGCATTCTCGAGCTCGCGCACGTTGCCGGGCCACGGAGAGGTCTCGAGGACGGCGAGCGCTGCCGGCGTGACGTGGACGCGACGCGCGCCCGAGTGTTTTGCCAGCAGGTGCGCCACGAGCAACGGTAGATCGAGGGTCCGCGCGCGCAGCGGTGGGAGCTCCACGTTGGCCACGTTCAACCGGAAGAACAGATCCGCACGAAACTGCTTGCTGTCGACCCGCTCCGCCAGGCCCGCGTGCGTCGCGGCGATGATGCGTACGTCGACCGTGCGCACGCCGTCACCTCCGACGGGGCGGATCTCTCGCTCCTGGAGCACGCGCAACAGCCGCGTCTGGGCCGCGAGTGGAAGCTCCGCGATCTCGTCGAGAAACAGGGTTCCTCCGTCGGCCTCCACGAACATTCCGGGCCGCGCGGCGACCGCACCGGTGAACGCGCCCTTGCTGTGGCCAAACAGCTCGCTGTCGATCAGCGCCTCCGGAATCGCCGCGCAGTTGACCGCGACGAACGGCCGAGCGGCGCGGGCGCTGCGTTCGTGCAGGGTGCGTGCGACGAGCTCCTTCCCTGTCCCGCTCTCTCCGTGGATCAGGACCGTGACGTCGCTCTGCGCGAGCCGGTGCACCCGGTCGCGAAGCCCTCGGATCTCGGCGCTCTCTCCGAGGATGCGTGGCGTCGCCGTGGCGTGCGCCACCTGGACCTCGAGCGCATGCGCATGCCGCTTCAGCGAGCAGAAGCTCGCAGCGCTGTGCAGCGTGGCGACGAGCTCGTCGAGACAGACGACAGGTTTCGTCACGTAGGTGAACGCGCCGGCGTGCATGGCCGCGGTCGCGGTCAGCGCCCTGTTGTCGGCCGTCCACATGACGACGGGACACGCGTAGCCGAGGCGCTTGATCTCCGCGAGTACCGCAAGCCCGCTCTTTCCCGGCATGTCGACGTCGAGCAGGACGACGTCGAACGCCTCGTGATCGGTCGCGAGACGGGCCAGTCCGGACTCGGCGTCGTCGGCCACGGTGACCGTGACCTCGTGCTTCTCGAGCGTGCGCCTCATCGCCTTGGCGATCGCCACTTCGTCGTCGATCAGGAGGAGGCGAATCATGGGTCGAGTACCTCGCGAGTCTTGCGGGTGAGTGGGTCCGGTGTGCTCGCCATCAGGGTTGGTCGAGCACGGTCCGCAACTTGCGGAGCAGGGACTCGGGGGTGATCGGCTTCGCGAGGAACTCCACGCCGGCATCGAGGACGCCGTGCTGACTGATGGTGTTCTCGGTGTACCCGGACATGAACAAGACCGCCATGTCGGGACGCTCGGTCGCGAGACGCTCGGCGAGCACCCGACCGCTCATGCGCGGCATGACCACGTCGGTGAGCAGCAGGTGAATCCTGGCGCCGAACTGCTCGCACACGAGCAGCGCCTCTCCCCCATTCGCGGCGTCGAGCACGTTGTAGCCCCGCTTGGTCAGCAGGGTCCGGATCAGCTGCCGGACCTGCGGCTCGTCCTCGACGAGCAGGATGGTCTCGACGCCGCCCGCGGTGGTGGCCTCGACGAGCGGGATCAGACCGGTCTGAAGCGTGAGGGTCGTGCGAGGAAGGTAGATCTTGAACGTCGTGCCGCAGCCGGGCTCGCTGTACACCCAGATGTGCCCGCCGCTCTGCTGCACGATGCCGTAGACCGTCGACAGGCCGAGGCCGGTCCCCTTGCTCTTGTCCTTGGTGGTGAAGAACGGCTCGAAGATGCGCGCCTGCGTCTCCCGGTCCATGCCGCTCCCCGTATCGGTGACGGCGAGCATGACGTAGCGACCGGGGGCGACCCCGGCGTGGATCGCCGCGGCGTCGGCGTCGAACACGACCGTGGAGGCCTCGATCGTCAGCCTGCCCCCCGTGGGCATCGCGTCGCGCGCGTTGACCACCAGGTTCATGATGACCTGCTCGAGCTGTCCCGCGTCGGCGTGCACCATCGCGGGCCCTTCGGGGAGAATCAGGCACAGCTCGACATCCTCGCCGAGCACGCGCCCGAGCATCTTCCGGACGCCGTGCACGACCTCGTTGACGTCGAGCACTCGCGGCTCGAGGATCTGCTTGCGGCTGAACGCGAGGAGCTGCCGAGTGAGCTCGGTCGCCCGCATTCCAGCGCGCCGGACTTCATCGAGCTCCGCCCGCATCGGGTCCGCGGGCTGGAGATCATCGATCATCATGTCCGCGTAGCTCAGGATCACGCTCAACAGATTGTTGAAGTCGTGCGCCACCCCACCGGCGAGGCTTCCGATCGCCTCCATCTTCTGGGCCTGTCGGAGCTGCTCCTCGGCTCGACGCAAGGCGGCGGTCGTCTTGACGCGCTCGGAGACATCGCGAATGATCATCGCGGTCCCGCGATACTCGCCGTGCTCGTCGTGCTCGTCGCGCACGGGCGATGAGGCCAGCGAGATCTCGACGAAGGATCCATCCCGTCGGCGCAGCGATCCCTCGTAGGTGCGACCGCGCGCGGCTGCCTCGTCGGAAAACAGCATCGAGACCGGGCGGCCGATCGCCTCGTCACGGGAGTAGTGCGTGAGCTGCTCGGCGGCCGGGTTCCACGACCGGATCGCGCCAGATAGGTCACAGCTGAGGATCGCGTCGCTGGACGACTCGACGATCGCGGCGAGCTGGCGCGCCACCAGCTGGCTTCGCCGCAACTCGGTGATATCGGTCACGAGCTCGACCGAGCTCTCGAACCGACCCTTCGCGTCGAACAGTGGAGCGGCGTGCGAGGAGATCCACAGCGCCGAGCCATCGCGGCGCTTCAGCCGAAACTCCAGCCGCTCGGAGATGCCCCGCATCCGGCGGTCCAGCCGATGCCGAGAGAGCTCGATCTGGGTCTCCTCCATGTATACGAAGATCGGCTGCCCGACCGCCTCCTCGATCGTCGTGCCGAGCATCTTGGCCATCTGCCCGTTCATGAACTTCGTGATCCCCGCGCCGTCGTAGATCCAGACGCCCTCGGAGATGTTCTCGACGATCCGCCGGTACCGATCCTCGCTGTCGTGGAGATCGGCTCGAGCGCGATTGCGCTCGGTGACATCGACGAGCACCTCCATGATGGCCGGCCCCGCGCCGAGGTCCAGCGGCTTCGCGACCACCTCGATCTCGAGAGCGCGGCCGTCCTTCGCGCGAAGCCGGCGGGTTCCCGTACGGGCCTCGCGGCCCTCCTCGTCGAGGACGAGGCTGCGCGCATCGACCGAGAGGAGCTCCTCGCGTGAATATCCGAGCATCGTGACGGTCGCGTCGTTGGCGTCGAGCACACGCGAGGTCGTAGCGTCGACCAGCCACTTCGGGATCGGGCTGCGGGCCCACAGCAATCGATCGCGCTCGGCGGCCGTTCGCTCGTCCGTGACGTCATGGGCGGTCGCGTAGACCATTCCGTCCTCCGCCGAGACACTCGCGGTCCATCGCATCCTGCGATACGCGCCATCACGGGTGCGATAGCGGTTCTCGAACGCGATCGAACGCTGCCCGCCGATGAGTCGGGCCGTTTCGAGCTCGGTCGCGGCGCGGTCGTCGGGATGGACGAAGTCGAGAAGTGGGACTGCGGACAGCTCGTCGTGCGACCACCCGAGCGTGTGTTGCCACGCCGGATTGAGCTTGCGGAACCGGCCGTCGAGGCCGACGATGCACATCAGCTCCAGCGAGAGCTCGAAGAACCGGTCGCGTTGCCGCTCGGCGGCCTTGTGCTCCGTGACATCCCGAAAGTTCGTGACGATCGCTCCGACCGCGGGGACCTCCAGCAGGTTCTGCGCGCGTAGTGCGAGCGTCCGGCGCGTCCCGTCACGATGCATCAGGTCGAACTCGACCTCGGTCGTGGCTCCCGGTCCGGCGAGGATCTCCTGGACCGCGCGTGCGACACGAGGGCGGTGATCCTCGCAGACGAAGTCTGCCCAGCTCTGCCGCTCGGCGTCCGCCGCGCTGTAGCCCGAGATGGCCTCCACGGCCGGGCTCTGGTAGATGCTGCGCAGGTTGCCATCGAGGAGCGAGATGCCGTCCTCGCCGTTCTCGATCATCGCGCGGAACCGCCGCTCGCTCGCGGCGAGCTGTTGCTGCGCGTCGAGCAACGCAGTGGCGGCGTGCCTGCGCTCGGTCACGTCGCGCAGCACCGACAGGTGCAGGCCTGGCAACACGCCGGCGACGGCTCGAAAATCGGCGTACCGGAGCGTGCCATCGGTCCGCCGCAGCGGGATCTCGCCCTCCGAGGTGCCTTTCGTCAGGAACTGGCGCCAGGCCGCGCTGGCGTCCGTGGTGCTCATGTCCATCACGCGCCTCTCGAGCAGTTGTTCGCGCGTCACGCCGAGCAACGCGAGCGCGGCGCGGTTCCCATCGACGTAGCGAGCATCGTCGTCGGCGAGCAGGATCGCATCACCGGCATGCTCGAACACCGCCCGGAATCGCCGTTCGGTCGCGCGCAAGACGGCGAGCATCGTGCCGCGCTCCACCGCGTGGCGGATCGCGCGCGCCAGCGTCGCGGGCACGATGTCGCTCTTGGCCAGGTAGTCGCTCGCGCCGGCGGCGAGGGCCAGCTGCTCCACCGTCCGATCGCCGCGTCCGGTCAGCAGGATGAACGGCGTGGTCACGCCGGCGCTCAACGCCTCGCCGAGCAGCGTCAGCCCGTGCTCTTCGCCAAGGAAGTAGTCGATCAGGCACACGTCGTAGGTCTCGCGGCGGACGGCCTCGCGCGCCGCTCCGTACGCCGGGATCCAATCGATCACGATCTCGCGATCGTGGCCGATGGCGTTCAGCATGTCCTTCGTGTTCTCGTAGTCATCGGGATCGTCCTCGACGAGAAGGATCCGTAGCGGAGCGACCGCGCTCACCGGACGTCCTCGACGGGCAGCTCGACGACCTCGAGCCAGTACTTGCCGAGGGTCCCGATCACCGTGAGCAGCGCATCGAACGTGACGGGTTTGGTGATGTACGAGCTCGCACCGACCTCGTAGCTGCGAAAGATGTCCTCGTCCGCCTTGGACGTGGTGAGGATCACGACCGGGATGTGCCGGAACCGCGGATCTGCCTTGATCGCCGCGGTCGTCTCGCGGCCGTCACGCTTCGGCATGTTCAGATCGAGCAGGATCAGCCCCGGGAGACTCGCCGCGCGTCCGGCGACCACATGGTCGTTCAGGTAGTCGATGACGGCGTCCCCGTCCTCGACGAACTGCAGGGGATTGCGGAGCTGATTCATCGTCAGCGCCTCCCGCGTCATCTCACGGTCGTCCGGATCGTCGTCGGCAATCAGAATCGTGATCAGGTCTTTCGCCATATCCACCCCTCAACGTTGGTCGTGTGCCTGACATCCAGGAAGGCGGACGGTGAACACCGCACCAACCTTCGGTTCGCCGTGAGCCGTGATCGTCCCGCCGTGCCCCTCGACGATGCGCTTGCAGATCGCCAGTCCGATTCCCGTGCCGGCGTACTCGTGGCGACCGTGAAGTCGCTGGAGCAGTCCGAAGATCCGTTCGGCATGGCGTTGCTCGAAGCCGATCCCGTGGTCGCGGAACCGCAGGATCGCTCCCCCGGCGCCATCAGGTTCGCTCGTGATCTGCACCACGGGCGGCTCGCCGGGACGCGTGAACTTCAGACCGTTCGCGAGCAGGTTCTGTACGAGCTGCTGGATCTGGATCCGATCACCCTCGATGACCGGCAGTGGGCCGGCTTCGATGCGGCCGCCGGAGGCCTCGAGTCTGGGCTCCAGATCGGCGCGCACGAGCGCGACGACCTCTCCGAGATCGACACGGACCGTCGCGCGCGTACGGCGCGCCAGGCTCGCGTAGTCGAGCAACGCGTCGATGAGCGACTGCATGCGTGCTGCCGCCTCGTCGATCCGCTGCGCCAGCGTGACGGCATCCGCGGGCATCTCGGCCGCAAACCGCTTGGACTGACGATCGGCGAACATCCGGATCTTGCGGAGCGGCTCCTGCAGATCGTGCGAGGCAACGGAGGCGAACGTCTCCAGCGCGGTGTTGCTTCGCTCGAGATCGCGGGTTCTCTGCGCCGCGGCGTCCTCGGCCCGATGCAGCGCGGTGTCATCTCGAACAATCATCGCGAAGCCACCGACGGCCTCGTCGACGACCGTGAGCACGCACGATAGCCAGAGTCGACGGCCGTCAGGGTGCGTGCGCCACCCGGCGCTCTGGGACCGGCCGACCTCGGCGGCCGTGGCGAGCTCGTGGACGGCCGCGGCCTTGCGGTCGGCACTGTCCGGAACCAGCTCCTCCACGGCCAGCCCGATCGCTTCTGCGCCGGGATATCCGAAGATTCGCTCCGCCGCCGGGTTCCAGGTCAGCACGCGACCCTCCCGATCGAGCAGCATCACCGCCTCGCCGATGTGCTCGAGCAGACGCAGCCGCAGGTGCGCACTCTCCTGATCCTGCTGGTGCGTCACGGGGCGCTCCTCAGGGCCCGATCGAGGACCGGGATCAGATCTTGACTCACGCGGTCCTTCGACACGTAGGCGAACGCGCCGAGGTGCAACGCGGCGTCCGCGTACTGCGCCGGCGGCAGACTACTGACCATGATGACCGGCAGCTCGGGCCGCGCCGCCTTCAGCGCACGCAAGATCGCCAGCCCGGACCCGTCTGGCAACCGGATGTCGAGCAGCACGGCCGCCCACGCTTCGGCGAGCCCGCGCTCGATGGCGGTCGCCATCGTGGAGGACGCGTGGATGTCGACGCCGGCCAGATCCTCCACGAGCATCGCGGTCAGTCGCCCCCGGAATGCCGGGTCGTCATCGACGAGGAGGATGCGCGACACGAAGCTACGATGCTCGCTCGCAGGCGCGCGCGGTATCAGGCGTAGGCGCGACTTCGTGTCAGTGCGCGCCTGACAGGACGGCTCAGTCCGCCAGACCTGCCTTGAGCGCGTACCGGATCAGCTCGGCGGTGGTGGCCAGCCCGAGCTTGTCGAGGACGCGCCGGCGGTAGGTGCTCGCGGTCTTGTCGCTCAGCGCCAGCTCGTTCGCGATCTCCATGATCGATTTGCCGTTGCCGAGCATGCGCAACACCTGGAGCTCTCGGTTCGAGAGCTTCTCGTGGGGCGCGCTCTCCACCGGATTCGCGACGGCGTCGGCGAGCTGGCTCGCGATCGAGGGGGAGACGTAGGTACGTCCCGCTCGGGCCGCGCGCACGGCCTGCACGAGCTCCTCGGTCGCGCTGTCCTTCGTCACGTATCCCCGCGCACCCGAGCGCAACGCGCGGACGGCATACGCCGACTCCGCGTGTTGACTCATGACCACGATCGGCAGCTGCGGCGCGCGCTCGTGCAGGGACCTCACGGCATCGAGCCCGCCTCGGCCTGGCATGCTCAGATCGATGATCACGAGATCGGGCCGCTGCTCGAGGCTCGCGACCGCTTCTTCGCCACTGGCTACCTCGACGAACGTCGCGGCCGAGAATGCCTCCGCGAGCAACTCGCGCGTACCTCGTCGAACGATCGCGTGATCATCGGCGATGAGGACCTTCATCGCGCCGCGTCCTCCAGGGGTGTGGGGATCCGGACAACCGCGACGGTTCCACCATCGACGTCGCCTCGGCCGATCTCGAACGAACCCGACAAGGCGAGCACCCGTTCGCGAACACCGGTGAGCCCGAGCGACGTGTCGGTCGGAGCTCGCTGGATGCCGACCCCGTCGTCGCGAACTCGAAGCTCGATCGCGTCGTCCAGCGAGGCCAACGAGACCTCGACGTAATTCGCCCCCGCATGGCGCGCCACGTTGGTCAGTAGCTCCTGCGTGACCCGGAACAGCGCGGTGGATGCCTCCGGCGACATGGGAACGTGCTCGGGTGCATCGATCGAGATCTCGAGCGCCGATCGCTTCGCGAACTCGCGTGCCCACCAGCGCAACGTCGCAACCAGGCCAAGGTCATCCAGGGCCGACGGACGGAGCTCGGTCGCGATTCGACGGACGGTCGAGACCATGCGATCGACCGCGTGGATCGTGCCGGAGAGCCGCTCGGTCACCTCGCTCGCCGGGAGCACAGGTGCCGCGAGCCGGCGGAGCACCCAGCTGACATCCATCTTGAGGCCGGTCAGCTCCGATCCGAGGACATCGTGGATCTCTCTCGCGAGCTCGATGCCCGTGTCTTCGCGAAGCTTCATCAACCGCTGCGTCAGGGAGCGCAGCCGGCGTTCGGACGCGGCGGTCTCCGCCTGGCTCGCATGGAGCTCGGCCGTGCGCTCCAGGAACAGCCCTTCCAGTCTCTCGTTCAGGTTCGCGAGGTCACGCTCGACCTGCTTGCGCCGCGTGTTGTCGAGCACGAAGCAGATCACCGTAGGGCTATCTCCTAGCCTCGCAGCACCCAGCACGACGGGAACGCGTGTTCCATCCTTGCGAACGAGCTCCTTTTCGTAGGCGGACGCGATGCCTGTCTCCAGAAGCTGCTGGCGGGCGATGGCGTCGCGGGGGCTCGACTCGGCGAGGTCGAGCCGATCCTGTCGCACGGCTCCCGCGGCAACGTCTGTGGCCGTGTACCCGATGATCCGGAGGAACTCACGATTCGCCTCCAGCGTGACACCGTCGAACGTGCCGACGAACATGCCGATGATGTCCGAGCTGAAGAATCGCTCGAGCCGTGCCTGGCTCGCCGCGAGCTCCCGCGTGCGATCAGCGACCTGCCGCTCGAGCTCGGCGCGAAGTCGTCGCTCACCGGCGATCGCCGCGCGCTGCAAGGCCGTACCGCGCAGGTAGATCGCGACGAGTTGCCCGATCGCGCGGATTCCGTCGAGCACCACGGGCGGCGGCTCGCGATCGGATCGACGGAGCAGCTCCAGAACGCCGACCAGGCCGTCCGAGGCCTGGAGCGGAACCCAGATCCCCGAGCGCATTCGTGCGCGCCGCGCGGACTCGGCACGAATGAACGGCGAGGGATGATCGAAGTGGGTGCGCCAGCAGAGCTGAAGGCTGTCCCACACCTCGCCTGGCTGGCCCTCTCCCGGCGCCAATCGCGCCGCGCTCGTCAACTCGACGAACTCTCCGGCTTCGAGCCCATCGGCCGTCCAGATCGAGCGCGCGACCAGGCACTCGCGATCCGGGTCTCGCTCCCACAGGACGCCCAGATCCCAGTCGAGGCGCTCGCCGATCACGGACAACGCTCGTTGCGGTTGTTCCTCGGTGAGGGCCGTGAGCACGTCGCGATCGAGCTGCAACCACCGCTCGGCGTCACCCCCCAGAGTCGTCTCCGACATCGAACCACTCTACCAAACGATGTCATCGGACGGGGTGGCCTTGCCATGTACGGACCGCGACACCGGCGCACATATCAACGCGAACAAGAGGGCGTCAGTGCGCTGCTTTGGCGCTACCGATCCGGCCCGCAGACGTCGAGAACGCGTGAAATGGACGAGCGGGTTGTGTAAGGCTCGAAAGTTCCAGACAGAACCAAACCCTATCAGCATGAGGTGGAGAGGACTCGATGCGAACACTGGCGATCGGACTGGACGAGGATCGGATGGGTGGGATTGCCGCTGCGCTCTCGGAGTTCAGCTACTCGGTCGTCAAGGTCGCGAGCAGCGCCCATGCGCTGGTCCACCCCGACGCCGAGTCCGTGAGGCTGATCGTGTTGCACCAGCGACCCGGGTTCGATGCGGCGGCCACGTGTCGCCACTTGAGGGAGGCTCCCGCGTACACGAGGGCGGCGATCGTGGTGATGGTGGGTAGTGCCGATGCGCCCCTGATCCAGGGGATCCTCGATGCCGGCGCCGACGAATTCTTCTTCGATACGCCTGGCGACACGGCCTTCCGCGTCCGCCTCCGCGTCATGCAGCGGTTGTTCGAGCGCGGCGCGACTCACCGAGAAGCGAGCGACGATCTCGACGTGCTCTTCGCGGTGACGCTCGATCTACTGTGCATCGGCGGCCTCGACGGGAGGTTCCGGCGCGTGAGCCCATCGTGGACGAAGACGCTCGGATGGTCTGCCGAGCAGCTGTGTTCGTGTCCATGGCTGGATTTCGTGCATCCCGACGATCGGCAACGAACCATCGACGCGGCGAGCCAGCTCGACAGCGGAGCCACGGTGATCGCGTTCGTCAACCGCTATCGATGCAGCGACGGTCGATATCGTCTCCTCGAGTGGCGCGTGGTGCCGTCGATCGAACGGGGGTTGGTCTACGCGTCCGCGCGGGATGTGACGGACGAGCGGGCGCAGCAAGAAGCGCTTCGCGAGCTGGCCCAGAATGTCACGATCACGCTCGACAGCATCGGGGACGGCGTGATCTCGGTCGACGGCCATGGCGCGATCGTTCGAATCAATCCGGTCGCCGAGCACTTGACCGGCTGGACCGAGCGTGACGCTCTCGCGCAGCCGATCGCCGACGTGTTCAGGATCATCGACGCTCATACCCGGGCGTCGGCGTTCGATCCGGTGGCATGTGTGTTGCGCGAGAACCGGATCCTGTCGCTCTCCAACGACACCCTGCTGGTCCGGCGCGACGGTACGGAAGTCCCGATCGCAGATAGCTGTGCACCGATCCGAGATGTCGACGGCGGCGTGAGCGGCGCGGTGCTCGTGTTCAGGGATATCACCGCGGAGGTGAGCGCGAAGCGAGCCCAGGACCTCGCTCAACAGCAGCTCGTGTTCGCGGATCGGATGGCCTCGGTGGGAACACTGGCCGCGGGCATGGCGCACGAGATCAACAACCCTCTCGCGGCCATCGTGGCGAATCTCGATCTGGTCGTCGAAGAGCTCCACGAGCCGGGAGGCGGGTCGAGCTCGGCGGGCTTGCGCGAGCTGGAAGACATGGTGGAGGACGCGCGTAGCGGCGCGGAGCGCATCAAGAAGATCGTGCGAGGGCTAAAGACGTTCTCTCGTGCCGAACACGAGCTGCGCTCCGTGATCTCGGTGAACGAGGTGATCGAGCTCGCGATCACGATGACGATCAACGAGATCCGACACCGGACGCGGCTGATCAGAGACTACGCCGCGATCCCGCTGGTGCACGCGGATGACGCCCGGCTCGGGCAAGTGTTCATCAACCTCCTCGTCAACGCGGCCCACTCGATCCCTGAAGGCCACATCGACGACAACGAGATCCGCATCCTGACGTCCACGGACCGGGATGGACGCGCGGTCGTCGAGATCCACGACACGGGCGAGGGGATTCCGCCAACGCTACTCTCGCGCATCTTTGACCCGTTCTTCACGACCAAGCCCGTCGGAATCGGCGCCGGCCTCGGCCTGGCGATCTGTCACAACATCATCACCGGGATGGGCGGCGAGATCTCCGTTCGCAGTACGGTCGGGAAAGGGAGCCAGTTCAAGATCATCTTACCCGCCGCTCCGAGAGACATGCTCGGCGCGGGCTCCCCATCGGAACCTGCCAGCCCCGGTCCGACGGTTCATCGTGCAGCGGTGTTGGTCGTCGACGACGAGCCTTCCGTGGGAGTGACGCTGGCGCGCGTGCTCCGCGATCACCGTGTGACGGTACAGACGCGCGCGCAGGATGCACTGGAGCTCGTCTGCTCCGGCCAGCACTTCGACGTGATCTTCTCCGACATCATGATGCCCGGGATGTCGGGCAAGCAGTTCTACGAGCAGCTTGCCGTTCGCTGCCCGGAAGCAGCGGAGAAGGTCGTGTTCATTTCCGGTGGGGCCTTCACGCACGTGGAAGATGGGTTTCTGGATTCGATTCCCAACGAACGGCTGGAGAAGCCGTTCGATAACAAGGCGGTGCGGACCTTGGTCCAGCGCTTCGCCCAGAGGCACGACTAGCTCCAGAGCAACTGGCCTGAAAATTTCCGGTATAGGTGCACTGGGACGCCCGACGTGCCCGAAGCGTGTCTCGCCGGACATAAACTCTGATGTCTTCGACGATTTGACGTCAAACGAAATCCCGCTATCGTGCTCGCGGACGCGCGCGCACACCGCATGGGTGCCGAGGTCGTGGGCAGCCAGTGGATACCTCGGAGGGGTCGGACATGGGCGACGTCGAGAACGAGCAACGACGGGAGATCGCCGCGCTGCGACAGCAGCTCGCCGAGGCGAACCAGGCTCTCGACGCCGCACGAGGCCACAACAGCCCGGCGCTCTGGCGCGCGGTCTTTGACGCCTCGCTCGATGGGTTGCTGCTCGCCGACGACCGCGGCGTTTACGTCGAGGCAAACCCTGCCGCCTGCGAGCTGTTTGGAGTTCCTCGCGACCAGCTCGTCGGAAAGAGCGTCGTCGACTTCGCTGCGTCCGACTACGATCCCGTGGGGCAGTTCGAATCATTCCGCGCGACGGGAAAGATGCGAGGGCACTTTCCGCTCCTCCGGCGCGACGGGACGACCCGCAACCTCGAGTTCAATGCGATCGCCAACATCACGCCGGGTCGTCATCTCTCGGCCTTGCGAGACATCAGCGATCGCGTCGCGGTAGAGGAGGCGCTCCGCCGCAGCGAAGTCCGCTTCCGCGCGATGGTCGAGAAAGGGCAGGACGGGATCAGCCTGCTCAACGCGGATGTCCGCGCGATCTACCAGAGCCCAGCGGTCGAGCGGATGCTCGGTTACGGCCTCGCACAGGCGGAGCAGATTCCGTGGCAGGACTTCGTCGATGAAGACGAACGGCCGAAGCTCGCTGCCGCCCTGGCCGAGCTCATGACGGGGCCGGGGGCGACGACGACGCTCGAGTTTCGCATTCGTCGGCGCGATGGCTCGCGGCGCTGGCTCGAGCTGACCGCGACCAACCGCCTCGATGACCCCGACATCAGCGCCATCGTCTCGAACTTCCGCGATGTCACGGACCGAAAGGGGTTCGAGAAGGAACAAGAGGGATTCTTCCAGCTCTCGCTCGACCTGCTCTGCGTCGCGGGACTTGACGGCCACTTCCGGCGGCTGAACCCCGCCTGGGAAACGACCCTCGGATGGTCCATCGAGGAGCTCTGCGCGCACCCGTGGCTCGATTTCGTGCACCCCGATGACCTCGAGGCGACCGGGCGCGAAGGCGCCAGGCTCGCCGAAGGCCGGGTCGTGGTCCGCTTCAACAATCGCTACCGATGCAAGGATGGGAGTTACCGCTGGTTGCAATGGGCAGCCATCCCGTCGGATGGCGTGATCTATGCGTGCGCACATGACGTGACCGCCGAACGCACGACGGCCGAGCGAGACCGCCTCCTGTTCATGGCGAGCCCGCTGCCCATGTTGCTCGTAGATGCGGCGACGATGCGCCTGATCGACGCCAACGACGCGTCCGTGCGCGCCTACGGGTACGCGCGCGCCGAGCTTCTCTCGTTGACCCTGAACGACCTCGTGGTCGAGGAGCAGCGTCAGGATGTGCCCAGGAGCCTGGCGGCGCTGGCGAACACCAAGACGATCCACGTTTCAGATCGCCAGTACCTGACCAAGAGCGGCGACCGGCGGCGAGTCCAGGTGACCAGCCATCACTTGAACGTCGGTGGGCAGGCAGCCATTCTCAAGGTGATCGTCGATGTGACCGAGATGAAGCGCCTGGAAGAGGAGCGCGCTCGCGACCTCGAGCGACTGCGCTTGCTCGAGCTCTCGGTCTCCCGACTGAACGACATCGTGATCATCACGAAGGCGGGTACGCTCTCCGAACCGGGCCCCGAGATCGTCTTCGTCAACGATGCCTTCGAGCGCATCACGGAGTACGCCCCGCACGAGGCGATCGGCAAGACGCCGCGGATGTTGCAGGGACCAGACACCGATCCCCGCGTGCTCGCTCGTTTGAGGGCCGCACTCGAGCGTGCGGAGCCGGTGCGTGAGGAGGTCATCAACTACACGAAGGCAGGCGTACCGTACTGGCTCGAGATCGACATTGCGCCGGTCCGGAACGACGCCGGCGAGCTGACGCACTTCGTCGCGATCGAGCGCGATACGACCGAACGGCACCGAGCACTGGAGGCCCTGCAGCGCTCGGAGGATCAGCTTCGCCAGGCGCAGAAGATGGAGGCGATCGGCAGCCTCGCCGGTGGCATCGCGCACGACTTCAACAATCTGCTCTCGGTCATCCTCAGCTACACGGGCATGATCGTGGACGACCTCTCCCCCACCGATCCTCTGCGGATCGATCTGCAGGAGGTCCACAACGCAGGCCTGCGCGCGACCGAGTTGACGCGACAGCTCCTCGCCTTCAGCAGGAAGCAGCTCCTCGAACCCACCGCGGTTGACGTGAGCGCCGTCGTTCGCGGCGTCGAGAAGATGCTGCGGCGCATGATCGGCGAGGACATCGATCTGCATCTCGACACCTCGGCGACCACGGGCAGAGCCTTCGTCGATCGCGGCCAGCTCGAACAGGTGATCATGAACCTCGTCATCAACGCCCGTGACGCGATGCCCGACGGTGGGAACCTCACGGTCGAGACGTCGAGCGTGGTGCTCGATGAGGCATATGCTGCGTCTCATTCCGGCGTGTCGCCAGGCCCGCATGTTTTGTTGGCCGTCACGGACTCCGGGACCGGGATGGATCGAACGACCCAGGACCGCGTGTTCGAGCCGTTCTTCACCACCAAGGAGCAAGGCAGAGGCACCGGGCTCGGGCTGTCGACGGTGTACGGGATCGTGCGCCAGAGCGGCGGGCACATCTGGCTGTACAGCGAGCTTGGCCAGGGAACGACCTTCAAGATCTACTTGCCCCGCACCGATCGCGTCGACGAGGCCGAGCTGGAGATTCAACCCGTCGACTCCCTCCGTGGGTCAGAGACCATCTTGCTCGTCGAGGATGACGATCCCGTCCGCCACATCGTGCGGACCATCCTCCGCAAGAGCGGCTATCACGTGCTCGAAGCCGAGAACGCAGGAGACGCCGTTCTCGTCTGCGAGCAATTCACCGCCACGATCCATCTGCTCGTCACCGACGTCGTCATGCCGCGCATGAACGGACGAGAGCTTGCCCAGCGCCTCGCCGTGTCGCGGCCAGGTATGCCTGCCCTGTTCATCTCCGGTTACACCGGGAACACCATCGTGCATCACGGTGTGCTCGACGCGGGCGTCGCGTTTCTCCCCAAGCCCATTCTCCCCGACGCCCTCTTGAGGAAGGTACGTCAGGTCCTCGACACCACCTCTCGGCGGAAGACTGGACACCTGCCCACGGTCAAGACGACGTAGTCTGCGAGCTCCGCGGTCTCGTCAGCCCTTCCTGGCTCCGTCCAGGACCGAGCGCACCTTGCGGAGGAGGGCATCGGGCATGATCGGCTTGGCCAGGAACTCGATGCCGGCGTCGAGCACGCCATGATGAACGATCGTGTTCTCGGTGTAGCCCGAGACGTACAAGACCTTCATCTCGGGTCGCAGCGGCGCCAGCCGCTCGGCGAGCTGCCGCCCACTCATGCGCGGCATCACGACGTCCGTGAGCAGGAGGTGGATCTTTGCCGTGAACTGCTCGCAGATCAGGAAGGCCTCGCCACCGTTCTGAGCCTCCAGCACGTGGTAGCCCTGCCGGCGCAGGATCGTGCGCAGCATGGTGCGGACCTGATCTTCGTCCTCCACCAGCAGGACCGTCTCGGTCCCCCGCAACGATCCCGGAGGCACAGGCGCGCCGTTCGATGTTGCGAGGTCGCGGTCGGATCGCGGCAGGTAGACCTTGAACGTCGTCCCGAGGCCCAGCTCGCTGTAGACCCAGATGTGTCCACCGCTCTGTTGAACGATGCCGTAGGTCGTCGACAAGCCCAACCCGGTCCCCTTGCTCTTGTCCTTGGTCGTGAAGAACGGCTCGAAGATCCGATCCTGCGTGGCGCGATCCATCCCGTGGCCGGTGTCGGACACGGCGAGCATCACGTACGCGCCCGGCTGCACGCCGACGTGCTCCGCGGCGTAGCTCGCGTCGAGCTCGACGTTCGCGGTCTCGATCGCGAGGTTGCCGCCGTCCGGCATCGCGTCTCGTGCGTTGACGACGAGGTTCATCAACACCTGCTCGATCTGCCCGGCGTCCGCGAAGATCCGGCTCGGCGCCGGCGCTGTCGAGATCATCAGCTCGATGTGCTCGCCGAGGAGGCGCCCGAGCATCTTGGTGACGCCGACGACCACCTGGCTCAGATCGAGCACCACCGGCTCGAGGATCTGCTTGCGGCTGAACGCGAGGAGCTGGCGGGTCAGCTCGGTCGCGCGCAGTCCGGCCTTCCTGACCTCGACGAGATCCGCGGCCATCGGGTCCGCCGGCGGTAAGTCCTCGATGAGCACGTCCGTGTAGCTGAGGACGACGGAGAGGAGGTTATTGAAGTCGTGGGCGATGCCACCCGCGAGACTTCCCACCGCTTCCATCTTCTGGGCATGCCGGAGCTGATCTTCGGTCCGCTCGAGCTTCTTGCGATCGGAGAGATCCGTGTTGACCGCCAGGATCGATCGTGGAACGCCGTCGTCGTCCCGCACCAGGGTCCAGCGTCCCTCCGTGAGGACGGAGGAGCCGTCCTTGTGGCGCTGACGGAGCTCGCCGACCCACTCGCCCCGCGCCAGGGTCGCCGCGGCCGCGAGCTCGAGGTCCGTCTTGTCGTGGTAGAGGAGCTCGATCGCCGAGCGGCCCACGGCCTCGGCAGCCGTCCAGCCGTACCGCCGCTCGGCACTCTTGTTCCAGTAGAGGATCTGGTGGTCGAGATCGCGGACGAGGATCGCATCCTGGGCTTTATCGAGCAAGGAGGCCTGCTCGCGCAGCTTGGCCTCGACCGCCTTGCGGTCCGTGATGTCCCGATAGTTCACCGCGACCCCGGCGACGTCGGGGTGGTCGAGCAGGTTGACCTCGAACGACTCGACCCAGCGCCAGCTGCCGTCCTTGTGGCGGACCCTGAGGGTCTTGATGTGTGATTGTCCCGACGGCGGCTGTGTGCCGGGAGCGCTCACCATCGCGGCGATGTCGTCGGGGTGGACGAACTCGAACGCGTTGCGGCCTTCCATCTCCTCCGGCTGATACCCGAGCACCCGCGTGACCGCTGGGCTCTCGTAGAGGATGGTGCCGTCACCGCCGATCAGGTGGAAGACGTCCCACGAGCTCTGGATGACGGTGCGAAAGCGCGCCTCGCTGGCCCGCAGCGCGGCCTCGGCCCGCCTCCGATCGGTGACGTCCTGGAAGGCGCCCTGGATCTGGACGATCCGATCGTCCGCGTCCCGCACCGGCTCGCCCATGGCGCGCACCCAGCGCCGGTTGCCACGGGCCGTGATGATCTCCAGCTCGACGACGAAGGGCGTCCCGTGCTCCATGCACGCGGTCACGACACGCATGATCTCGGGCCGACTCTCGGGAGCATAGAACTCGATCGCGGCGCCGACGGCGGGCCGGAAGCCCGCGGGGACCTCGTGGATCGCGCACACCTCATCGGACCACGTCACCGTGTCGTCGCCGAGGTTCACGAGCCAGCCTCCGAGCTTGGCGGTCGCGCCGGCCATACGCAACAGGCGCTGATCCTGCCGCTGACGCTCGACCTGCTTCGCCTGACCGCGGACGTGGCAAGCGACGGCGACGATCTGGCGCGACTCGGGTACCAGGAGCATGCTCCACTCCAGCCACACGATCGTGCCGTCCTTGTGGAGGCACCGGTTCTGGAGCACTCGCACCGGCAGGCGGCCGGCAAGCACGCTCTCGATGAAGCTCGTCGTGGCCGCGCGGTCGTCGGGGTGGACGAAGTCGAGCCACGGTCGCCCGACGAGCTCCGTGGCGCTCCACCCGAGGCATGCGGTCCAGCCCGCGTTGACGTGCAGCAACGGGCCGTCGAAGCTGGCCACGGCCATCAACGCCAGCCCACTGTCGTCCCGTTCGGGTTCGAGCGTGGTGGCGCGATCGACAGGGTCCTCGCGCGGCCCGTGCTCGTTCATCGATGCCATGGTTCTCCGTTCGCCCCCCCCCGGCTCCTTTGGCACCAAGAAACTGTATCTCAACTCGATGCACCCGATCGGCCGCGGCCGTGCCGCAATGCGGCCGCGTGTGCGTGTCGGACCGGGCTAGAGCTTGAGGAGCGCCGCCGCGTGGTCGACGGTCAGCATCCCTCGGCTCGCGAGCATCGCCGACAGCCCCTCGCGGATCGACGTGTTGTGGTCGTACGCGCGGGTCACGGCGTAGAACACCTCGATCGCGGCGGCGTCGGTCGTCGCGGCGTCGCGGTCGGCGCCGATGTCGGGATGGGCGACGAGCAGGAACCGCACGAGTGCGACGCGCAGGACCAGCAGCATCACGTGCTCGAGCAGGTTCGGAGACAGCGTGAACCCGTCCTGCAGGAAGTAGCTGCGGCAGTAGCGCGCGAGATACAGGTCGAGGCGCTCGGTCTGCGCCGCGCCGAGACCGATCCGTCGCTGCATGTGCGAGCGCCACAGCCGCTCGGGCCCGATCGTGGCGAGCTGCTTCAACATGTCCGCGCGACCCGCACCCGCCGTGACGCCGTGCGAACCCGCCGCCTTCGTGACGACGCGCGCGAACGCGGGCGCCACGTCGAGGCGCGAGTAGATGAGGCCCTGCGCGACCTGCAGCCCGAGCCCGTCCATCGGCGAGCTCGCGCCGCGCCGCGCATGCAGCTCGGCCTGCACCGCCGGTTCGCTGATCGCAGCGAGATCCGCGGCGAGCCGCTCGGCCTCGTGCGTCGTCGCGTCACGGTGGTAGTACGCGCCGAGCTTCTCGGCGAGGACGGCGATGAAGTACAGGCGACTCGCGACCGAGAAGCCCGGCGCCATCGACAGCTCGATCAGCTTGTCGCGAACGGCGAGGAACGGCGCGAGGTACGGCACGGTACCGTCGATGGCCACGTCGTGACGGACCTTGAACCGCCCGAACGGCTCGATCGCCGACGGGACCTGCGCGACCTCATCGCCGAGCAACGCGAGTCGCGCGACCTCGGGACACGACAGACGTCCCGTCAGCTCGAGCTGATCGCCAACCCTCGCGACCAGCTTCGGATACGACGAGCAGACCGCGGGCAGCACCTCCTCGCCGAGACGCGCGTGCAGCGTGCACAGGCGCTGGTCGTCGAGCTGCGTACACGTGCCATCCGCGAGCTTGCGGAGCACGACGACCGTGCCACCGCGCCCGTCGGGGAGCCGGTGGACCATGTCACTCGCGCCCTCGGCGCCGATGCCCGTCGTCAGCCGCGAGATATCGTCGTCGGTGATCGGGATCTCCCACGCGCGGCAGCACGTGTCCTCGCAGTCCGTGCCGATGCACCGGAACGCCGTCATGTGCGGCGCGGCGACGTACGTGCTCATGCTACAGCCGCATCAGTGCCGCGCCCCAGTGGAGGCCGGCGCCGAGGGCGAGGAAGCAGATCAGCTGGCCGGGCTTGAGCGCGGCTCGCTGGGTGAGCTCGTCGACGAGGATCGGGATGGTCGCCCCCGAGGTGTTGCCGTACTGCGCGATGTTCGACGGCACCTTCTCGACGGGTACGCCGAGCGACTCGCGGACGACCATGTTGATCCGATCGTTGGCCTGGTGCGCGAGGAACCAGTCGATCTGCTCGAGCGCGACGCCATGCTTCGCGCACAGCTCGCGCACGACCTCGGGCAGCTTGGTGACGGCGAACTTGAACAGCTCGCGGCCCTGCATGCGCGGGATGTGGAGCTCCTCGTCGAGCATCCACGGCGCCCAGTGCGGACGGCGCGTGAAGCCGCCGCCCTCGATGCTGATCATCTTCGCCCCGCGGCCATCGCTGCGCGTGAGCGTGCCGAGCAGGCCGTGGTCGGGGAGGGCGTGCTTGCGCATCACGAACGCGCCCGCGCCATCGCCGAACAGGACCGCGAGGCCGCGGTGCCGCGTGGCGCGATCGCGCTGCGTTGCCGAGACGTCGCTGCCATCGCCGGCGAGCGCGCCCCAGTTCTCCCACGGCATGAAGCCGGCGTGCGCCTCGGCGCCGACGACGAGCACGGTGGTCGCGGCGCCGGTGGCGACGAGGCCATCGGCGACCTGGAACGCGAACGGCATCGCGCAGCACTGCTGGCGGATATCGAGCGCGGGGACGCCGGGGATGCCGAGCTTCGCGCCGAGCAGGCCACCGGGGCCGGGGAACGGCAGGTCCGGGGTCATCGTGGCGAAGATGATGTAGTCGATGTCGGCGGGCTCGAGGCCGGCGGCGGCGATCGCGCGCTGGCTCGCGATCACGGCGAGGTCGCTCGCGCCCACGCCCTCGGGAGCGAAGTGGCGCTGCGCGATGCCGGTGCGCTGCCGGATCCACTCGTCGCTCGTGTCCATCACGCGCTCGAGCATCGCGTTGGTGACCGGCTCACCCGGCACGTACCGCCCGGTGCCGATGATGGTAAGGCCTGGCATTCGCGGCGTAGCCTACACGGTCCCGGAGGGTGAGTCCGCGATACTGTTCGCGCCATGACCCGCCTCGGACTCGTGCTCCTGCTCGTCGCCGCCTGTGGTGGAGCCAACGACGGCGGCGGGCCGCCGACGCTTGGCACCACGCCGGGGCAGTGGTCGTACGTGCCCGTGGACGGCGCGAAGTGTCTCGATGGCTCGGCGACCGGCATCGGCGTCAACCTCGGTACCAGCGGCGACCTCGTCATCTACATGGAGGGCGGTGGCGCGTGCTTCAACAGCTCCACGTGCGATCACGTCGCGCACCCGAGCGGGTGGGGCGCCGCCGACTTCGGCGAGAACATCGCGCCCTATAACATCGGTCTGTTCGATCGCATCGATGACGCGAACCCGATGCACGATGCGACCTTCGTGTTCGTGCCGTACTGCACCGGCGACGTCCACGCCGGCTCGAACCCGAACGGCATGGGTGGCCGGCAGTTCGTCGGCTACGGCAACGTTGGAAAGGATCTCGATCTGCTCGTCGCGCAGTCGGCGAAGGTCACCCGCGTGGTGCTCGCGGGCTCGTCGGCCGGCGGCTTCGGTGCGCTGATCAACTACGAGCGCACGCAGGCGGCGTTCGGCACCACGCCGGTGCTGCTCCTCGATGACTCCGGCCCGCCGCTCGACGACCTGTACCTCACGCCGTGCCTCCAGCAGATGTTCCGCACGACGTGGAACCTGGACGTGGCGCTGCCCGCTGACTGCGCCGAGTGCAAGGCACCGGGCGGCGGTGGCCTCGCGAATGCGATGGGCTGGCTCGCGGACGCTCATCCCGATCGCCGCCTCGCGCTGATCACCAGCACGCGGGACGGTGTGATCCGCAGCTTCTACGGCTACGGCTATCCCGACTGCGTCGCCGGCGCGGCGGGCAATCCGATGTCGGAGACCGCGTATGCAGCCGGCATCAGCGAGCTGCGTGACGAGAAGCTCGCGAACCACCAAAACTTCCGCGTCTACTCGAAGGACAGCGCCGACCACGTGTGGCTGCTCTACGCGCCCGACACGATCTCGCCCCGCAAGGACGGCGGCGGCAAGCACCTCGCGGATTGGCTCGCCGAGATGTTCGATCCCGATTCGTCGTGGGACAGCGTCGCGCCGTAGCACGCGTGTAGAGTGTCGGCGTGCGCACCCGCTTCGTGGTCCTGCTCCTCGCCGTCGTCGCCTGTCACTCGGCGAAGCCCGCACCGCCGCTCGTGCCCGCGAAGATGCTCGCGGAGCCCGCGCCTCCGCCGCCTCCGCCGGCGCAGAACACGAACCTGGACAGCGCCGACATCCTCGCCCGCGCTGACGTCACGTCGCCGGTGTTCGTCAAGCACGTGCTGATCGCGTGGGCGGACCTGGCCGAGAGCTATCGCGGCAAGCTGGATCCGCGCGCCGCGAAGCGGACCAAGGAGGATGCGGCGAAGCTCGCGGAGGACATCACGGCGAAGCTCCGCGCGAAGCCCGACTCGATCGATGCGCTGATGGAGACGTACTCGGAAGATCCGGGCTCCCTGACCAAGGAGCCCTACACGGTCCTGACCGACTCGCCGTTCGTCCCGGAGTTCAAGAACCTCGCGCTGCGCCTCGTTGTTGGCGAGGTCGGCGTGGTCGCGACGCAGTACGGCTATCACGTGATGATCCGCATCGCGCCACCCGCGCTCGATCCGCTCGAGTCGGCCGACATCCTCGCGCGCCCGGCGAACCCGGGGCCGATCGAGGTCCAGCACGTGCTGGTCGGGTGGAAGGATCTGACCGCGTCGCGCGACCCGCGCGCACAGACGCGGACCAAGGCGGAGGCAGATGCGCTGATGGGCGAGATCCTCGGGAAGGTGCGCACGGGCGCAGACATCACCGCGTTGATGAAGCAGTACTCCGAGGATCCGGGCTCGAAGGACGGAACGCCGTACACGGTCGAGGACAGCACGCCGATGGTGGAGCCATTCAAGAACCTCTCGCTCCGCCTGAAGCTCGGCGAGGCCGGCGCGGTGAAGACCGTCTTCGGCTGGCACGTCATCAAGCGCGTCCCGCCGCCGCCCCCCGACAAGCTCGAGTCCGCCGCGATCCTGAAGCGAACCGAGACCGCGGAGAAGGTGAAGGTGAAGCACATCCTCCTCGGCTGGAAGGACGTGCACGCCGAGGATCCGCGCGGCATCGCGCGAACGCGGGCCGAGCTCGAGAAGCTCGTGAAGGCAACGCTCGCGAAGCTCGCGAAGAAGGGCGCGGCCATCGAGCCGTTGATGGCAGAGCTCTCCGAGGATCCGGGATCGGCGAAGAGCGGCGACGGCTACGACGTCGCGCCGGAGTCGCCGATGGTGAAGCCGTTCCTGCAGCTCTCGCTCCGCCTCAAGGTGGGCGAGGTCGGCGTGGTCAAGACCGAGTTCGGGATCCACATCATCAAGCGCGTGGAGTGAGGCCGAATATTCGTCATTGCTAATATTAACCTCGGCTGATATTGATCGGACATGGCGAACCTGTTCGGTGCCGAGTTCCGGCGCGTCGAAGACCGCGAGTACATGGGCAAGTCGGCGATGGTCGTGATCGCGACGCGGACCTACGACACCACCGTCGAGGATCTGTGGGAAGTGGTGACCGATCGCGAGCGCCTCGCGCGGTGGTTCCTGCCCGTGACCGGCGATCTCGAGATCGGCGGCAAGTACCAGATCCAGGGCAACGCGGGCGGCACGGTCCTCCGCTGCGATCCACCGACCGCGCTCGGGCTGACCTGGGAGTTCGGCGATCAGGTCACCTGGCTCAACGTCCACCTCGAGCCCGACGGGAAGCGCGCGCGGTTCATCCTCGAGCACATCGCCCACAAGGACGGAACCAGCGAGGAGCACCACAAGAAGTTCGGTCCGGGCGCGGTCGGCATCGGCTGGGACCTCACCCTGCACGGGCTCGGCAGGCACCTCACGGCGCCGCAGGTG
>JBBRED010000064.1:0-28959 GCA_038203335.1 Haliangiales bacterium | reverse complement strand
GTGGCGACCTCGAGAGGATCTTCAGCCACTACGTCGAGGACTTCGAGATGCGCTCGCCGCTGATCGTCGAGCGCGGCTTCTCGCCGACCGGCGCGCTGAAGGGGAAGGCCGCGATCCGCCCGTACTGGGGCGCGGGCCTCGCCGCGACCCCGCCGATCCAGTTCGAGCTGCTCGGTGCGTACGGCGGGGTCAACACCGTGGTCATTCACTACCGCAGCGTCGGGCGCAAGCTCGTCACCGAGATCCTCGAGCTCGACGACGAGCGCCGGATCATCCGCGGCTGTGCATGCCAGGGAGCGCCTGATCAGCGATGAACCCGTACCGCACGGCGCCGACGTCTGGTCCGGCGATCGAGCCCGAGGTCGATCGCCTGCCGGTACGCCTGCGTCCGCCGGTGCTGCGCGCGGGCTGGATCATCGTCACGCCGTCGCGGCTGCGGTTCGAGCCGCTGATCGGCCGGGCGCGGAGCGTGCCGATCGATGCGGGCGTCGACGCGCTGCATCTCTCCCCCGTGCTCGCCGCGGCGATGCCCACGCTCGAGACCTGGTGCGTGGTCGCCACCAGCGCTCCGTACCAGCGGCCGCTCGCGCACGCGCGGCACGGCGTGGTGGCCACGGCGCACGCGCATAGCTTCGCGCGCGGCGTCGACGAGCGGAGATCGTTCGCGCTGATCGTGGACGGTGATCGGCTGGTCGCGATCGAGGCGGAGGTCGCGTTCGCGCGGTGCTTCTCGTTGCCGGCGGAGCTGGTGCTGCCGGATCGCTCGGGCGCGATGCTCGGCCGCGCGCTCGCGTGGCTCGGGCCCGAGGCGCTCGTGGGTGCGCTCGATCGGGCGCGCGCGCATTGCCGGGTGTTCACGCGGGCGCAAGTCCGCGATCGGCCGTCGTATCGCGTCGAGGATCGGAGGTTCGAGCTGCTCGGCACGAGCTCGCGGGATGCGATCGCGGTGGAGCCGACGGTCGCGGAGAGCCTGATGCTCGGCCGCTGGGCCGCGGGGTAGAACGCTCGCGGCCGGACCGGGGGTCAGGTTTTCGGGGCGGCCGTCACGACGATGCGCTCGCGCTTCGAAACGACGACGCCGCCGGGCTTCTCGATCGTCACGGCGAACAGCACGGGCTCGTCGACGCGGAGCTTCGCGGTGATCGGCACGATGACCTCACCGTTCGAGGCGACGTCGAACACGCCGCCGTCGACGGGGAACGCCTGATCGCGATCCTTGTCGAAGATCCAGAGCTGGTACTGGATCGCCTTGAGGTCGTTCGGCGCGAGGCCCTTGAACCGCATGAAGCCGCGCTGCTGCGATGGGCTCCACACCACGTCGCCGCTCGCACCGGCCGCGTTCGGATCGGCGGTCGCGGTCCACGGCAGCGTGGTCACGTCCTTCGCGGTCGCGAGCAGCTCGGCGCGCGCCTCGGCGGCGGTCGGCGGTACCTTTGCGACCCGATCGGTCGGCGCGACCTGCGTCGCGTAGAACACGGAGCCGGCGGCGATCGCGATCGATGCGGCCGCGGCGATCACCGCATAGGTCGTCGCGCGCGACTTCTTCCGCGACTCGATCGGGATCACGGGCGCGGGGACCACGGCGGTCTTCGACGCGTCGATGCCGGCGGCGATCAGGATCTTGTCGGCGAGGTCGACGGGCATGTCCTCGTAGCGGAGCGTCGCGAGGTCCACGCCCGACGCGGCGAGGTCGAAGCTGATGTCGTCCTCGGCGCCGAGCGCGGCGAGCTCCGCGGCCTCGCGGTCATCGAGGCCCTCGGTGGCGCGCTGGAGCAGCAGCTCCTGGGCGCGGAATGTCTCCATCTCGTCGAGCGGGCGCTTCACGGGAGGTCTCCTTGATCTACGCCCAGGAGGGCCGCTCGGATCGACAGAAGTCCCCGTCGCGCGTGGGCCTTCACGGTGCCCAGCGGCATCCCCGTCTTCGCGGCGATCTCGCCGTGCGACAGGCCGTGACTGACCGAGAGAACGAGGACTTGGCGCTGTTCGGGGCGCAGTGCATCGAGCGCCTTGGCGGCCTGCGACGCCTCGGCACAGATCGAGGGGGAGGCGCCCGGATGGACGTGGCTCGGCACATCGGGCAGCTGCTCCGTGGCGGGGCGGCGACGACGCATGCGCTGGCGATCGATCAACCGGCGGCGGGCGATGGTCGCGACGAACGCGGTCTCCGAGGCGATGCTGGGGTCGAAGCGCGCGGCGCTCTTCCAGAGATCGAGAAAGATCTCCTGCACCGCATCCTCCGCATCCTCCGGATCGAAGCGGCGTGCGATCGACCACACGAGTCCACCATAACGTGCGAGGCACTCGCGCGTGGCAGCGGCATCGCCCGCCGCGACTCGCCCCAGGAGTGGGGGAGGCTCGGGCGGGCGATCCGGATCCGGTTGCATGTGGCGCGCGGAATCTAACATCGACTGGATCAGGGCGTGACGAGAGGACTTCGCCGGGGAGCCCAGATTGGATGCAGAAACCCGATCAGCCGTCGGCAGGCTTGGTTGCGGGCCGCCGCCAGCGGAGCAGGGCGCCGATGACCGGGGTGACCACCGCGAGCGCGGTCGCGCCGAGCAGCAGGAACGTCACATCCACGCCCAGGCTCGACGAGTTGGGGTTCATGCCCCACTTGATCGCGAGAATGCGGCCGCGCTTCACCCGATCACGATAGCAGTCGGCCTGTGGTAGGGTGCCCGAGGTCGCTGCCATGTTTCGGATTCGTCAATCGTATCGGGAAGATGTGGACCAGGTGCTGGCCGTCGCCGAGCACCTGGACACGGTGAACCTGCCGGCCGACCGTGGGCACATCGAGGCCATCCTCGATCGCTCCGAGAAGGCGTTCGACGCCTCGGTGCCGGTCGGCGAGCGCGAGTTCCTGTTCGTGCTCGAGGACCTCTCGAAGAAGAAGATCATCGGCACGTCGATGATCTATGCGCAGCACGGCACGAAGCGCGCGCCGCACATCTTCTTCCGCGTCGAGAACGACGAGCGGTACTCGGTCACGCTCGACAAGCACTTCATCCACCAGACGCTGCGCATCGGCTACAACTACAACGGCCCGACGGAGATCGGCGGTTTGATCCTCCTGCCGGAGTACCGCCGCAACACCGAGGCGCTGGGCAAGGCGCTGTCGTACGTGCGGTTCCTGTTCATCCGCATGCACCGCCCGCTGTTTCGCGCCCAGGTGCTCTCGGAGCTGCTGCCGCCGCTCGAGACCGACGGCACCTCCAAGCTATGGGAGGCGCTCGGTCGCAAGTTCACCGGCCTCACGTATCAAGAGGCGGATCTGATGTCGAAGGACAACAAGGAGTTCATCCACGCCTTGTTCCCCGATGATCCGATCCACACCGAGCTGCTGCCCGATGACGTGCAGCGGATCATCGGCAAGGTCGGTCCGGAGACGCAGGCGGTCGAGGCGATGCTGCGCCGGATCGGCTTCGACTACGCGGGCCAGATCGATCCGTTCGATGGCGGCCCGCACTTCGTCGCCGACACCGACGACATCACGCTGGTCAAGACCGGTGGCGAGGTCGAGGTGCGCACCGTCGAGGTCGCCGACACCGAGCGCCCGTGGGCGATGATCGCGGTGCAGGGCGGGACGGCGAAGCCGATGTTCCGCGCGATCGGTACGCGCGTGATCCCGCTCGGCGGTGGCGTCGTCGGGATCACCGAGGATGCTCGCCAGCGGCTCGCCGTCGAGGACGGCAAGCGGGTATGGCTCTGCTACGGCTAGCCGTGATCGCACTGTGTGCGTGCGGCCAGGCCGGCGCGCAGCCCAGCGCACCGTCGGGGATCACCGCGCCCACCGGATGGGTCGTGCTTCCGGAGCTGGCGACCTCGGTGCGCGATGCGACGAAGGCAACCGGGGTGACCGTCGAGGGCGCGGAGGCGTGGGGCGAGACCGCGCGCGGCTGCTACGCCGTGTGGTTCCGGATCGCGGGGGCGGGTGCGAACGCCGAGGCCGTGCTCACCGGACTGGCCGCCGAGAAGCTGGCGACCAGCGACGTCGTGAAGCCCGCGTCGGGTGATGGCGTGACCGCGATGGCGTTCGCGAAGCCGCCGTATACCGGCCGGCTGCGCGTGCGCACGCAGGACGGGGCGCTCACCGCGATCGCGTGCTTCGCGAATCAGCGCGAGCCGAAGACCTGCGAGGCGCCGTGCACGACGCTGCTCGGGGCGATTCCGTGAAGGCGCTGCTCGCGCTCGTGCTCCTGACCTCGCTCGCGCACGCCACGCCGGGCGCGATGGTGACCGCGCCGAAGGGCTGGTCGCCGGATCCGGAGAGCGCCGCGGGGTTCGCGCAGAAGGAGCAGGCGCTGAACCACTTCGGCGGCGCGAAGGTCATCGTGGCGACCGAGGCATACGTGCCCGCGAAGCCGGGCGCGGCGCTGTTCGTGACGCGCGTGACCTCGGAGACGTTGCGGGGTTCGCAGTCGGCGGCGGCGCGCGTCGCGCTCGACGAGCTCATCGCGGCCAAGGCATACGACAACCGGAACAGCTACGACGCCACGGCGCGCCAGTACGTCGCGCACGTCGAGACCGCCGACACCACGACCGGCACGCAGACCGCGAGCACGCTGGTGATCGTGTTCGATGCGACGCGCGTGATCACGGTGCGCGGTGACTGCCTGTTCGCCAGCGCCGCGGACGGCGGGGACATGAACGCCTGCACGCAGGCGCTGTGGACGCTCGATGCCGGGGTGCCGCTCGACCAGCGGATCGCGGTGACCATCGCCACCACCACGCCGATCACCGAGCCCGAGCCGCCGCGTGATCTGCCGCAGCAGCCGTCGATCACCGACGGGCAGAACGTGCACCTCTCGCCGATGACGATCGCGCAGACCAAGCCGGACGCGGATCGGCGGCCGATCTATGTCGGTGCGGGCATCGTGGTGCTCGCCATGGTGTTCTGGTGGAACCGGCGGCAGCGCGAGCGGTTCGATCGCGAGGATGCGGGCGGCGCGTCGAAGGCCGAACGACGGCGCGCGCGCGACGATGACGACGCAGATGATCTGGCCGCCGCGGCGCGCGGCGACGAGCCGAAGGACGAAGCATGACCGACGACACCAGCCCCCCCGGTACCGGCGAGCCGATCCTCATCGTCGACGACGAGAAGAACATCCGGCGCACGCTGCGGATGGTGCTCGAGAGCGAAGGCAACGTGGTGCACGAGGCCGGCTCGATCGCCGAGGCCGAGACCGTGCTCGCGCGCGAGTCGATCGATCTCATCCTGCTCGACGTCAAGCTCGGCGATGACAACGGTCTCGATCTGCTGCGCACGCTCAAGTCCCGCGGCGAGGACGGGATGTCGTCGCGGACCTCCGAGATCCCGGTCGTCATGATCTCGGGCCACGCCACGATCGAGGACGCGGTGTCGGCCACGCGGCTCGGCGCGTTCGACTTCATGGAGAAGCCGCTCGATCGCAATCGCGTCGTCGTGACGGCGCGCAACGCGCTCGAGCGCCGCAAGATGTGGAAGGAGGTCCACGACCTCCGCCGCGCCGTGGATGCGCGCTGGGAGCTGCTCGGCAACACCGCCGTGATGCAGGACCTCCGCCGCCAGATCGCGAAGGTCGCGCCCACGCGGTCGCGCGTGCTGATCACCGGCGAGTCGGGCACCGGCAAGGAGCTCATCGCCCGCGCGATCCACCGCAACGGCTCGGTGTCCGCCGGCCCGTTCGTCAAGGTCAACTGCGCCGCCATCCCGCCCGAGCTGATCGAGTCCGAGCTGTTCGGTCACGAGCGCGGCGCGTTCACCGGCGCGGTCGCGAAGAAGCGCGGCCTGTTCGAGGTCGCCGATGGCGGCACGATCTTCCTCGACGAGATCGGCGACATGGCGCTGCCCGCGCAGGCCAAGGTTCTGCGCGTGCTGCAGACCGGAGAGTTCACCCGGGTCGGCGGCGAGAAGAGCCTGCGCACCGACTCGCGCGTGGTCGCGGCCACGAATCGCGATCTCGAGCAGATGTGCAAGGACGGGCAGTTCCGCGAGGATCTGTACTTCCGGCTCAACGTGGTGCCGATCCGCTCGCCCGATCTCAAGGACCGGCCGGATGACGTGCCTCTGCTGGTCGAGTCGTTCGTGCGCGAGTGCTGCGACGAGAACGGCCTCGGCTACAAGCCGATCGACGAGCCGGTGCTCGAGCGCCTCAAGCAGTACGATTGGCCGGGAAACGTGCGCGAGCTGCGGAACGTGGTCGAGCGCCTGGTCATCATGTCGGACGAGGTGATCCGCGAGAAGGACCTGCCGCCGTACCTCGGAGGCCCGCGTCCGCCGAGCTCGCAGCGCGCCTCGGGCCCGCAGACCGCTATCGATCTAGGACGTTACGCGGGCAAGTCGCTTCGCGAGTTCCGCGAAGAGGTCGAGTCCGAATTTATCCGTATCCGGCTGGCCGAGTTCGAGTGGAATATCTCGCGCACCGCGCAGGCCCTCGGTATCGAGCGTACGAACCTCCACAAGAAACTGCGGGCACTCGGAATCCACCGTGGCGAAGGCACCCAAGGAACTGACAATGACTAAGCTCTCCATCGTCCTCATCTCGGTAGCAGCACTCACGGCATGTGGCGGCAAGAAGAAGGGCGGCGCCGAGGGCAAGCCCCTCGATGTCGCCGCCGTCAACGCCCTCGTTCCGGCCGCGTTCAAGGACAAGATCGTGTTCGAGAAGCGCGAGATCGTCGAGAAGCGAGGTAGCCACTCGAAGAAGACCTATACCGTCGCGGCGCCGAAGGGCTGGAAGCAGGACATGGACAGCTTCGCGTCGCTCAAGCCCGACAAGGACATGGGCTTCATGACCTCGTTCAAGGTCGGCACGAACTGCGACGGCGAGTGCAAGCCGAAGGACTGGGCCGCCACCGTCGAGCACGTCTACGAGTCGTATCTGAAGACCAAGCCGATCAAGGACGTCAAGACGGCGACCAGCCGCACCATCATCGCCGAGTCGGGCGACCTCACCGCCGTCGTGATCGCGACGTGGGAAGATGGCGCCCGGGAGTACAACGATTGCAGCGCGACCCTCGAGAAAGAGGTCAAGGAGCTCGCTCCGGCGTTCGAGAAGGCGTGCGAGTCGGTCTCCGTCTCGGAAGACTGATCAACCTCCGCAGCGCTTTTGGCGTTGCTGCGCGCCCTACGTTCGTGGGGCTTGCGGCCATCGTCCTGGCGGCGCGCCTGGGCGCTGCCGATCCGTTGATCGATGGTCTCGCGACCGACGATCCGAAGGCGCTCGCCGCCGCGGTCTCCGCGATCGAGGCGGCGCCGCCCGATCCCGACGCGCTGTTCAGCGCCGCGCGGGCCTGCGAGGACCGGCTCCTCGATCCGGCGCGCGCGCTCGCGCTGTACGAGCGGATCCTGCGCGACACGCCCTCGGCGCGCGTGGCCCAGGCGGCCGAGCATCGCGCCCAGCAACTGCGCGGTGAGGTCGGTCCGAACGGGGAGCACGCGGCCGACGCGGCGGCGTTTGCTCGGCTCGTCGCCGTCGCCGATACCCTTACCGACGACGCGCTGCTGGCGCGCGCCGATGCGCTGCTCGCGACGCCGTGGCCCGGCGCGGCCGACGTGGCGCTGTTCGCCGCCGACGTGTTGCGCCGGCGCGGTTCCTACGCGACCGCCCAGGAGCGATACGCGGAGGCAGAGACGCGATTCCCCGATCGCAGCGTCGATGCGCTTCGCGGCGGTGCGGGGACCGCGATCGACGCGCACGACTGGTCCACCGCCGATCGCCTGATCGGTGCGTTGCCCAGCGGCGACGAGAGCGACCGGCTGATCCGAGACAATCTCCGCGGCGACCTCGTCACGGGACGGCGCGCGCATCGGCTGTATCTCCTGGCCTGGGGCGCGCTCCTCGTCTCCGCGCTGGCGCTGATCGCCTCGCTCCTCGAGGCATGCGGTCGTCGTCGTCCGCCGCTGCGCCCACCGACCGAGGTGCTGTTCCTCGCCCCGGTCGCGCTCGTGCTCACCGCGCTCGCGTTCGCCTCGCGCGCGATCGTCACGCCCGCGGTGGCCCAGATCTCCGGCGTCGGCGTCGCGTTCGCGTGGCTGTCGGGCACCACGCTCGACATGCTGCGCTCTCGCGGCCGCCCGGCGCGGTTGCGCTCCGTCCTCCACGTCCTCGCGTGCGCCGCGGGTGCGGTCGCGATCGGTTACATCGCGATCGTGCACGGTGGCCTCGTCGAGCTCCTCGCGGAGACGGTGCAGGCCGGACCGAGCGAGTGATCA
The DNA here is from genome assembly GCA_038203335.1 of Haliangiales bacterium. Classification (GTDB taxonomy): domain Bacteria; phylum Myxococcota_A; class Polyangia; order Haliangiales; family Haliangiaceae; genus JABFXX01. The sequence continues at coordinate 20,765 of JBBRED010000064.1, read as the reverse complement.
CTCGCAGGCGGCCACGCGCGCGGCGGTCGATGCGATCGCCACCGGCGTGAGCGCTGCGCTCGACACGCGAACCTCGTCGAGCAGTCCACCGAAGCAGCCGTCGGTGGGCGCGCAGCCGAGGTACGCGACGCTCGGTCCGTTCTGCGCCACGCTACCCAGCGCCTGCATGCCGGCGAGCTGACCGTCGACGTAGACGCGCATGGTCGCGCCGTCGTACGTCGCGGCGACATACGACCAGTGCGTGGCCGCAAGCGCGGCACCGGTCAGGCTCGCGCTACTGCCGTTGAGGCGCCACACCGCGGACGAGCTCACGCTCCACGTCGCGAACACCGGATCGAGGCTGACGATGACGCCGTCGGGATCCGATGCGCTTGGCTTGACGAGCATCTCGATCGAGAACGCCGAGCCCCACGCCACCGCGGGCGACAGGCCGATGTCCACGCGATCTCCCGCGGTGCCGGTGCCGCCGGAGAACGCGAGCGCGCCGCCGAACTTGCCATCGGTCCAGGTCGGGCCCGCGCTCGCACCGGAGAACCGACCGTCGCGGTTGTGCCCGCTGGAATCTCCGACGATCGTGCTTGTGCCCTCGTTGAACGAGAAGAGCATCTGCGTCGTGGCGTCACGCCCGAGCAGCGTTGCCGCGCATGGCGGGGCGTCGATCGCGGCGTCCGCGCCGGCCGTGGCCCCATCCATCGCATCGGTGCCGGGCGCGAGGGGCGCGTCGGCGAGCGGGGACACCACCTCACCGCAGCCGGCGGTCAGCGCGAGCAGGATCACGAGCCTCATGGCTCGGTAGAGCCCGCCCGGTCACCTGCGTTTCACTAAAACTGACCGCCGAGCGTGAGGCCGGGAGCATTCGTCCCGCTCGCGCCCGCCATCATCGACGGGCCGAACGTCCAGCGGCGCGCCTCGCGCACGTTCGTGCGGTGCGCCGCGTTGTGCGCGTCCCACAGATCGTAGAGCGTCGCCGCGACCAGCGTTGCGCCGCCGACCCACGCCATCTTGCGGCCAGTCTCGCGATCGTCGTGCGACGGCCCGCAGCTGCCGCCGTTGCCATACTGATCCACGGCGACCGCGCAGTCCGCGACGACCGTGTACTGGACGAGGCCGATGCCGAGGACGAGCGCCGCGCCGGTGCGCAACAGGGTCATCTTGACGGCGTGGCTGTTCTCGCCTGCGTAGAAGTGACCGGCCGACGGGCCGATCAGCATCATCGCCATGCCTCCGAGGACGACCCCGCCTTCCTCGTGCTCGGCGCCCGCCGCCGTGAGCGCGAACCCGGCGAGCGTGGTGCCGATCGCGAGCATGGTCGCGGTCGACTCGTTCTTCGCCTCGGGCACCGGCGGCGGTTGCGACTGGTAGTAGGGCTGCGCCATCGGGGCGGTCATCGCGGGCTGGGCCGAGGCGGTGGCGGCCGAGAGCAGGAGGGCGGCGGCGATGACGGCGGTGCGCATGGGGATCTCTAGAGCAGCGGTCGCGCCAACCTGGATCCATGGGATCTCTACCAGTTGGCGTGCGTCAGTTCGCGTCTTCTCCGGCGGGCAGGGCAGCGATGTCAGGGGGCGCGACCTCGAACCGGCGGCGGGCGGCGCAGGTCGCGCCGATGCCGAACCCCTCGGCCGGCGCGATCTTCACCCGTGCCTCGGTCGCCGGGCCGAAGGCGCCGTCCTCGCCGATCGGGTCATCGGGAGCGTTTCGGTTCCACAGCCGCTGGAACGCGAGCACGTCGGCGCCGCGCAGGTCGGCCGAGGCGAGGTGATCGAAGTGGACCGGATCCCCGGGCACGTCGTGCGCCCAGCCGTGGTTGCCGAGGATCGTGATCCACGCGCTGTAGTTCGAGACGTCGAGCGCGCGACCGCTCTCGTGGTTCGAGCGCCCCGGATCGGCGGCCGCGGTGATGTTGCAGCGACCGAGCTCGAACCAGCGCTGCAGGAGGTACTGCTGCACGACGGTGCGGAACGCGCTCGTGATCTGCATCGGCGTGACGGCCATCGCCGCGGCCGCGTAGAGATCCGCGCGCGCGTCCTCGCCGAGGTACGGCAGCACGGCCGCGCCGGCGATCTGCAGGCCGGCGACCACGTCGAACTTCACGAGCTGCCCGGGCATCAGGCAGTCGGTCTCCTCGGCGATCTGCTTCGACAGCTCGATCACCGCGGCGGTCGAACACGTGCTGGTCTCGAACGACGAGACCGGCGTGCCCTCGACCGATGGCATGCCCATCGGCCCGGCATCGGGGGGCGGAGGGCCGCCGTCGTCGCCGCACGCGCCGACCAGCGCGACGAGGACAACCAGCCGGTGCATCGCCCCATCCTATCAGGGCAGGACGGCGAGCACAGCGCCGCGGAGCCCGGTCACCCGCGCCTTCGCATCGAGCGCCCACGCCGCGAAGCCCTTTGGCAGGGTCTCGGCGGCATACATCGGCGCCTGCACGATCCGGATCGGCCGCTTCTTCGATTCGGCGCGCCGCACGTTCTCGGCCGCGATCCAGTCGAGGATCTCCGGCAGCGCCTTCACCGTGGCGGTCTTGATGTCGTGCATCAGCAGGACGTTGCGGTCGCTCGAGCGCGCGAGGCTGCCGGTCACGTAGTCGAACGCCTTCTGCGGATCGTTGTGCTTCCATTCCTGCGGATCGAGGTCCCAGTGGAAGTGAACGAGGCCGCGCTCGGCGAGCAGCTCCTCGACCCGCTTGCAGCGCGCGCCATACGGCGTACGGAACCACGCGAGGTGGAGCCCCGACATCTTCTCGATCGCCGCGCGACCATCATCGATGTCGGCGGCGGCGGTCTCGGTCTGCTTCACCCGGCACAGATCCTTGTGGTGCATGGTGTGGTTCGCGATGACGTGACCCTCGCGCAGGATGCGCTGGACGATCGCCGGGACCCTCTTGTTCCCGCCGTCGACCATCTCGCCGACCATGAAGAACACGGCGTGGATCTTGTACTTCGCGAGGATGTCGAGAATCTTCGGCGTCGTCGTCGGGGACGGGCCGTCGTCGAACGTGAACAGGATCTCGGGGTCGCCCGATGCCGATTCGCCGGCGGCCGGCGTCGGCCAGCCCTTCGCCGCGGCGGTGCCCGCCATGGCGAGGAGGACGACGATCGCGAAGCGCATCATTGTTCACTAACACGCGACGGCGAGAGGTCATTCTTTCTGATACGAACGGTGGATGGCCGCACCGACCGACCCCGCCGTACGTTCGGTCCGGGTCGCCGCTGCACTGCACGACCGGTTTCGCGTCGTGATGAGCGCCCCGCTGACGCAGGCCGGTGGGATGGGCGCGCTCGAGCTGCGGATCGGTGAGGCGCAGCAGCTCTATCCCGAGATCTGGGGGCACCTCGACGAGGCGCGCGCCACCCTGGCCGCCCGCGGGATCGAGACGAGCCGCTACGATCAGGTGCGGGCCACCGAGCCGAAGGGCTCGCTCGGCGTCAGCCGGGTCGACGTCGAGGGCTACTCGACCTCGCTGACCACCGGCATCCTCGGGATCCACGACGAGCAGGTCAAGAGCGCGCAGTTCAACATCGAGGGCTACCGCCGCGCGGGGGAAGCGATCCAGACGTTGATGTCGGCGATGCCCGAGGTCGACTGGCGGGCGCTCGAGCGGGCCGAGAACGCGGAGATCGCCGCGGCGGGCTCGCTCGGTCCGATCAACCCGAGGTCGCTCGGCAGGTGGGTCGCGATCCTCGGCGGGGCCGGCGTGGTGGTCTACGCGTTCTGGTACGTGATGATCCGCACGCCGCCGCACGACTACACCGGCGAGCGCAAGGCGCGCATCGTGGAGCTCCGCAAGGTCGCCGACGAGCACCCGTGCAAGAAGACCGCGGTCGAGGGCCTCGCAGAGGAGCTGGCGTGGGACAAGCCGCCGGTCCCGAGCAAGGACACGCGCGTCGCGTACCGCGCCACCTGCACGGACCGCATCGCGCAGCGCGAGGCCAAGCTCGCGATCGACGCGTGCAACCGCGCGGCGCTCGACGAGCTCCAGACCGCGCTCCAGGATCGCGACGGCCACACGGACGCCGGGCTCAAGGTGCGAAACGAGTACGACGCACGCTGCAGGGACAAGCCATGACACCACTCCACGAGCGTGAGCCCGCCCGCGTCGATCTCGCGAACCAGCCGACCCGCGGCCACTGGCTGCGCTACGGCGCCGACCTCGGCCCGCGGCTGTGGATCAAGCGCGACGACCACACCGGCAGCGAGCTGATGGGCAACAAGGTCCGCAAGCTGGAGTATCTGATGGCCGAGGCCCAGGCCCAGCAGGCGACGCACGTGATCACGTGCGGCGGCGAGCAATCGAACCACGCGCGCGCGACCGCGTTCGCCGCGGCCCAGCTCGGCATGGCGAGCGTGCTGATCCTCCGCACCGACGATCCGGCGACGCCGCCCGCGCCGACGGCGAACATCCTGCTCGACCGCCTCGTCGGCGCCGAGATCGTGTGGATCTCGCGGCCCGCGTGGCGCGATCGCAACCGCCTCCTCGCCGAGCAGGCTGACAAGCTGCGCGCCGCCGGCGCTCGCCCGTACATCGTCCCCGAGGGCGGCTCGAACGCGCTCGGCAGCTGGGGCTACATCCGCGCGATGCGCGAGCTGGTCTCCGACCTGGCCACCATCGCGAGCCCCGAGAGCCCGGCGACCATCGTGTACGCGTGTGGCTCCGGCGGCACCGGCGCGGGCCTGATCCTCGCCGCGAAGATGTGGAAGCTGCACGAGCGCGGCATCCGCGTCGCCGGCGTCAACGTGTGCGACGACCGCGCGTACTTCGTCCACTCGATCGGCGCGATCTGCGCGGAGGCCGAGGCGCGCTGGCAGCTCGGCGCGAACGTCACCTCCGAGGACATCGAGATGGTCGATGGCCACGTCGGCCTCGGTTATGCGAAGAGCCGGCCCGAGGAGCTCGCGACCATCCGCGACCTCGCACGCTCCGACGGGATCGTGCTCGACCCCGTCTACACCGGCAAGGCGTTCCACGGGATGGTCACCGAGCTCCGCGCGAACCCTCGCCGCTTCGGGTCGACGGTCGCGTTTCTCCACACGGGCGGCATGTTCGGCCTATTCTCGTCGCCGGAAACGATCGCGCAGGTGCTGTGATGACCAAGCTACTCGCCTCGGTGCTGCTCCTCGGGTCGGTCGCCACCGCGCAGGCGAAGCCGCGCAAGCACTCGACCGCATACGCGATCTCCGGCATCAGCACCGGGGTCTCGGTCGTGCTCATGAGCGGCGCGTTCTTCTTCCCGAAGGAGAACCACGACCTCAACTACCCGCTGCTCTACACGGGCATGGCGCTGTCGGTCGTCACGCCGTCGCTCGGCAACTTCTACGCGGACCACTGGCTCAACGCCGGCATGGGCGTGAGGCTCGCCGCCGGCGCGATCGGCGGGTACGTCGTCGCGACGATGCGCCAGGATCACCAGTGCCCGAACTCCTCGACGCCGAAGACCTGCACGGAGATCACGAACAACGGCATGATCGCGCTCGGTATCGCCGGCATCGTCTACGTCGGTGGCGCCGCGTATGACTTCAAGGTCCTCGGCGAGCAGGTCGACGAGTACAACGCCCGCCACCCGTTCCAGTGGGCGCCCGTGCTGACGCCATCGCCGTCGGGCTCGGGCGCGCTGCTCGGCGTGGGCGGAACGTTCTAGTTCGACTGCGCGATCAGCGGAGCGAGCACCTGCTCGAGCTTCTCCTGCGCGAGCGGACCGACGTGGCTGTACACCTGCTTGCCACCGCGGTCGAAGATGAACGTGGTCGGTAGCGCGTCGGGATAGCTGTACGAGACGAGGATGTCGGAGTTCGAGCGGACGATCGGATAGCTCATCTCGTAGTCCGACTGGAAGTTCAGGAGCTGGTTGTTATCCGGCTGGTCCGACATCACGCCGAGCATCACGAGGCCCTTGGACTTGTACTTGTCGTACGCCTTCGAGAGATCCGGGATCTCCTTCTGGCAGGGGTGGCACCAGGTCGCCCAGAAGTTCACGACGACAACCTTGCCGGCGAGCTCGGCCGGCGTGTACGCCTTGCCGGTCGTGTCGGTGTAGTTGACGTCGGGCAGGCAGTCGCGCTGCCCCTTCGTGCAGGCCGCGGCCTTGCTGCTGCCGACCGAGATCGGCTTGCTGGGATCGCCCGAGAGGTGGACGAACAGGAAGATGATGACGCCGACCGAGCCAGCGAGAAGCAGGCCGATCAGAGCTTTGGTGCTCGAGTTGGTACTCATCGAAACCTCAACAGAGACGGCTCCAGATCATCGGGTGGGACGAAGCCGAGGAGCTCGAGACAGGTGGCGGTCACGTTTGCGATTCCGGCGGACGTGGAACGGGTCGGGTCGATCTCGTAGCGGTCACCCCGCCCTGGATCGTCGATCAAGAATGGCACAGCGTTCAATGTGTGGCTCGTCTTTACCACGGGTTGGCCGGTGACCTTGTCGCGCTGGACACGGCCGGCCTTGTCGCGCTGGAACATCTCGTCGGCGTTGCCATGGTCGGCCGTAACCACGAGGATTCCTTTGAGTTCCAGGACCGCTTCGCGCAGGCGCGCGAGCTGGAGATCGACGGTCTCGACGGCGAGCACGGTCGCATCGAACGCTCCCGTGTGGCCGACCATGTCGCCGTTCGCATAGTTCACGCGTGCGAACTGGTGCTTGCCGGTCCGCAGCTCCGCGATCAGCCGATCGGTGATCTCGGCCGCCTTCATCCACGGCCGCTGCTCGAACGGGATGTTGTCGGAGGGGATCTCGACGTAGGTCTCCGTGCCTTCGTCGAACATGCCGCTGCGGTTGCCGTTCCAGAAGTACGTCACGTGGCCGTACTTCTGGGTCTCCGAGATCGCGAGCTGCGTGACGTGGGCCGCGGCGAGGAGCTCGCCCATCGGCCGCTCGATCGCCGGCGGCGTGACCAGGTAGTGCTTCGGGATGTGGAGATCGCCGTCGTACTCCATCATCCCGGCGTAGAGGACCTGGGGCCGGCGCACGCGATCGAACTTCGTGAACGTGTCGTCCTCGAACGCGCGCGAGATCTCGATCGCGCGATCGCCGCGGAAGTTGAACATCACCACCGCGTCGCCATCGACGATCGGAACCACGGGCGACACGCAGAACCGTGGCAGATCCTGATCGATGATCCCGGGCTTCTCGCTGCGCAGCGTGCCCACCGCCTGCACCGCCGAGCCGAACACGCGCTGGTCGGCGAGCACGTGGGTATGCCACCCGCGCTCCACCATCGCCCAGTCCGCCTCGTACCGATCCATCGTGATGCCCATGCGCCCACCGCCCGACACGATGCGCGCGTCGACACCGGAGCTGCGTAGTTCCGCGAGATACCTCTCGGTGCGGTCGACATATTCCAGCGCGCTGTGCGGGGGCACGTCGCGGCCGTCGAGCAGCGCGTGGACGTACAGCCGCCTGGCGCCCGTCTTCGCCGCCGCCGCCAGCATCGCCTCGAGGTGGTCGAGGTGCGAGTGGACGTTGCCGTCGGAGAGCAGGCCGAGGAAGTGGATCGCTCCGCCGCGCGCACCGCGCTCCACGATCGCCTTCCACGTCGCGCCCTCGAACATCGCGCCGCTCGCGATCGCCGCGTTGACGAGCTTCGCGCCCTGCGCGTAGACCTTGCCGGCGCCGAGGGCGTTGTGGCCGACCTCGCTGTTGCCCATGTCATCGTCGGAGGGGAGGCCCACCGCCTTGCCGTGCGCGCGGAGCTCGGCGCGCGCGCCGGGGACCCACAGTCGATCGAGCGTGGGGGTGGCCGCGATCGAGACGGCGTCGGCCTCGTCGCCGGCGCCTCGCCCGACACCGTCCATCACGACGAGCACGACCGGACCTCGGGGCTGATGCTGCGAGTGCCTGCGGAGCGACATCTGCCGTGCACCTTAGCAAGCCCCGCGAACGTGGGGCGCGCAGCAATGCGCACGAAGGTCAGTCGTCGCCGCGATACGCCGTGGCCTCGAGGCCGAGGCGGGTCAGCGCGTCGTAGATCTCCTTACGCGTCTTCTGACCGAGCTTCGCCGCGAGCGAGACGTTGCCACCGGTGGTCCGCATGAGCTGCGAGTAGTACTCGAGCTCGAACTTGCCCTTGGCCTCGCGGTAGGGGAGCAGCGGCGCAGATGGCTCGTCCTCACCACCCGACGACGACGCGCGTGGGAAGATGATGTGCGCGCCGTCGATCGCGTTCTTCGCCGCCATCAGCACCGCGCGCTCGAGCATGTTGACGAGCTCGCGCACGTTGCCCGGCCACGGATACGACAGCAGCTTCTCGAGCGCCGACGGCGTCACGCGCAGGGTCGGCCGGTTCTCGCGGGCGGCGATCACCGAGAGGTGATGCGTGACGATCGGCGGGATGTCCTCCGGACGGTCGCGCAGCGGAGCCACGCGCAGCGGATAGACGACGATGCGGTAGTAGAGATCCTCACGGAACCGGCCCGCCTTCACTTCCTTCTCCAGCGTGCGATTGGTCGCCGAGACGAGGCGGAAGTTGACCTTGCGGTGTTCGGTGGAGCCGACGCGCTGGACCTCGCTGGTCTCGAGCACGCGGAGCAGCTTCGCCTGCACGGCGAGAGGGAGCTCGCCGATCTCGTCGAGGAACAGCGTCCCTTTGTGCGCCGCCTCGAACGCGCCGGCATGTGCGGCCACCGCGCCGGTGAACGCGCCCTTCTGGTAGCCGAACAGCTCGGCCTCGAACAGCGTCTCGGGGATCGCGGCGCAGTTGATCGCGATGAACGGCTCCTTCGCGCGGGGACCGCAGAAGTGCAGCGCGCGCGCGACGAGCTCCTTGCCGACGCCGCTCTCGCCGTTGACCAGCACCGGCGTGTGCGACGGCGCGAGCTGATCGAGCGAGTGCAGGAGCTGGCGGGTCTCCGGACTGTTGCCGATGATCATGTCCGTCTTCCGGCGCCACGACGGCGAGCCGGGTTGCGGGCCGCTCGGCTCCTCGCGGATCAGTAGCTGCGAGATGATCGTCGCGAGGACGTGCGGCTTCGCGATGGCCGGCAGCCACATGTCCGGCTCCGCGCGCCGCAGCAGCTCGGTTCCGATCACGAGCAGCGGCGTGTCCGGGCCGCGCATGCGAAGGCCGTCGACCAGCTCCTGCGGCAGGGCGGCGCCATCGGCGCAGACCACGAACGCATTCGCCGAATGACGCGCTGCGCCGAGGGCCGCCGGATCGGGCCATTCGATGGGAATCAGGCTCCAGCGCCCCGCCTCCCGGATGCCCTTGGCGAGCTTTTCGAGGGCCACTCCCGCAGCACACAACGCGATATTTGTAAGCTCCTGCACTTCCATAAGTTTCGGTGTTGCCGCTACCCCGTATTGGAAACCATACACCAACCGTGAAGGCGCTCCAGTTTTTCTATCGGTTCCGGATGGTTGGCCCGACCTCCCCCGAAATCGTTCACCGTACGAGAAATCCCTCTTAAGTTTTCCAGGAGTTGGCCGATTAATGTACTGAAAACAATACACGCAATCCGGACCGACCAATAACATGGCCAGTAGTTACGAAAGGTTAGCCAGCTACCCGAAGCTGGATCTAACCCTGCACATACTGAGCGCTGATGTCCAAACGTCTAATGGTTGGTGGGCTCTTCGCGGTGACGATGGCGGGAGCGTGTGGTGTCGAGCTGGCGGACCCGGGGCAGGCGGAGGAGACGATCGCCCGACATGGCGGTCTGTCGATCCCGAACGGCATCCCGATCCGCAATCATGACGGTTTTGCGACGTCGGTGAGCACCACCGGCAAGATCGACCTGACCAACGAGTTCTTCCAGGACCTCGGCTCGAACGGCCGCCGCTGCGTCAGCTGCCATCTTCCGACCGCCGGCTGGGGCATCACCCCGAGCCAGATCCAGGACGTGTTCGCGGTCACCCGCGGTGGCGAGATCGAGGACGCCCTCGGCCTCGGCGCGATCTTCCGGACCAACGACGGCGCGAACTCGCCCGAGGCGGACGTGTCGACGCTGCAGAAGCGGAAGTCCGCATACAGCATGTTGCTGAACCACGGCCTGATCCGCGTCTCGATGCCGGTGCCCGCGGGCGCCGAGTTCGAGCTCACCGGGGTGGACGACCCGTATCACCACTCGACCGCTGCCGACCTCTCGATGTACCGCCGCCCGCTGCCGACCTCGAACGTGAAGTTCCTGTCGACGGTCATGTGGGACGGCCGCGAGACGGTGCCGGGCCAGACCATTCACTTCGACCTCTCCAACCAGTCGAACGACGCGACCACGGGCCACGCCCAGGGTGACCCGCTCGACAACGCGCAGCGCGAGTCGATCGTCGCGTTCGAGAACGCCCTGTTCTTCGCGCAGATCGACGACGACCACGCCGGCGACCTCGACTCGCGTGGTGGCAAGGGTGGCCCCCGCCCGCTGATCACCGAGGACTTCCACATCGGCATCAACGACAACTTCGGCGACTGCATCGACCCGGACCAGACCGGTTGCCGCGTCGTCGGCGCGCCGCTCGGCAGCGGCACGCGTGGCGCCGCGTTCAACCCGAACGTGTTCACCATCTACGACGCGTGGACGAACGCGACCGGCTCGAACCGTGACAACCGCAAGGCCGTTGCCCGTGGCCAGGCGCTGTTCAACACCCGCGAGATCAACATCAGCGGCGTCTCGGGCATCAACGACGAGGCGGCGTTCGGCAGCCCGGCGAACGTCGTCGGTGCCTGCACCACGTGCCACGACACGCCGAACAGCGGTAACCACTCGGTCGTCGCTCCGCTCAACATCGGCCTCGTCGACGAGAACGTCCGCGAGCCCCACATGCCGCTCTACACGTTCACGTGCTCGTCGGTCGGCGTCGCGAACGGCGTCTGCACCGCCGGCCAGAAGACCAAGGTCACCGACCCGGGTCGCGCGATGATCAGCGGCAAGTGGAAGCACATCGGCCGCTTCAAGGGTCCCATCCTCCGCGGCCTCGCGGCGCGCGCGCCGTACTTCCACAACGGTCTCGCGGACACCCTCGACGAGGCGGTGGACTTCTACAACACGCGCTTCGACATGCACCTGACCTCGGGCGAGCACAAGGACCTGGTCGCCTTCCTGCGCACGCTCTAAGCGTCACGCGAGCCGAAACGGCCAACGGCCACGGGACAACCCGTGGCCGTTTCTGCGTCCGGAGACTCTCGCTTACTGGCGCGCGTTGCCGAACTTGTCGGGCGACATCGTGGCCTTGCCGGCCGTGAGGTCGACCTTGGTCTCGTTGGCGCCTTCCTTGATCTCGATCTCGGTCGTGGTCGGATCACCGCTGCGCTCGTTCCACGCCTGGAGCTTGTACTTGCCGGGGGCGAGGCTCTTGAACGAGAACTTCCCGTCCGCGTCGGGGATGACGTAGTTCGGGGCGTCGACGACCACCAGGTACGCCGACATCGACGCGTGGAGGTTGCAGCCGAGGCGGATGATGCCCGGCTTGTCGAGCTTGACCTCGCGGGTCTCGCCGCTCTTGTAGAGGCCGAGGTCGAACGACTTGCTCTTCGAGAGCGAGAACACGTTGTGATAGATCGGATCGTAGTTCGGGAACGAGACGGTCGAGCCCACCGGCACCGCCATCACGTGGGGAGCGAACTCCTTGCCGCGCTGCTCGATGACGCGCTGCTTCGCGACGCGCTTCTTGCCGCCCGTCTTCGGAAACAGCATGACGACGCCGAGGCCATCCGGGGCCTTGCCGCCGAGCGTGAGCGAGCCGGAGAGCTGGCCCTTCAGGGGCTTCTTGTCGGGATCGTCAGCCTCGGAGCCGCCGACCACCTTGGCCTGCGGACCCTTGTCCTCGAGCTTCTTGGTCGCGGTCGCGACGCGCGTCGGCGCACCGGCGCGGAACACGCTGGCGACCGAGGCGACGGCCTTCGCGCCGGCGGCCATCTCGGCGCGGCTGAACAGCTGCTCGGCGTACGAGAGCTGGCCGCGCTTGCCCGCGGTGACCGCCATGTTCAGGAGGTCCTGCGCGGCCTTGTCCTTGAGGCCCGCGGCGAGCTTCGTCACCGGCGCGAGCTTCGCGTCGGCGATCGGGTGAAGCTTGTCGGCCGGGACGACCATCTGCGGCTTGAGCGGTCCGAGCGCGCCGAGCAGCTCGCCCTTCTCCTTGTCGGGCACCTTGAACTTATCGAGGGCACCGACGAGGTCCTCGACGAGTGCGGTGAACTCGTCATCGACGAGGTCCATGCCCGCGTGCGTCGACTCCATGTCGCGACCCGTGTACTTGCACGGACCACCGGTCGCCATGCACACGAACTCCGTCAGCAGCTTCTTCAGATTGGCGGCATCGGTGTTGAAGAACCGATCCTTGATCCGCGGGTCGGTCGTGGTGCGAGTCACGAACTCGTCGACGACGGCCGTGATCGCGGGCAGGCCGCCGAGCCGGTCGTACAGCGACTTTGCTGCCGCTGGATTCGTCGGCGCCGGCGCTGGGGTACCCGGAGCCGGTGCCGGGGCAGTGGGCGCGTCGGTGGTACCCGTCGCGACAGTGGTAGGGGCAGGCTTGGAACCACCGCATCCAAGCAGGAGCACACTGATCAACACACCCGAAGTCCTCATGGGACAGGGGTTTATCCCCGACTGCGCCCTCTAAGCAAGAATACGAGGTACAGGACGAGCAATAACCCGCCAACTCCCCAGCTCGCATTGCGGGCCAGGGCGTAGGTATGGGCCTTCTCGGTGCCCCCAGCGGCGGCGCTCATGATCGCGAGCTTCGCGGGGGTCTTCGTCGACTTGAGGACGATCGGGAGCTCGATGGTGGCCGTCTTCTGGGTGCCCGGATCGGTATGGGCGAGGACGACGGGGCTGCCGAAGCCGGTGAGCTTGGCGTCGATCACGAGCGGTCCGAGCGTGCGGATCGCCGTCGAGAGATCGATCGGCATCTTGAGCTGGACGAGGCCGCCGATCGCGCCCTTCTGGGTCGACACCGGCGTGCCGACGATGACCGAGAGGACCTTGCCGTCACTCGCGATCACCGGCTCGTTGGCGATCACCGCGGCGAGCGGAGCGCCGGCGGCGGGCATCCGGAGAAGGGTGCTTCGCGTGCGGTCGCGGATCTGCACCAGCTCGAACTCCTCGCCCTCGGCGGGAGTGAACAGGAAGTCGCTACCGACCATGTCCTTCACGGTCGCCGCGTCGGTCTCGATCGCGGAGCGCAACATCGGCGTCTGCGCGATTCCCTCGGCGCGGAGCTCCGCGGACTTGACCGCCGAGTCGATCGAGAGCGCGATCGAATCCGCTCCGCCCTGGAGCGCGGCGGTCTGGGTTATCGCGGTCTGGTCGCCGCCGGCCTTCGCCTGGCTGTCGAGGTACATCAGCGCCCCGCCGGCGATACCCGCGACCAGGGCGCCGACGAGCCAGATCGCGCCGGAGCTTCGTCGCGGCGTGGCGGTCGGCAGCGTGATCAACTTCGCCGCAGCGATCCGCGCCTCGGTGGAGTCGCGGCGCAGGGTCGGGATCGGCTGGGAGTCACGGCCATCGCGCAGCACGCCGGCGAACGCCTCGAGCGCGCCCTCGACGTCACGCATCGTGCCGTAGCGATCCGCGCGGTCCTTCGAGAGCAGCCGCGTGAACAGCATCTCCTGAAGGCCGGGCGGGAGCTCCGGGATGTTGAGCGGAGGTGGCGGGACGCTGAGGATGTCGCTGATCAGCTCCTCGGGGTCGTCATTCGAGAACGGCCGCCGCGCCGTCAGCATCTCGTAAAGGATCACGCCGAGCGCGTAGATGTCGGCGCGCTTGTCGACCGTGTCGGGGTCGGTGATCTGCTCGGGCGCCATGAACTGCGGCGTGCCCATGACGAGCGAGCGCACCCCGGCGCGATCCTCGTCGGCCTCCATGAACCGCGAGATGCCGAAGTCGAGGACCTTGACGTGGTCGCTCGCCTCTTCCTTGTCGGTGAGGAACACGTTGTCGGTCTTGAGATCGCGGTGGATGACGCCGGCGCGGTGCGCGGCGTTGAGCGCGGAGGCGATCTGCCGCGCGATCCGCACGGCGCGGCGCACGGGCATTCCACCCACACGGTAGATCTCGTCGGTGAGCAGCGTGCCTTCGAGGTACTCGAACACGATGTACGGGACGCCCTCGCGGGTGAAGCCCATGTCGGTCGACTCGACGATGTTCGGGTGGCCGAGCGTGCCCGCGGCGCGGGCCTCGTTCATGAACCGCTCGATGACGTCGGCGTCCTCGGAGAACTCGGGACGGAGCACCTTGATCGCGACGCGACGCTTGATCAGCACGTGCTCCGCAAGGAACACGCTTCCCATCCCGCCCTCATCAAGGCGGCGGATGATCCGATACCGTCCTTCGACAGTATCGCCCACCTTTACAGAAGCTTCCGCGGTTCCCATAACCGTGAGGGGCAATGATCCCTTCGTGCCCGGCCGAGGTAAAGCCGGATCTCCTCAGAAGCGCCCGGTTCGGCCACTGACGCTTACGTAAGCGGCCTTTCAGCCCATTCAGGCGCGTGCACAGGTCGCGCAAATCCCTGTGGCGGCTGGAGTTGCCATGAGGGTGCGGTGTCCGAAACTGTCGGGCCGAGGCCACGGCCCGTCGGGTTGCGCCCCACGGAGGTCGCGGTGTTAGCGCTGGCATCGTTCGCGCATTGCCTCTTTCCGCATGAAGCAGTGCATCGAGACGATCGCGACCGAGCAGCTCACCGAAGTCACCGGCGGCATGCGCTGGGAGCAATTCCGCCGCTCGACGAACGTCGAAGATCGCCGACCGGAGTCGGCGAAGCGCCGCGACGACGCGTGGTGGAATTCTCAGCCGCACGAGTCGCAAGCCGTTCCCCTCCCGCCGCGCCGGCCCGCCGGCATCTAGTGATCACTTCGCGACCATCACACCAATCCACCACTCATAATCGCGCCCGAGCTTGTCGTCGCTCGGGAAGAACACGACGTAGCTCATCGCATCGTAGGCGAGGAAGCTCGGGCGACCGCCGAGGTCGTGGCCGATCTGGTGTACCGCGCGCCACGTTCCGGTGTTGAAGTAGACGGCGGGCTTGCCTTCGATCCGGCCGAGCGGTTGCATCGAGGGAAAGTGCGAGTGGCCGTTGACCACGTAGCGATAGCCGCGCCGCTTGCCGAGCTCGGTGGCGGCGACGGTGGACATCTTTCCGTCGAAGCTGTGCTGGAAGTACTTGTAGAGCTGCGTCAGGCGCTCGTCGGAGCCGTGCGCCATGACCTTGTTGCGCGAGAGCTCGAGGAGCAGGCGCAGCCGCTTGCCGAGATCGAGCGAGAACGTCTTGCGCTGGCTGCCGAGCCAGTCGCGCACGAACTCGTTCGCGAGGAACTCGTCGACGACCTCGCTCCACACCTGGCTCATCGGGCGGATGAGCTCCTTGCGCATCACGCTCTGCTGGCGGACCCAGGCGGGGACCGCATAGACCGGTCGCACGTCGTCGATGTCGTCGACCTCCTCGACGCCC
The DNA here is from genome assembly GCA_038203335.1 of Haliangiales bacterium. Lineage (GTDB taxonomy): Bacteria > Myxococcota_A > Polyangia > Haliangiales > Haliangiaceae > JABFXX01. The sequence continues at coordinate 5,386 of JBBRED010000064.1, read as the reverse complement.
GGATGGTCCTCGCCGACGAGGGCGCGCAGCTTGCGCGGGAACTTGAGGATCAGCTCGGAGCCGATCGCGTCGCCGATCGTGGCGTCGCCGTCGGGGCTCGCGTTGATCGGGTCGCCGACGTTGCCGTGATAGGCGATGACGCCGTGATCCGGATACTCGATCACCTTGTGGAGCTCGATCTCGTCCTTGCCGGTCAACGCGCGCGCGATCGCCTGGCGTGCCTTCGGCGCGGTGAGCAGCAGGCGATCGTGGTTACCGACGACGTAGTCGACCTCGAGCGCACCGCTCTCGACCTGCTTCTTGATCGCCGCGAAGAACCCGGCCTCGCGCTTCAAGGTCTCGTCGACGATCTGCTCGACGTTCTTGACCACGCCGTTCGCGGACGCGCCGTGATACGGGCGATGCCGGCCCTCGAACCACGAGGGCGAGCGCACGAGATCGAACAGATCACCGACGACGCAGAGGCGCGCCGGGCGCTTGCCGCGCGCGACCTGGATGCGGTCCCAGAACCGGGTGAACTGATCCGCCTTGCTGACCGCGTTGCCGTGAAGGCGATCGGTCAGGTGGATGTCGCTGACGAAGATCAGAAGCGGCCGCTCGGCCATCCGTCGATCATCGCACGGGTGCGCGCCAGGATGCGGGGATGGCGTGCAAGCGCGATCTGCGGGCGGGGCCTATCGACGGGCGCCCTTCTCGCGGAGCACGCGCACGAGCTCGGGGATGAAGTGGTCGGGATGCTCGCGGTGCATGAAGTGCCCGCCGGGGACCTGGACCACCTCGTACGACGCCTCGAACAGATGCCGCGCCTTCTCGTACGCGCGCGGCGAGATGTTGTCGTGCTCGCCGGCGAACGCGACGGTGGGGACCTTGATCGGCTTCTTCAGCGACGATGGCAGGCGCACCGAGAGGGCCCGGTAGTAGCCGAGCGCGGCGTCGAGGCACGCGGGGTTTGCGAACGCCGCCTTCGCCTCGGCGGTCTCGGCCGGCGGCAGCGCGGCCCACGCAGGTGACCAGCGGCGCCACAGCGTATCGACGAGCGCGAAGTCGTTCGCGCGGACCTTCTCGGCGGCGTGCTTGCCGCGCAACGACAGGAAGTGGCGCATCTTCCACGCGAGGCGCGGCGTCGGGCGGATCGCGGCGGGGTGCGGGATCGCGAGCGTGATCAGCAGGCGAACCTTCTCGGGCGCCATCGCGGCCGCGGCGTACGCACCGCTCGCGCCCCAGTCGTGCCCGACGACGATCGCCGTCTGCTCGCCGAGCGCGCCGATCAGCGCGACGATGTCGGCGCCGAGCGTGTCGGTGTCGTACTTGCCGTCGGCCGGCACCTCGGTCGGGTGATAGCCGCGCGTGAACGGCGCGACGGCGCGAAAGCCAGCGGCGGCGACCGCGGTCATCGTCGCGTCCCAGGTGTGCGCCGTGTCGGGGAAGCCGTGGACCAGCAACACGAGCGGGCCGGTGCCCTGCTCGAAGTAGCCGAACTTCACGCCGTTCGCGGTGACCTTGTGGAGCACGTGCCCATGATGCCCGAAGCCTATCGATGGTCGGTGCGATCGGACCACGCGATGCGCGGATCGCCACGGAGCGCCGCGAGCGCGCGAGTCGCGGCGGGATCGCAGTGCAGGCGCTCCTCGAGCACGCCCGCGGTCAGCGCGCGGATCGCGGGCGCGGTGGTGGCGAACGGGGCGTCCGTCGGGCGACAGCCATCGGTGGCGAGCGTGGCGATCATCTCGGGCAGCGCGACGCCGTGGGCACGCGCCACCGCGAGCGCACCGCCTCGGTCGGCCGCGAGCCCGCAAAGATCCGTGAACGCGAGGTGGCCGGCGCCGCGGATCACGCCGACGCGGTTGGTTCCAACGCTCGCGGCCGCGGCGTCGGCGGCAGACGGCGCGCTGGCGATGCCGTCGTGGTCGCCGTAGAGCGCCAAGGTCGAGCGCTCCGTCGATGTTGTGGCGAGACCGGCCATCGTGATCTGGACGCTGATCTCCGGCCGCTCACCGACCGTGCCCTCGAGGATCGCGCCGAGCGAGTGCCCGGCGATCGCCACGTGCGCGGCGAGATGGGGGCGAATGAACGCGAGCGGGTCGTCGCCCTCGGGCCGCTGGGTCAGCGCATCGATCATCGCGATCGGCGCGCCCGCCGGGAACCCCACCTGACCGCCGAGCGCAGCCGCGAGCCCCACGCCCGGCAGATCCGGCGCGACCACGATGAAGCCCCGGCTCGCCCAGTGGGTCATCAAGAACGCGCTCTGCGCGCGAACCGACGCGGCGCCGTGGAGGAACAGCACGGCGGGATACGGACCGTGGGCCTCGTCGAGAGGGAGGTCACGCACACAGGCGCACGGCAACCACGCGTTGTCGGCGTCGGGGATCTTCGCCGCCTCGGCGGGAGGCATCGCCGTGCGCAGATCGTAGCGCTCCGTCGGCCGGCCGCGCTCGCTGCCGGGGAGCGCCGGATACCAGACCTCGACGGTCAGGTTCTCGACGCGAACGGTGCGCACGCCGACCGCCCACGGTCCGCGCTGTTCGAGCGCCGCCGGCACCGGCAGCATCGTCGCGCCGGGGCACGCGGCGCCCGCGGCGACAGGCGCCGGTGGCTCGACGGCGTGCGTGCCGCCACAGGCGCCGAGGACCACGGCGAGCGCGAGCGAGGCATGCAGCACGCGCCCATGATGCCCGAACCGAGCGGCTGGTTACGGCTTCGGCGGCACGCTCGGCTTGGGTTGCGGCGCGGTCTTCAGCTCGTAGCCCTTCGGGACGACATAGGCGAACCGCTCGGGTGCGAGCTTCGCAACAAGGTTCACCTTCGTCAGCTCGTAGGTCATCGCGTCGCCGCTCGGCGCGTAGACGATCGAGCCGGGCACGAGGTGGTTCTTGTTCGCCGGCGGCGCGATCGTGAACTCCTTCGCGGTCTGGCCGGGGGTCGCGAGGAATGCGATCGCCGAGGGCAGCGCGCTGGTACTCGCGGCGGTCTTCGTGACCCTACGGTTCAGCGGCTCCTCGTACCAGAGCGTGGTGCCGTCGAACACGAACGACTTGGACGGCTTGTTCTTCTTGTTGAAGTAGTCGAAGCGAATCTTGTCGGGTCTCGCGATCTCGAAGGTTCCCCTCGAGAGCTCGGTGGTTCCGAACGTCGCGTTGAGCTGGATCTGCGTGAACTCGCCCGCGATCTCCTTCGCCGCCGCGTAGGTCGCCTCGACCTTCGCGAGCGTCTGCGCGGGCGTCAGGTTCGTTCGTGCGGGCTGCGCGATCGCGAGCCCGGGGACGCCGAGGGCGAGCGTTGCGAGCAGCGCGAGCTTCACTTCTTCGGCGCGACCGGCGCGAGGGCGGGGCCGGGCATCAGCGTGGGCTCGCCGGCATTGGAGCCCGCGGCCTGCTGATCCGCGTCGACGATGCGGTAGTTCTTCACGCTCTTCTCGTCGAACTCGAATGACTTCGCGTCGACGGCGGTCTTGAAGTCCGGGGCGTAGAACCGGAAGTGGTTCACGTTGTTCGACGAGTCGATGATGATCGACTGCGTGACGTGGAAGTCGCTCGGCGCGACGATGAGATAGAGGTTCTTGTACTGCGCCGACGGCTTCTTCGGCGTCATCTTGAGAACGATCTCTTCCTTGCTGCCGTACTTGCCGCTCTTGTCGACCTCGGCGTTGAACTCGGTCTTCAGATCGCCCTTGCCGTAGAGGAACGACACCGCGACCGGCATCAGGTCCTGCTGGAGGTTCTTCTTCACGACCTGCTTGTTGTCGTGCTCGACCATGTACAGGTACGAGCCGTTCGAGATGAACGACTTCTTCACCTCGACCTTCGTCTTCTTCTTGTCGTAGTAGTCCCAGCGCATCTTGCCGGGCTTCTGGATCCACACCTTGCCGTCGCTGGTCTTGGTGCTGCCGAACGTGTCGTACGTGACGGCCTGCCGGAACAGCGCGGTGACCTGATTGATCGACCCGTAGAACTTCTGGACGTTGTCGACGGCGGCGGCCGCCGAGACCTCGGCGGCGGCGCTCCCCGCGCCGGGTGCAGCGACCGCGACCACGATCGCCGGCTGCGCGGGGGCAGGCGCAGGCGAGGAAACGCCGAGGAACGCGCGGGTCAGGATGCCGATGAGGTTCATGGTGTCTGTGTCCTTGGACGCACGGGACCGCCGGGGGATTCATGCGTGGAAGTCGTTGACTTACCAGGTGGTAGCACGGGCGGCCGTTCGATACCCTCGTTGGCGATGAGACCGGTCTGGGTGGCCTTCGCATTCCTGGGATGCGGCGGCGGCAACGCGAACCGTACCGACATCACGACCACGCCCGACACGGCGCCGGGAAGCTTCGCGCCCGTGGATGCGTTCGTGCCTACCTACGGCAAGGCCGAGCTACAGAAGGCGCTGTTCGCGGAGCGGGGCGCCGAGGCCACCGCGGACCGCGTGGTCGGCGAGCTCGAGGTGAAGGTCGTGGATGGCCCCACGAATGACCGCTGGCGGATCGCGCGCGCGGATCTCGACGTGCGCCGCCGGTTCATCCGCTCGCTCGAGACCTGCGAGTCGTCGCGGATCGATTGCCCGCCGCGCCTCGATGATCCGACCTGGTCGTACGATCCAGACCCCGACACCGTCGTCGCGCCGAAGGTCGATGCGGATCTGCGCTTCGATCTCGGGAGCTGGCAGAAGCTCTCCGCCGAGATGTTCGGGCGTGCGTGCGCGTGCCGCACGCTCGCATGCGTCGATTCGGTAGGCGTCGCGATCGATCAGCTCGAGACGCGGCCGATGCCCGCGGTGCAAGGCGACGAGGCGGCGAGCCTCTCGATCACGCGCGCGCGCGAGTGCCTGTTCCGGCTCCGCGGCAAGGAGCTGGCGCGACCGGGACCGTCGGGCCTCACGGAATGACGAGTCACCTCGTCGCGATGGGCGGCGGCGGCTTCCTCATGGAGGACACGCCGGTGCTCGATGACTTCGTGCTGTCGCTCGCGCGGCGGCCGCGGCCGCGCGTGTGCTATGTGCCCACCGCCACCGGCGACGATGCGAGCAGCCTGGTGCGGTTCTATCGCGCGTTCTCGCGGCGCGACTGCATCTCGGGCGATCTGACCGTGCAGAGCTCGGGGCGGCTCGTGCGCAATCCCGCGCGGACCAGCGATCTGCGCGCCTACGTGATGGATCAGGACGTGATCCACGTCAGCGGGGGAAACACGGCGAACATGCTCGCGCTGTGGCGCCTGCACGGGCTCGACGCGATCTTCGCCGACGCGTGGCGGGCCGGCATCGTGCTCGCCGGCGTCAGCGCTGGAATGATCTGCTGGTTTTCCGCCTCGATCACCGACTCGTTCGGAGGCTTCGATCCGATGCGCGACGGGCTCGGACTGATCACCGGTAGTGCGTGCGCGCACTACGACGGCGAGGCCGAGCGCCG
>JBBRED010000063.1:0-29114 GCA_038203335.1 Haliangiales bacterium | reverse complement strand
AGGATCGCAATGGACACCCACTGCCACTCGCCGAACATCCGGTATTTGTACCAGTGCGTCTCCTCCGGCATGTTGCCGTACCACTGCAGCATGAACTGCGAGAACGCGGTGTACGCCCAGAAGAACGTGAAGGAGAACATCCACTTCCCGATGTCGTGGTAGTGCTCCGCGTTGATCGAGTGGGTGAGGCGGCCCGAGCGCTGGATGCCGAGCACGAGGAGCGCGAGCGCGGCGAACGAGCCGATGCAGCCCGAGCCCCAGAACGCCACGCCGTAGATCGTGGAGAACCACTTCGGCGCGAGCGACATCAGGATGTCGAACGCGACCATGCAGGTGAGGATCGCGAACAGGATCATCGCCGGGCCCGACGCGATGCGCAGGGTCTCGGAGATCTTCGGGTCGCCGCTCTCGTCCTGCTCGCGCGACTTCTTCGCGAAGTACGCCGCGATCGCGGAGAAGCCCACGCCATAGATGACGTAGCGGAGCGCGAAGAACGTGGGGCTCAGCCAGCCGAGCTTGTGCAGCAGGTGGTGGTTGAGCTCGGGGTTGTGCGCGTCGGGGTGCGCCCAGTAGTAGAGGTCCTTGTAGCCGGCGAGGAGCGGGATGATGAACCCGAGGCCGGCGACGAAGATGATCGGGAACGCGCCGGTCATCGCCTCGGCGATGCGGCGGACCGCGGTGAGCCAACGACCGCGCACGAGGTAGTGCAGGATGATGACCCACAGCATGCCGAGCGACAGCGTGAAGATGTAGCTCCAGCCGATCACGTACGCGTGAAAGAACCGGGCCCACTTGCTGTCGTGCCCGCTGTTCGCGGAGCCGGTCAGCGTGAGGACGATCGAGACAACGAGGAAGAGCACGGCGATGCCAAGGCCGGCCTTGGTCATCGTCTGGCCGATCTTGCCGGCCTTGATCTTCTCGTCGGGGTGAAGCGTTTTTTGTAGGGTGCTCATGGCTTCCTTACCGCCTCAGCGGATCGACCCACGCTGTTCGGGGGGAACGTCGTCGAGAGTGGCGTGCTGCGAGCGCTCGAGCGCGCGGACATAGAGGACGATCGCCCAGCGATCCGCGTGCGGAATCTGACTGGCGTACCCCATCATCGTGTTGGCGCCGTTCGAGATCGTGTTGAACAGCTGGCCGTTCGGCATCTGCACCGCGACTCCGCCCGCGGCGACGAGGTTCGCCGGGGACCAGGTCTGGCCGTTCGCCGCGAGCCGCTGCGGCACCGTGCCGTGACCCTGGCCGTCGTAGCCGTGGCAAGCGGAGCAGTAGATGTTGAACCGGTTCTGTCCGCGCTTGATCATCGCGTCGTTCAGCTCGAGCTGCTTCGGGAACCCGGTGGTCCAGGCGCCGTTCTCGATGCCGCGGTAGAACGTGTCGTCTGCGTTCAGCGAGCCGCGGGCGATCGTGCCGGTGATCTCGCCGCGGTTGGAGCGGCCATCCGGGAACAGGTCCATCGCCGTGTCGGACTTGAACTTCGGCTGGAAATCCATGTCGGGGAAGATGTGGAGGTGGGGCGCGTTGGAGTGGGAGTTGCGCGCCTTCGCCGCGATCGCGAACGGAATCAGCGCGAACGCGGTGCTCGCGACGATGAACGCCGTGATCCACTTCGGCATGTTTCTGCGGGCTGGGTCGCCTTCGAGGTGGACGTCCTCGACCGCGATCGCGCCGGCATCCTTGAGCAGCTTCGTGGTCGCGACGTGGTCGAAGCGCTTGTCCTTGGCCTCGATGCCGAGGATGAACGCGTCGTCGGTGACCCTCGCGAACCGGTCAGCGCGGAAGAACGGGTGCCACACCTGCGGCAGCTTGTTCAGGATCCACATGCCGAAGAACGAGGCGAACACCGAGAACAGAATCGTCGCCTCGAACATGATCGGCACGTTCGCGGGGATCGACCAGGTCGGCTTGCCGGCGATGTTCCACGGCCAGTTGTAGGCGTTCATCCACCACTGAAGGAAGATGCCGCCGACCAGGCCGGTCGCGCCGCCGCCAAAGACGATCAGCGGGAGAATGGTGCGCTTGATGCCCATCGCCTCGTCGATCCCGTGAACGGGAAACGGGCTGTAGCAATCAAACTCGGTGTAGCCCGCGTCGCGGACCTTGCGGGCCGCGTCGAGGAGCTCACCGGGGGTGTCGTACTCGGCAAGGACGCCGTACAGCTCCCCATCGGGGTAGCTGGTCGGTTCCGCGCCGTGGTCGTGGTCGTCGTGTGTGTTCGACATTAGTGCTTGTCCTTCTTCCCGCCGGCGTGGGCCTCGGGCATCGCGCCCTTGACCTCGGACATGGCGATCACGGGGACATATCGGAAGAACAGGAGGAACAACGTGAAGAACAGGCCGAGCGTTCCGACGAACAACCCGACGTCCCAGCGCGTCGGGGTGTAGTAGCTCCAGTTCGCCGGCAGGAACGACCGGGCGAGCGACGTCGCGATGATCACGAACCGCTCGAACCACATGCCGATGTTGATGAAGATGCACAGCACGAAGATGATGATCGGGCTGCGGCGAATCTTCTGCGACCAGAACGCCTGCGGCACCAGTACGTTGCAGCTGATCATCGCGAAGTAGCTCCACCAGAACGGTCCGAACGCGCGGTTCGCGAACGCGAACTTCTCGTACAGGTTGCCGGAGTACCAGGCGATGAAGAGCTCGGTGCCGTATGCGAGACCGACCATCATGCCGGTCGCCAGCATGATCTTGCACATCGCCTCGACGTGCGACTCCTTGATGATGTGCTGCAGGTTGAACAGGTGCCGCAGTGGCAGCATCAGCGTGAGCACCATCGCGAAGCCGGAGAAGATGGCGCCGGCGACGAAGTACGGCGGGAAGATCGTGGTGTGCCAGCCGGGGAGCTGGGAGGTGGCGAAGTCGAACGACACGACCGAGTGGACGGAGAACACCAGCGGCGTGGCGAGACCCGCGAGGATCAGGTACGCGCGCTCGTAGCGGTGCCACTGGCGGGCCGAGCCGCGCCAGCCGAGGGACAGGGTGCCGTAGATGATCGCCTTGAGCTTGTCGCCCTTCATCGCGAAGCGGTCGCGGTAGGTGGCGAGGTCGGGGACGAGGCCCATGTACCAGAACTGGATCGACGTGGTGGCGTAGGTCGAGACCGCGAACACGTCCCACATGAGCGGGCTGCGGAACTGCGGCCACATGCCCATGTCGTTCGGGTGCGGGATCATCCACCACGCGAACCACGGACGGCCGGTGTGGAGCAGCGGGAACAGCAGCGCGCACATGACGGCGAAGATCGTCATCGCCTCGGCAGCGCGGTTGATGCTGACGCGCCAGGTCTGGCGGGTCAGGAACAGCACGGCGGAGATCAGCGTGCCGGCGTGACCGATACCGATCCACCAGACGAAGTTCGTGATGTCCCAGGCCCAACCGACGGTGTTGGAGTTACCCCACACACCGATGCCGGTCGTGACCAGCACGTAGGTGCTGTAGACGCCGATCGCCAGCATCGTGACGGCGATGCCGAGCGCACCGAGCCACGCCTTGTGCGGCTTCGGTGCCTCGGCGACCCACGCGACGTCACGGGTGACCCCGCGGAACGCCTCGCGCGCCTTGCCGGCGTCGGACTCTTCGTGGTGTCCGCCTTCCGCGGCACCATCCATCGTTGCAGTCGACATCAGTGAGCCTCCTCGTGAGCCGAAGCGCCCGCCGCCGACGCCATCGCCGGGTTCGGGTTGCGCACGCGGCTGAGGAACCGGTTGCGCGGCTTGGTGTAGAGCTCGGCGAGTAGCGAGTAGCTGCGGTTATCGTCGTACAGCTTCGCGACGCGGCTCGTCGTATCCGAGAGATCACCGAACGTGATCGACTCGGTCGGGCACGCGTCCTGACACGCCGTCTGGATCTCGCCGTCGGGAATCGCGCCCTGCACGGTGCCGGGACGCTGGCCGCTGCGGATCTGAGCCTTCGCCTTGATCTTGCCGTTCTGGATGCGCTGCACGCAGAACGTGCACTTCTCCATCACGCCACGGCTGCGGACCGTGACATCCGGGTTGAACAGCAGCCGGCGCACGCGATTCTTCGCGTCGCGCACGTCCTTGTTCCAGTCGAAGAAGTTGAACTTGCGGACCTTGTAGGGGCAGTTGTTCGCGCAGTACCGCGTGCCGATGCAGCGGTTGTAGGCCATGTCGTTCAGGCCCTCGTCGGAGTGCGAGGTCGCGCCGACCGGGCACACCGTCTCGCACGGCGCCTGCTCGCACTGCTGGCAACCGACCGGCTGGTGGACGACCTGCGGCTCCTCGGGCGAGCCCTTGAAGTAGCGGTCGATGCGGATCCAGTGCATCTCGCGGTTGTTGAAGATCTCGGCCTTGCCGACGACAGGGACGTTGTTCTCCGACTGGCAGGCGACCATGCACGAGTTGCAACCCGTGCACGTGTTGAGGTCGATCGTCATGCCCCAGCGGTGGCCGTTGTAGTCCTTCTCCTTGAACAGCGAGAGGCCCGCGGCGCGGTTCGGACCGTCGGCGTTGCCGGCGCGCTTCGGATCGTTGAAGTAGCCGAGCGGCTCCTCGGCCTGGTAGCTCTTGTTCTCGGCGAGCGTCTTCGCCGTGGTCTCCTTGATCAGCTCCGGCAGGCGAGCCTGCAGGCCGTCGCGGTTGACCGAGGGGATGATGCCGGAGCGGATGTCCCAGTGCTCCTGGACGCTGGCGAGCTCCCACGTGCCGCCACCCGGGGTGACCGACGCCTTCAGGGAGATGTCGAAGCCGGCGACCGTGCGCACCTTGTTGGTGTCGAAGCCAACGGTGTGGTCGCTGTCGCCGCCGACGCGACCGGCCGCGGTGCGACCGCCGCCGAGCACGAGGCCGATCGAGTACCGGGCCTGGCCGGGGATCGTGTAGCAGGGCAGCTCGATCTCGCGGTTCTCGATCTTCACCTTGATCAAGGTGTCGTTCGAGATGCCGAGCGCGAGCGCGGTCTCGGGACCGACGAGTGCGTAGTTGTCCCAGGTGACCTTGGTCAGGAAGTCCGGGGTCTCCTGCAGCCACGCGTTGTTCGCGTAACGGCCGTCGTAGCTGAAGCTCGAGTAGTGGAACACGACCTCGAGGTCGCCGTTCGCACGCTTGCTGCTGCCCTGCTGGCTGGGGGTGAGCTGCGGAGGCGCGAGGCTCACGGCGCCGACAGCGGCGGGCGGGAGCTGCGTGTTCGGCACGAAGCCGTCATGCACGCTCTGGCGCCAGCTCGCGGTGACGCCGAGCTTGCCGTGCGCTTCCTGGACCAGCTCGTCGCCGACCTTCACGTCGCCCAGGAGCAGCGACAGCATCTCGATCGACGACAGGCCGCCGTACATCGGCGCGAGCAGCGGCTGCGCGACGGTGATCGTACCGTCCCACGTGCGCGCATCGCCCCACGACTCGAGGAAGTGCGCGCGCGGCACGTGCCAGCTCGCCTTCTTCGAGGTCTCGTTGAGGTACTCGTGCAGGTGGATCGTGGTGGGCGCGCGGCCCATCGCGGCGGCGAAGTCGAGATCCGCCGGGGCGTCATAGACCGGGTTGCCGCCGAGGATGATCAGCTGCTGCACGCGGCCGCCGGCGAGGTCCTTCGCCAGGGTGGCGATCGACTCGACGTGCGGGCGGCGGTTCGGGTCGGCGTCGACGTAGTAGTCGACCGTCGCGCCGGGCGCACCGATCGCGGCGTTGATCTTCGCGACGAGCGCGTGGACATCCGCCGGCTGGCGGCGACCCGCCACGACGACGGCCTTGCCCTTGTTCGCGAGGAGCTCTGCGCCGAGCACCTTCACGAACTCGGCGACCTTCTGCTCCTTGAGGAACTCGCTGTTCGGCGCCGCGCCATTCGAGACGATGGCATCGAGCGCCATCACGAGCGGGAGGCCGAGCTCCGAGCGCAGCGCGAGGCGGTGATCCGCCATCGCGCCGGTGTTGGTGAAGGTGCTCTCCACCGACCACAGCCGGTTCATCTTGCCGATGCCGAGCGAGCCGTTCATGCGACGGCTGCGCGCGAAGTCGCGGCTGTACTTCATCGCCGCGGGGTGCTCGACGAACAGGTCGCAGTCGATCGTGACGATCGTCTCCGCCTTGTCGAGCCGCGCGATCGGGCGCACGGGCTGGTTGAACGCCTTGCGGGTTCCCTCGCGCTCGCTGTCCCAGGAGATCGGCTCGTACTCGTGCCACTGCAGGCCCGGGTTCGTCTCGAGCAGCTTCGCGCGGAGGTACGCGACCGTCGGAGACGACGTCGCCTCGCTGAGGATGCGCGTGTTGGCGAGGTTCTTGCGGATCTCGGGAAGCGCGGCGCGGAACGCGTCCATCGACGCGCCCTTGCTGTTCATCGCCGGGTTCTGCGAGCGATCCGGATCATAGAGGTGAAGGATCGCCGCCTGCGCGAACGTGGTCGCGCCTGCATGACGCTGCGTGCCGGGGACCGCGCCGCCGGAGGCGAACGGGTGCTCCGGGTTGCCGTCGAGCTTGATCGGACGACCTTCGAACGAGGTCGCGAGCAGAGCATGGCCCACGCCGCCGAGATCGAACGCCGTGGCGTACTGCTGCGTGACGCCCGGGGTCTGGTCCTCGGGACGCCGCGCGAGCGGGACGATCTCTTCCTTCTCGTAGCGGCAGGCGCTGACGCCCGCGAGCGCCATCGACGCGCCCATGAGCTGGAAGAAGTTGCGGCGGTGCATCGGATCGATCACGCGCTCGCTCGGCTCGCCGCGCTCGGCGCGCGAACCGGCGGAGTCGAGCTGGTAGCTCGCTTGGCCGTCGAGCTCCTTGAGCGACTTCCAGTAGCCGTGCTCGGTCGGAACGATCGGCGTCAGATCCTGTTCGGACTGCGCGTGGTCGTGGTGATCGTGGCCGTGATCGGAGTGATCGTGGCCGTGGTCGTCAGGTTCTTTGGCGGACATCCTCGACTCCTAGCGGTGGCAGGTCGAGCAGTTGATGGGCGGGTTCACGTTGTTCGCCTTCTTCACAGCGGCGCCTTCGTCCTTGCCGGGCTGGTAGCCCATCGCCGTCAACGCATCGGACTTGCGCAGGTACGGCTCCGGGTTCCGGTGGCAGGAGATGCACCACTCCATGGTCAGTGGCTTGGCCTGATAGACCTTGACCATCTGATCGATACGGCCGTGGCACGACTCGCAACCGATCGTCGCGTTCACGTGCGCCGAGTGGTTGAAGTACACGTAATCCGGCAGGTCGTGGACGCGCGTCCAGTGGACCGGCTGGTTCTCCGCGTAGGCCTGGCGGATCGGGAGGAGCACTTCGGACTCCTTCTTCACCTGCGAGTGGCAGTTCATGCACACCGCGGCCGGCGGAATGGCCGACTTGGCTGCGCGCTCCACCGTGGAGTGGCAGTACCGGCAGTCGAGCCCGAGCTCGCCGACGTGAAGGGCGTGGCTATACGGGACCGGTTGGTCCGGCTGATAACCAATGCGGATCGCCTCCGGCGTGACGCCGTAGGCGACCAGCGCCACCAGGTAAACCGGCGCGCCCAGGACCAACACATTGATCCACTTCTTGAGGGTGTCGGTCCATTCGGGGAATGTGAAACGCGGCATGTAGGTTCCTGCGTTGGCGCGAACAAAAACACGGATTCGCGCGCGTTCCTTGAACCACTACCCGACACCATTTCGCAAGGTTGGGGCGTGGATTCTTGGGGTGGCGTGTCGTCGCAGTCGATCGTCCGAGTCGTGATTCTGGGATGCGGTTATGGCCGGTCTCGTCGACGACAGCGCTGCGGCAAAAGTTCGCGGGCGATCTGCGCGACAATCTGCCGCACCGAACGTGCATCGGAGGCGACGGCGTCGGACCTGACGCACTCTCGACCGGTGCGACGTGGCACGCTGTGCCCGTCGTGCTGACGATCATCGTCATCGCGTTGATCGTCGCGCTGTTCGTCGCGGCGCTGATCATCGTGCGCCGGCGGCCCGCGCCCGACCCGGTGATCCTCGAGCAGGTCGAACGCCCGATGGAGGGCGTGGTCCCGGTCCCGGGGCCCATCGAGCGCGGACCACCGCTCCCCGTGATCCTGGTACACGGCCTGTTCGGGTTCGATCGGATCGGCGTGCCAGGCGCGCGGTTCGATTACTTCCGCGGCATCGCGAAGCACCTGGAGGCGCTCGGTTGTCACGCGCACGCGGTGAAGCTTCCGATGGCGTCGAGCGTCCCCGCGCGCGCGGCGAAGCTGGTCGCCGCGATCGAGGCCATGAACCACGAGCGCATCGATCTGATCGCGCACAGCCTGGGAGGGCTCGATGCGCGCTACGCACTCGCGAAGCTGGGGCTCGCGAAGCGCGTGCGCTCGCTCGTCACGATCGGCACGCCGCACCGCGGGTCGCCGATCGCGGATCTGATGCTCACCGGCGTGCTCGACTGGCCGCGACGCCTGGCGAAGACGGTCGGGCTGCCGGTCGAGGCGCTCGAGTGGCTGTCGACGGCGTCGCTCGCGAAGTTCAACGAGGACATCACCGATGTGCCGGGCGTTCGCTACGCGTGCGTCGTGGGCGGGATGCGCGAGCCGAAGACGGCCGTCCCGCTGCCGCTGATCGCGGCGCACGCATATCTGAGAAAGGTCGCCGGCGCGAACGACGGGCTGGTGCCGCTGTCATCCCAGTACTGGGGCGAGACGCTCGCCGAGATCGAGGCCGATCACTTCGCGCAGGTCGGGTGGCGGTTCACGGTGGGCGGAACGTTCGATGCGGCCGGTCTCTACGCGTTCCTGGTCGCGCGGCTCGGCGACGCGCCGGTCGCCGCCCGTGGAGCGGATGCCCCCGGTTGAGGCGGCCCACCCGCGATCTCGAGCGCCGGCTTCAATCGGGACGAGCGGGCGCGGAGTCGCGCGGCGGAACCTTGCGCGACGACTTGATGTTCCCGAGCTTGACCACCACCGGCACCGGCGGCGTCATCTCGTAGAGGAAGCCGCGCGTCGAGATCTTGGCGACGAACGTGCCCTTGGAGCGGACGATGCGGCGATAGAACTCGGGGGTCTCGCCCTTCACCACGTGCTCGCGGTGCGACAGGAGAAAATCGGCGAGCCGAACCGCGAGCTGGTTGTACAGGCGGTGGCAGCCGTGGCTCGTACCGTTGACGATCGAGGTCACGCTCGCGGAGCCGTGCGTGCCGATGCCGTTGTCATCGAACCGCTCGGTGCCGTCCTTCCGCTTCACCACCTGGTGGTGCACGAGCAGGGTCATGCCGAACGCGGCGTGTGGGCCCGGGCCCATGATCTCGGTCTTCAGCGAGTACGTGCCGTTGTAGTTGTTCTTCACGAGGTCGCGATCGGGCGTCGTCGGCGGCGGCATCCACGTCGGCGCGGCGTAGAGGTCGCGCCACACGCGCGGGCCCACGTCGGACTCCTTCCACTTGCGGACCACGTAGCCATCGCCCATGCGGACGTCGGACCAGCCGCCGATCGTGGTCGGCCAGCGCACGAGCGGGCGGCGCTTGCCGTCGACGGTGACATACAGCGTCGTCGTCGGACGGTGCTTGACGTTTCGCGCGATCGGCACCTCGTCGTACCAGACGTCGCCGCGATCGATCTCCGCAGATAGATCCATGTGCGCGGAGTGATAGTCGGGCGTGGCCGGCAGCGCGATCGCCACGCGTAAACCGCGCGGGTGCTGCTCGAAGAACGCGCGGGTCTCGGTGGGGCCCATCCAGCCGAGCTCCTTCGCGGCGGCCTCGGTCGCGGCGCCGATCAGATCGGGCGCGCCATCGGGCAGCGGCGCTTCACCGCCGCGCGCCGCGCGCATCGGGCCGGGATCGAGCATGCGGCCGAGGATCGGCTGCGGGCCGCCGCTCGCGGTACCGTCCTCGATCAGGCCGGTTGCGTCGACCACGCGCTCGCGCAGGATGCGGAGCGCGAGCCGGTAGTCGAGCTCGCGGCTATCGAGCTGCATCGCCTCGCGCGTCTCCTGATCGAGGCGCTCGTTCGGCATCAGGAAGTTGCGGCGCTGGAACAGCTCGACCGCGTTCGACGTGCGCCAGGTCATCGAGCCGTCGGCATCCTTCGCGGCGAGGAAGTGCTCGCACACCAGCCGTTGCTGCGCGGCGACGAGACCGCGATAGAGATCGTCGGCCGCCTTCCACCGCTTGTACTGTGCGGCGTGCGCGGGCACGGTGGCGAGCGCCTCGAGGTCGGGGAGCCCGCTCTTCACGCGCGCGGCCTCGAGCTGCTTGCCGATCACCGCGCGCGTCGCGTTCGAGGCCGCGATCACGGCCTTGTGATCCTGCGCGTATGGTTTGTCGAGCACGAGGATCGGCGCGGGATCCACTGCCGCGTTGCACGCATGCCGGGGCTCGTCGGCGAGTCGGGTGCGCGCGATCGCGAGCGACGGCACGACGCCGTAGAGCTCCGCGAGCTCCTCGGTGTCGGCGAGCGGCTTGCCATCGAGCCCGCGATCATTCGAGAGCGCGAGATACGTCGCGCGGAAGTTCGGCGCGGTGCCATCGGGCTGCGGCGCGAACAGCCTCGGGGTCCAGTTGTCGCCGAGGTCGAGGATCGTCAGGCCCTGCGCCTTCGCTTCGTTCGGGCACACCATCTGCCCGTCGACACGCATCGCCGCGTCGGGGCACGTCACCTGCGTGGTGGTATCGCGCGTTGCGAACCGCACCTCCGCGCTGGCCTGCGCACTCGGCGAGAGTGCGCTCGACGTTCGCGCAGCGCGCGGCGTCGAGGAACCAGCACATCCAATCAACACGACGGCGAATGGCTGCCACCTCATCCCTACCAGTGTGACGTCCTCGTCGAGAAACAGCGATATCGAAGTGATCAGGGGTGACGCTTGCCACGTCGCTGGGCGTCGGCGCACGTCGCACATCCATCGCGCGCGCCGCCGCTCGGCGAGCCGCAGCGCATCGCGTGCCGCGTGACGATCCGGGCGACCGTACGCGTTACCTACAATGTGGTTGCCCGCGCCGACGTGGCTCGACGAGCGTGGCACCGACGCCCTCGCCGGTTCATGATGGCGCGTGCGCGCCGCTCTCGTCCTCGTCGCCGCGCTGACGGCGACCGCCGCGGCCGGTGCACCGAAGGCTCCGTGCACGAGCTGCACGCTCGACATCCCGGCGAAGGCCGACGCGCCCATGCCGCTGCTCGTGGTGCTGCACGGCGATCGTGATCACGCGGCGAACACGGCGAATCGATGGCGCGCGGCGGCGAAGGCGCGCGGCTGGGCGCTGCTCTCGCTCGAGTGCCCGAAGGCGCAGCGCTGCGGCGGGAGCTGGTGGAAGTGGAACGGCGATCCCGCGTGGCTGCTCGAGCAGGTCGCACAGGTCCAGGCGGTCCACGCGATCGATCCCGCGCGCATCTACCTCGGTGGATGGTCCGGCGGCGCGACGTACATCGGGATGCACGCATCGGCGTGGACCGACGTGTTCGCGGGGGTCGTGATCCACGGCGGCGGTCATCCACCGGGCGCCGAGTGCCCGGTGCGCGCTCTGCCCGCGTACTTTCTGGTCGGTGATGCGAACCCGCTGCATCGCGGGGCGGTGGCGCTGCGCGCCTGGTTCACCGAGTGCGCGTACGACGTCGAATGGGACCTGGTGAAGCGCGGAGATCACGACAAGGAGGAGCGCGCGCTCACCAAGGCGAAGGCGATCTCGATCCTCGACTGGCTCTCGGCGCGCGGCCGGACCTGAGAACATTTCGGATCCCCCCTGGCAGTGTGCTTGCACCACGTGCCGCTCATGCGCTGGGACAAAGGATATCAAAGCAACAACGTCGATGACCGTCGTAGCGAAGGGCCCGCGCGCGGAGGCGGGTTTGGTGGCGGCGGCCTCAGTATCCTGGCGCTCGCCGCCCGGTTCGGGTGGAAGGGGATCCTCGTCGCGGTCGTGCTGCTCGGCCTGATGTACGGCCGCAGTGCGTGCTCGAGCTCGACCCAGTCGTCGAACCACTCCGCGGTTCCGACCGCGCCGCAGAAGGGTGCGAGCGACGAGACCTCGCACTTCGTCGGCTACGTGCTCGACGACGTGCAGAAGACGTTCGCGCGCTCCGTGCCCGGCTACCAGGGAACGCGGCTGACGCTGTTCCGCGCGTCGATCGACTCGGCGTGCGGCACCGCGACCGCCGCGGTCGGGCCGTTCTACTGCCCGGTCGACAAGAAGGTCTACATCGACCTCGCGTTCTACGACGACCTGCGCGAGCGCTTCGGCGCACCGGGCGACTTCGCGCAGGCGTACGTGATCGCGCACGAGGTGGGTCACCACGTGCAGAACCAGAAAGGCCTGCTCGGCCGCGGCGAGGTCAACCAGATCGAGACCGAGCTGCAGGCGGATTGCCTCGCGGGAGCGTGGGCGAAGGACGCCAGCGCGCGCGGGCTCGTCGAGGTCGGCGATGTCGACGAGGCGCTCAACGCCGCGTCGCAGATCGGAGACGACACGATCCAGCGCAAGACCCAGGGCCGCGTGCAGCCCGAGACGTGGACGCACGGCTCGGCCGCGCAGCGCTCCGGCTCGTTCAAGAAGGGTCTCGAGGGCGGCGTCGCCGCCTGCGGGATCTAGCTCGCCGCGGGCGAGACCAGCGCGCCAAGCGCACGGTCAGGCGACATCACGCGGATGAAGCCGACGCCACCGCCACCACCACCACCGCCGCCATCCTGCGCTCCGCCGGGTGGCTCGCCTGGGGTCATCGCCCCGGCGCCGCCCTTGCCGCCATCGGTGCCGCTCGACGAGCCGTCCTTGCCGCCCTCGGCGCGCATCATCGTGAGCGTGGCTGGTGCGCCGGGATTGCCGGCGCTGCCATTGCCCGATCCCTCGCCACCACCGCCGCCGTTCGCGGCGAGCGTGCCGGCGCTCCGCACCTTCGGAGCCTCGAGCAAGATCATTCCGCCGCTTCCGCCGCCGCCGCCACCCGCGTCGCCGTACTGGCTCTGAGCCTTCTTGCCTCCGCCACCACCTCCGCCACCCGCGTTGATCACGGCGCCGTCGACGAGCTGGATCTCCGTCGCGCTCACGATGTACAGGGCGCCGCCAGCGACGCCGCCATCACCACCGGGATCCGCGCCAACCCCGCCGTGCGCACCGGGGCAGCCACCGCGCGGGCCGAGCGGCAACGGGCTCGCCACCCCCGGAGCTCCGCCGATGCTCGGGCCACCGTCGCGGTTCCCGTTTCCTCCGGTACCGCCGATCGCGCCGAACCCACCGCCACCGCCACCGGCCGCGCCGCTCGTATCGTCCTGGCCCTTCGATGCACCGAGCGTGCACGCCGGCATCGCGCCGGCGCCGCCGACCGAGACATCGATCAGCGCGTTCTGGAGAAGAAACACGTTGCCCGTCGCCACGAGAGCGAGCGGTCGCGAGCCCACGGCGCGTAGCTGCGCGTTCGCCGACATCGTCAGCGCGCCGACGTAGACCGCGCGGACCTCGATCGCATTCGTGCGGGTCGTGACGAGCTGCGAGGTGATCGCGACCGGCAATCCACCCGCGGTCAGGATGCCGGTATCGGTATCGATGACGTTCATCCCGGTGAGCGTCAGATCCACTCCGGTGCGGGCGCAGGTGTCGAGCTGCTGCGAGAACGAGGCGCAGCTCGTGGCGTCACCGCCGGCGTCGCTCGGCTGATCATCCGCGAGTGGATCACCGGCGGCGGTCGTGAAGCCGCAGCCGGCGGCGACGGAGAGGGCAAGCGCCAGCACTGCGCGCATGCCGCATTGTCTCACGGAGTGAGCACGAGCTTGCCTTTGACGTTTCGGGCGTCGAGGCGACCGAGGGCCTCGGCGGCGCGCTCGAACGGCAACACCGCATCGATCGCCGGCCGGAGCTTCCCCTCGGCAACCCAGCGAAAGATCTGATCCGCGTGCGCGCGGTTCTTCGCGGGCTCGCGCATCGCGAACGAGCCCCAGAACACGCCCACCACCTGACAGCCCTTGAGTAACACCAGATTTAGCGGGATCTTCGGGATGTCGCCGGAGGCGAAGCCGACGACGAGGTACCTGCCCTGCCACGCGGTGCCGCGGAGCGCGGTCTCTGCAAGTGAACCGCCCACGGGATCGTAGACGACATCGACGCCGTTCGACGACGTCAGCGCCTTCACACGATCTTTCAGGTCCTCCGTCGCGTAGTTGATGACCTCGCTCGCGCCGTGCTCGCGACAGAACGCGAGCTTGTCGTCGGTCGATGCCGCCGCGATCACCCGGGCGCCCATCAGGGCGCCGAGCTCGACGGCCGCGATCCCTACGCCGCCGGCGGCCCCGAGCACGAGCAGCGTCTCGCCCTTCTGGAGCGCGGCGCGATCGGAGAGCGCGTGCAGCGTGGTCGCGTACGTGAGGAGCGTCGCCGCGCCGACCTCGAAGCCGACGGCATCGGGCAACTTGACCACGGCAAGCTCCGGCGCAACGACGCGCTCGGCGAACGCACCATAGAGCAAGGTCACGGCGACGCGATCACCGACCTTCACCGAGCTCACGCCGGATCCGATCGCGGAGACGATGCCGCTCGCCTCGCCGCCCGGCGAGAACGGCGGTGTTGGCTTGAACTGGTACATCCCGCGCGTCTGCAGGATGTCGGGGAAGTTCACGCCCGCCGCCTTCACCTCGATCAGCACCTGACCGGCGGAGACCGTGGGCTCCGGAACGTCGGTGTCGACGCGAAGGGCAGCGGGACCGGTGAGCTCGTGAACTCGAACAGCACGCATTGGTAGATCTAACCCTTTCCCGTCGGGTGACGGGTGTTGAGCTTCAGAAGCTGCGGGTATACCAGCGTTCGATCGAATTCCTCGTCATCGCTCTTGAGGTGAGCGAACAGCGCCCGAAGGGGAAGGCCAGCTGATCGGTCGGCTCGGAGGCGGGAGGAGCCGGCATCGGACGCGTCCCGCGACGGTTAGCGTCACGCGTTCCGTCACAGAATCCGCGCGTGCACGGCCAGTTCGGCGCGCACGTTATCCGTCCGGAATCCCGCCGGGCCCCGCAGCGTGCGAGCCTCCGGAGGGAGGCTGCCCCGCCAGACCAGCGCCTGATCGGCCCACACCGTGAGATCGTCCCCGGTGATGGCGGCGCTCAGCGTGTGCGCCGTGCCCCGGACCAAGACGGGAGGAGGTGAGCGGTGCCCCGGTCGCACGCGGTCGTAGCCCGCCGCGCCGCACTCGGTGTGTCGGCGGTCCTTCGGGTTCTGCTTGATCTGAACCACGACCTCGGAGACGGGAGCGATCCGCCACATCACGTAGATCACGTTGCAGCTGTCCTGCGCGCGGAGCTTGAGGCCGAGCTGCTCGCGCACGTCGCCGGAGGCAAGCGGGGCGGTGGTGTCGGTCGGGCCGAGGTACACGAGGTCGAGCGCGGCCGAGTCGCCGCTCGACTCCGGTGCGATGCCGCGCACGCTCGGCTCGGTGATCGCGACCGTGCCACCGCGCGGCCGGGCGGTGCCCTCGGTGAGGCGCAGCGATGGCGCGAGCGGGAGCGCCGGTGGCTCGCGACCGCACCCGATCGCCACGACGAGCGAGACCAGCCACTTCATCGCGCGAGCTCGCGCACCGCGGACACCCGCGCCACGAGGAACGCGCGCTCGGCCTTGCGTTGTACGAGATCGAACCACAGCGATCGGCGCAGGCGGCGCGCATCGTCACCGGATAGACGCGCGAGCGCCGCGGCATCCTCTTCGAGCTGGGCGATCAGCGTGGCGAGCTGTGCGGCGCGCTGCCCATCGGTGGTCGCCTGCGCGGCGAGGTCGGCCTCGTCGGTGCGCGCGAGCCGGCGGCGCGCACTCGCGGCTCGTGCATTCGCGCCGTGCTGGAACACGATGCCGGTGTTGACGGTGACCGAGAGCGTGGCGAGGTACGGCGTGTTGGTGGGGTGATCGAGCGAGCGATCGATGCCGGCGCGCACGCTGACGTCGAACGCCGAGAGCGTGCGCAGGCGACCCTCGCGGTGCTCGAGCTCGGCCACGGCGGCGCGCTGGTCGGCGAACGCCCCGGCGAGCGGTGCGTCGGTCGCCGGGAGCAGCGCGAGCTGGCGATGCGCGTCGGTGGCGAGCGCGCGGAGCTCGTCGAGGCGGAGCCGCGTGGCGATCAGCTCGGGTCGGGTCGCGAGCTGCTGGTCCACCTCGGCGGCGAGCTTCGCGACCATGGCCTCGCCCTCGGCGAGTGCACCGTCGAGCACGCTGACCTGCGCCGCGAGCGCACGACCGCTGGGACCGCGCGCGATGCGCTCCGCGGCCAGGTGGCGCTGGCACTCGGCATCGGCGCGTCCGCGGGTGGCCGAGCCGGCGACGATCTTCAGGAGCCCGAGCTGCAGGCCCGCGATCACGCGCGGCTGGGCCGTGGTCGCGACCTCGCCGAACAGGATCGCGGGTTGCTGGGTGTACCCGGCGGTGACGAACAGCTCCGGTGCGACGAGCAGATCGGCCTCGGCGGCGGCGACCGCACGCGTGTGGTCACAGACATCGTCGGCGGCCGCGGGTGCCGCGAGCGCGAGCAGGACAACCAGCGCGCGCATCACAGCCCCAGCGGCTTTCCGCCGACGAACAGCACGTTGTCGCGCGCCGCGTCGGCGTCGGTGAGCCGCAGCTCGATCATCTGGCCGCGGACGAGCGCGTCCTTGTGCGGGTGACGGAGCTGGATCTCGCCCGGCAGCACCTGCACCACGGTCCCGACCTTGCGGCACCACACCATCGCCAGCTTGCACGCGTACAGCGTCGCGCCGGGCGTGGCGCGATCGAGGTTCGCGTACGGCACCAGGGCGACCGTCGCGCCGTCGGTGACCGCGCGCAGGTACGCCGACGTGCGCAGGCTCGCGAGCAGCTCGTCCTGGCGGGTCAGGCTCCTGCGCAACGTGTCGCGCACGGCGATCGACTTCGCGAGCGACACCCGCGACGCATCGAGGTCGCGCTTGATCTTGAGCGCGTCGTAGCTGAGCGGCGCGTCGCTCTCCGAGAGCAGCGCATCGAGCGAGCTCGCCTGGCGCGCCAGCTCCGACGCCTCGGTCTCGAACGCGGCCTGACGCTCGGCGAGCGACAGGTTCGTACTCGAGATCTGCGCGAGCTGGTGCTTGCCGTCGAGCATGTCGTGGCGGTCGATCATCCCGGCGCCGTACTGCTCCTTCATCCGGGCCGAGGCATCCTGTGCGAACGCTGCGCTCGTCGCGCGGATCTCGGCGCGCGTCTGCGCCGCAGCACCGGCGAGCGCACGCGTGCGGTGCAGCGCCGAGAGCCGGCCATCGCGGTCCGCGGCGATCGCGGCCGCGAACTTCGCCTGGAAGCTCTGCTCCGCCACCATCGCGCGCTCGGCATCGGTCAGCTCGCGCGCGATGCGCTCGCGCTCGTTCTGTTGCGTGGCGAGCTCGCTCTTCAGGGCCACCACCTTCTCGTCGGTGGACGACACGATGGTCGGCACCACCCAGCTCGTGCTGACCATGTAGAACGCGGTGGTCGCGAGATATCCGACCAGCGCGACCACGATGGTGGTGAGGATCGCGAAGCCGAGCATCCGGTACGCGGCGACGATCAGCTTTCCGAACCCGGCGGACACCGACGTCTTCGGGCCGAGGCCGATGCGCTGGAACTCCGCCCACTCCTCCTCGGGCGTGGTCTCGCGCACGGGCATCTTGGTGACGACGGATTCGGCGCGCGAGAGCTGCTCCGCGACCTCCATCACGTCATCCCCAACATCCACGCGCACGAACGGGATCGTGCTCGCGAGCTCGTGCTCGGGCAGGATGTTCGGCACGCTGGTCAGTCGTGGCGGGGCGCGCCACGAGGTGCTGCGCGAGGGCGCCACGTCATCGAGAAGCTGGTCGAGTCGGGGGGTATTCATTGCATCGCCTCACCCCCCAGATGCGATGCGAAGCGCGATGTAGCCCGATATCTGCAGTATTCGAATTCGCGAGCGGTTCCCGAGGCTTGCGAATTCGCGCGCTACATCCGGCGGCCCCGCCCCATCCCCGGTGGCCACGATGTCTCTCGCGATCCACATGTTCATCCTGATCGTGTTCCTGAACCGGTACGTGTTCGGGCTGTACCTGCGGATCGTTCGGCGCCGGAAGGTCGACGAACGGATCGAGAACTACGAGCCGACGATCACGGTCGTCATTCCTCTCTTCAATGAAGGACGATCGATCTACGACACGATCGCGAGCATCGTCGCGCTCGAGTATCCGCGCGACAAGCTCACGGTCACGGTCGTGGACGACTGCTCCACCGATGACAGCTTCCAGTGGGCGAGCGAGGCCGCGCGCGTGTTCCCCAACGTGCGCGTGATCCAGAACCCGCACAACATGGGGAAGCGCAAGGGCATCAACCATGCCGTGCGCCTCGCGACCTCGGAGATCATCGTCTCGGTCGACTCCGACGTGATCGTCTATCCCACGGCGCTGCGCGAGCTGGTCGCGCGGTTCACCTCGCCCGATGTCGCGGCGGTCGGCGGGCGCGTCCACATCTCGAACCCGAACGACAACTGGCTCTCGAAGCTCCAGACCATCAAGTACTACTTCGGCCAGGAGCACCTGAAGAACCTCGAGCGCTCGCTCGACTCGGTGATGTGCCTCTCGGGCTGCCTCACCGCGTATCGCCGCCACGTGCTGATCGAGCTCGAGCCGATGCTCGAGGATCGCAACATCCTCGGCATCCCGATCAAG
The DNA here is from genome assembly GCA_038203335.1 of Haliangiales bacterium. GTDB lineage: Bacteria > Myxococcota_A > Polyangia > Haliangiales > Haliangiaceae > JABFXX01. Next base: position 10,592 of record JBBRED010000063.1, on the reverse strand, counting down.
TACGGCGAGGACCGCTTCCTCACCCACCAGATCGTGAAGGCCGGATACCGCACGAAGATGACGATGGATGCGATCTGCTTCACGAAGGCGCCGACCACGCTGCGCGGCTACTTCAACCAGCAGCTGCGCTGGAAGCGCTCGAACGTGGTCGACTTCATCATCGGAATCGGCCACGCGTGGCGGCTGCATCCCCTGCTCTGCCTGCACTACCTGTCGCTGCTCGCGCTGCTCGTCGTCTACCCGGTCGTGATCGCCTTCCACGTCGCGCGCGGCGAATTCCTGCCGCTCGTCACGTTCCATCTCGCGCTGGTCGCGATGTTCGGCCTGCTCTATCACCTCGCGCCGTCGGTGCGCCGCCTGCCGCCGTGGCTGCGCGTGCATCCGATCGCGTTCCTGCCGATGGCGATCCTCATGCCGGTCGCCTATCTGCTGCTCACGCCGCTCGGCATGTTCACGCTCGACAGCGCGAGCTGGGAGACCCGTGGTCACGGCGCCGTCGCAGGAACGCCGCGATGATCGTTGCAGCGCATCAGCCTTCGTACCTGCCATGGCTCGGATACCTCGCGAAGATGGCGGCGGCGGACGTGTTCGTGGTGATGGACGACCTCCAGTACGAGGCGCAGAACTTCCAGAACCGGAACCGCATCAAGCTCGATCGCGGCACCGGCTGGCTGACCGTGCCGGTCGAGCGCGGGTCGTTGCACGACCGCATCCTCGACAAGCGGATCGCCCACGAAGCGAGCCCGCGCCAGCACTGGCAGCGACGCACCTGGGCGACCATCGAGACCCACTACCGACGCGCGCCGATGTTCGAGGTGTATGCGCCGGCGCTCCGCGAGCTGTACGCACGGCGGTGGACGTCGCTCGTGGACCTCGATCTCCACGTGCTCGAGCTCGCGCGCACCTGGTTTGGCATCACCACGCCCGTGGTACGCGCGTCCACGCTCGGCCTCAGCGGTGCGAAGACCGATCGCATCCTGGCGCTCGTGCGCGCGGTCGGTGCCACGACGTATCTCTCGGGTCGCGGCGGCTCCACGACGTATCTCGACGTGCCGCTCCTCGAGCGCGCCGGCGTGGAGGTCGCGTGGCACGCGTTCACGCACCCGACGTATCCGCAGCGCTACCCCGAGCTCGGCTTCGTGCCGAACCTCGCGTTCCTCGATGTCCTGTTCAACTCTGGTCCGCACGGAGCCCTCGCATGAATCGCCTGCTCGCCACTCACGGCACCGTGCTCGCGCTCGGTGCCCATCCCGATGATCTCGAGGTCGGCGCTGGCGGCCTGCTGGCACGACTCGCCGCCGAGGGTGCGGACGTCACGATGGCCGTGGTCTCCGTCCCCACGTTCCCGCACGAGCGCGTCCGCGAGGCGAAGGCGGGCGCCGCGATCCTCGGCGCCGATCTGTTCGTGGTGTGCGAGGAGCGCGCGTGCCGGGTGGAGGACGTGCCGATGCACGAGCTGGTCCGCCGGCTCGATGCGCTCGTCGAGGAGCTGAAGCCGCAGCTCGTGATCACGCACTCATCGCACGACCTCCACTGGGATCACGGCCTCGTTCATCGCGCCACGATCTCGGCCCTGCGCCGCACGCCGTGCGACCTGCTCGCGTACGTGTCGAGCCCGGAGCTCAACGCGCAGTCGCGTGGCCCCGGACAGTGCTTCGTCGACATCACCGGCACCATCGAGACCAAGGTCGCCGCGATCCGCGCCCATGCGACGCAGCTCCCGAAGCTCGACGTGGAGGCGACCCGCGACGTCGCCCGCGGGATCGGGCGGATCGGCGGTTTCGCGTACGCCGAGGCCTACGAGGTCCTTCGGGTCCGGATCTGATCTACGCTCCAGGGGATGGGTGGTCTGGCCGAGATGTTCGTCGAGCACTGTTCGCGCGACGCCGCCCACGTCGATCGCGCCGTGCTGGCCGCGGACCTGGCGGGTGTGCTCGACAGTGCGCGCGCGCGGTGGCCCGAGCTCGTCGTCGACGACGCCGCGGCCGTGCGCCACCTCGCGGCGACCTGGAACCCGGATAGCACCACGGTGATCCTGCCCGCGTTCGCGGTGGAGCTGGTGCTCGCCGCCGGTTGCCTCGCCGGTGATCGCGGCGCGATCCGAGTATTCACGAAGGAGATGTTCGAGCGCGTCGACCGCGTGCTCGCGCGCCTCGGCATCACGGGCGCCGACGCCGACGACGTCAAGCAGGACGTCCGCACCAAGCTCCTGGTCGCCGCCGAGGGCGATGCGAAGCTCGCGCTCTATCACGGCACCGGGCCGCTCGCGCACTGGGTCGCCTCCGTGGCCGGCCGCGAGGCGCTCGGGGCGATCCGCAAGCGCAAGCCCACCGAGGCGATCGGCGACGACGACGTTCTCGCCGATGCGAGCGATGACCCACAGCTCCAGGCCCTCAAGTCCCGTCACGGCGCCGACTTCAAGGCCGCGTTCCAGGCCGCCGTGGCCGAGCTCGAGCCGCGCGACCGCGCGATCCTGCGCGCGCTGATCGTCGACGACCGCAGCGTCAACGAGATCGCCGCCGTGTACGGCATCCACCGCGTCACCGCGTCGCGCTGGGTCAGCGAGGTCCGTCAGAACCTCCTCGCACGCACCCGCGACCAGCTCAAGGATCGGCTCTCGCTCGACGAGTCGAGCCTGTCGAGCGCGGTCCGCATGCTCGACTCGAACCTCGAGCTCAGCCTCTATCGCCTGCTCGCGGATACGAAGAAATAGAGCGCTACATCACCACTCTTGACCGCATCTATCGGTCGGAGAGATGACCTGCCCCGACGAGATGACCCTCGCGCGGTTCGCCGTGCGATCGCTGCCCGTGCAGCAAGCGCTGGGCGTCGGTCGGCACTGCTTGCACTGCAAAGACTGCCGGCGGCTGACGTGTGCGCTCGCCGCGGTCGATCGACCGCCGGTCGTGTCGGACCGGCGGCTCAATTCACGTTGATTCCCGCGATCGGCGCACGCCCTTCACTGCGGGGTCGCGAGCCAGGCCACCACCGCCCGTAGATCCTTCTTCGATACTCCGGGCTTCGCGCGTTCGGCGAGCTCGCGCGCACGCACCTTGTCGCCACCGCTGCCCCACAGCGCACGGGCGAGAGCGAACTGGACCGCCGCCGTCGACTCGGGGTCGCCTTCGGGATCGCGCAGCTTGAGGGAGCGCTCGAGGTACGGCAACGCGTGCTTCGGCTTGTGGAGGTCGAGGTACGAGTGGCCGATGCCCGAGAGATAGAACGACAGATCGCTGTGCTCGGGGCCGAGCTCCTTCTCGGTCAGCGCGAGCGCGATCTTGAACTCCGCGATCGCCTCGCGCGGCTTGTCGATCGAGCGAAGCGTGGCGCCGAGGTACCCGTGCGACGCGCCGGCCTCGCCGCTCTCCGGCCCGATCGTGGCCTCGGTGATCGCGAGCGCGCGCTGATGATAGGGGAGCGCCTCCGCTGGTCGTTCGAGCAGGCCGAGCGCGAGGCCGATGTTGTCGAGAGAGATGCCGGTCTCGAACGCATCCGGGCCGAGCGTCTTCTCACGCAGCGCCAGCGACCGCTTGTGCAGCACGAGCGCGTCCTCGAGGCGATCCTGGTGGCGGCGCACCACGCCGAGCTGGTCGACGGCGTTCGCCAGATCGATATGGTCGGGGCCGAGCGCGGCCTCGAGGATCGCGATGACCTTCGTGATCTTCTCGGCCGCCTCGTCGTACTTGCCCTGGTCCGAGAGCGCGTTGGCCACGTTGAACAGCGACTTCGCGGTCTCGGGATGATGCGGACCGTAGATGCGCTCGTCCATCTCGTACGAGCGCACCGCGAGCTCGTAGCCCTCCTTGGAGGCGCCCTTGCGCATCAGCAGCTCCGAGAGCGCCGCCAGCGCGACCGCGATCTCCGGGTGATCGGGACCCTGCGTGCGCACCATCACCGCGAGCGTCTTGCGCAGCAGTGGCTCCGCCTCCGCGAGCTTGCCCTGCAACGTGAGCTGCTGGCCACGGTTTCCCAGGAGCTGGGCCTCGATCGTCTCCGCGCCGACGAGGCGGCCGAACGTGGCGAGGCCCTGCTGATAGATCTCCTCCGCGTCGTCGAATCGCATCTGCGCGCCCACGAGGAACAACAGGATCGTCGCCGCCCGGGCGCGCAGGTAGTCGTCGTGCCCGCGGTCGGCCGCGAGCAGCGCCTGCTTGAGCTGCTTCTCGGCCTTCTTCGCGTCGCCGTCGACGAGGAACTTCAGCCGGCCCTGATCGATCATCGCCTCGGCCTCGAGGCCGGGATATCCCTCGCGATGCGCCGCGGCGATCACTCCGTCGAGGAGCGCGATGCTGTCCTTGAGCTTTCCCAGGCTCGATTGGTTCTTGCCGCGCGCGATGTCGCCGCGCAGCTGATCGAGGCGCACCTGGGAGATCGGAGAGCTCGGCGGTGCGCTCTCGACGAGCGTACGGACGTCCGCGCACGGGCCGACCGGAGACAGTCGCCGCGCGACCTGCACGCTTCGGCTCACCAGCTTCGCGTCGGCGGTCGCGAGCGACGCCGTGAGCAGCTGCATCTCGCGCACGCGGTTGTCCAGGCACTGCTCGCGCAGCGCGAGCACCTGCTCCGATTGCTCGCCGTGGACCCGGGTCGCTTCGCACGCCGCGCGTCGCGCCTGCGTCCACGACGAGGCGTATCCATCGAGCGCGGTCTCCACACCGCGCCATGCGTCGGCCGCGTAGGGGACACCGCTCGCGAGCAGCGTGGCCTTGATCGCGGCCTTGGTCGGAGCATCCCAGGTGCCGGCGAGCGCCGCGTCGGCACCCGCGCACGGATCGGAGGTACCGCCGCGCATCTGCATCCCCACCACCACCGCTGCCACGCCGAGCAGCGCCGTCGCAGCAAGGACCCATGGCAGCACGCGCGCGGGCCGGCGCTCCAGGAGCGAGACCAGCGTCGACATCGACGCGTGCCGCTTCGCGGGATCGACGGCGAGCCCACGAAGCAGCCCCGCGCGAATCGGCGGCGGCAGGCGCGGGGTCGCCGGCAACGCGAGCGTCCGCGCCATCGCCGCGCGCAGCTGCTCGATCGTGGCGCCCGCGAATGGCCGCGTGCCGTAGAGCGCCTCGTAGAGCGTGACACAGAAGCTGAACTGATCGCTCGCCTCGGTGGCGGCATGCCCGTCGAGCTGCTCGGGCGCCATGTACGCCGGCGTGCCGAGGAGGGTGCCGGTCATGGTCAGTACCATCGCCGCATCGAGATCGACCTGCGCGTGGGGCGTGGCCTCGCCATCGAGGCGAACCAGGCCGAAGTCGCCGACCTTCGCCACCCCCGCGGTCGACACCAGCACGTTCGATGGCTTGAAGTCGCGGTGCACGAGCCCGACCGCGTGCGCCGCGGCGAGTCCGCGCCCGGCCTGCACCAGCATCGCCAGCACGGCAGGCGCCTCGTGCCGCGTCTCCATCCAGCGCTCGAGCGTCTCGCCGGCGACGTACTCCATCGCCACGAACGGCTTGCCCTCCGCCACGCCGGCCTCGAACACGCCGACGACGTTCGGATCGGCGAGCCGCGCGAGCGCCTGTGCCTCGCGACGGAGACGGTCCTCCTGCTCCACGTCGAGCCGCGACTGTACGTGGCGCAGCTTGATCGCCACGGTCCGGTCGAGCTCCGGATCGCGCGCGCGATACACCGCACCCATCGCACCGCGGCCGATCAGATCGATCATCTCGAACCTCCCGACCCGCTCCCCCGCCGGGGCGTCGGCGATCGAAGCCGCCCCACCGGTGCCGGTCGCGAGCGCGAACACCAGCGTTCGGCAGTCGGCGCAGTCGGCGAGGTGACTCTCGACACCCGCGGCCATGGTGGCCGGCAACGCGCGGATCACGAACCGCGACAGCTCCGCCTCCGCGGGACACCCAGGTTCTACGCCCATCGCGGTCCTAGAATAGCGTCCGCGGGTTGAAGATGCGCGCTAGGCGGCCGGATAGGTACCGAGGATCCGCAGCTCCGTCGTCAGCGGGCCGATATCGGCGAGCGCGGCGTGGAACGGCTCGCTCGCGGCGTGGCCGAGCACGTCGGCGTAGAACCGATACGTGAACGGCGCGTCGGGGATCGGCCGCGACTCGAGCTTCGTCAGCGACAGCCCGCGCCCCGCGAACCGCATCAGGATCTCGCCGAGCGCGCCCGGGCGATCCGCGAGCGAGAGCACGAGCGACGTCTTCACCGGCGTGCCCTCCGCGAGCGGCGCGGGCCGCAGCGCGATCTCGACGAACCGGGTCGCGTTGCCGGCGGTGGTCTGGATCGCGGTCGCGAGGATCGCGAGGCCGTAGCGCTGCGCCGCCGCCGCGCTCGCGATCGCGGCGTGCGTACGCTCGTTGCCCTCGGCGACCTTGCGCGCCGAGCCCGCGGTATCGAGCTCCGCGCGTGCTGCGAGCAGCGGATGCGAGGCAAAGAACTGCCCGCACTGCGCGAGCGCCTGCGGATGCGACATCACCACGCGGATCTCGTCGAGCGGCACCCCCGGCAGCGCGAGCAAGCAGTGCTCGATCGCGCTGACCACCTCGCCCGTGATGTGCAGTGCGCCGCCGGCGAGCAGATCGTAGGTCTCGTTGATGCTGCCCGCGGTGGTGTTCTCGATCGGGAGCAGGGCGAGGTCCGCGGCCCCGGCGATCACGGCCTCGGCTGCGCCCCGAAACGTGTCGTGGCCCGCGAGCAGGGCTCCGCCCGCGCGCCCCGCGTAGCGCTTCTGCGCGGTCAGGTGGCTGTAGCTGCCCTCCACGCCCTGGTACGTGATCCGGAGCGGCGCGTCCTCGCGGCTGCGCACCGTGGCCTCCTGGTGCGCGACCGACATGTCCATGATCACGCGGTACATGCGCTCGACCTGGTGCGGATCGAGCCCCGCCCCGGTCGCCAGCGCGCGCAGACGCTGGAGGAGGAGCTCCTCGCGCTCCTTGTCGCGAAACGGTGCGGCCGTGGCGAGCTTCGCGACAGCGACGCCCTCGACGATCGCCTGGCGCTCCGCGAGCAGCGCGATGATCTGGCGATCGACCGCTTCGATGCGGTCGCGGAGCGACGAGAGATCAGGAGCCGACATCCCCGCACTGTACTAAGCTATGGCGGTGAAAGAGCCTCCGAAGGCCGAGCTCGTCAAGGAGCCGCCGATCGAGATCGAGACGTCGAACGAGCCGCCCGTCGTGGCTCGCCTGATCGTCGAGATCCGCAGTGACGGTAGCCGCACCATCGCGCGCGGCGCCGTGGAGGATGTGCAGAGCGGCCAGCGGACCACCCTGGAGGCCCGTGGGGACTCCCCGCTCGCGCTAGCCCTCCAGCTTGCCAAAGCCCTCACGCAGCTCCCGCGCCTCAGCGCACGGTCCGCTGTGCGCGGACTTCTCGCTCGGCGCAAGGACAAGTCCGGAAACCGTTAGCCCGCACAAGGCACGCGCCATGCAGCACCCGGGAGCATGATCGACAACCGCTGGCTGCAGCTCAAGGAGATCCTCGTCGGCGAGGGTTGGCAATGGCGCCAAGAGGCGCTGGTTTCTCCCCACGAGACCATGTGGTTCACGACCAGCGCGGACCACCCGGATCACGCCCTGTTTCGCAATGCGATGAGCGAGGCGGTCGCCGCCGCGGCCACCGATGCCGCCGGCTCCGACGCCACGGTCGACCAGCACGCCCTGCACGCCGATCTTGTCTCGCTCGTCGCGGCCCTCGACGCGATCCTCGAGAACTGAGCTTTTCGCAACCAACGACCGACGTCCGATGTCTAACCGACATGGACGACCTGTGCCGCCCGGATCAAGACCTGTCGCGTCCGCGTGCGGGGGACCTGGCGCGGTGGGTGCGCTGGTTGATGGTCGGCGCCGCCGTGCTGACGGTGGTGATCGCGCTGGTAGTGCCACGGCTGTTCCTCGAGGCGGAGGGCATGCACGCACCCAAGGTGCTCGAGCTCGGCCTCGCCGGCGTCGTCATGATCGCCCTGGTGTGGGCGATCGCCGTGCAGTCGCCCGTGTCGGTCGGCGCGCGCGTCGCGGTGGTGCTGCCGCTCACGCATCTCGTGCTCGTGACCGCGGTGGCGATCGCGTGGGTGGCGTTCGGATCGCGGCTCGAGATCGCGCACTCGCTCGTGCCGCTCGCGGATGCGTTGCCGCTCGGAGCGATCGTCGGCGCGGTCGGCGCAGCGACGATCATTTCGGCCGTCGTGATCGCGCGGCGCCGGCGCCGCGAGGTGATCCAGGTCGCCGTCATGATCGCGCTCGTGCAGCTGCTCGCCCTCGGCGCCTGGCTTCCGTTCGCGAGCTCGTTCGGCGTGGACGCGTTCGACTTCGCAAAAAACTGGATCCGGCCCGCGGCCCTGTTCGAGACGTTCCATCGCCCCGTCGCGCTCGCGATGTTCGCGCTCGTTCCGCCGCTCGCGATCTCGATCGGGTACGCGACCATCGCCACGCGCCGAACACGCTGGCTCGCCGAGATCCGCGCGCCGATGGTGATGTTGCTGGGCGTTGCCCTGCTGTTCGGCTGCGGCCTCCGCTCGAGCGCGAACGCGACGGCGCTGACCATCTATCTCAACTTCATGCCGTGGCTCCTGGCCGTCGCGTTCGTTGCCGTGGCGATGATCGCGCTGCTCTGCGGCAGCTACCTCGTCGCCGCCGCGCGCCACCGCCGCGCGATCGCACGCGATCGCCGCCAGTTCACCGGCACGATCGCCGGCACCGACGTGGTCGCATGCGTGGCGGTTCGCAGCTGGCTGCGCGGCCCGGAGATCGTCGTCGACGGCTTCGAGATCACCACGCCCGACGGCGCGGTCCCCGTTCCCCCGGGTGCGATCCTCGCCGCGCCGCTGCCGCTCGCCTCCACCGCGCTCGAGGTCGGGGAAGGACTCGCCGCGCTGCACGGCGGCACACCGGTCGCGCTCGCGGGATTCGACCGCCCCGCGGATGGTTCGCCGTTCCGCCGGTCGCTCGCACCGACCGCGAGCGGCAGCGTGGTCGTCGGGCCGGCGCAGCGGGACGCCGATGGTGGACTCGCCCAGATCGCGCTCGCCGCGTGGCGCCCGTGCGTGGCGTATCTCCTGATCTTCCTCGCCGTCGCGATTCCGGCGCTCGCCGGCATGTCGAGCTCAGGTCGGTAGCTTCGCGCGGACCAGCGGCAGCTCGCGCACGCGGTTGCCCGTGAGCGCGAACCACGCGTTGAGGATCGCGGGTGCCACCGGCGGGACACCTGGCTCGCCGATCCCGCCTGGCGCGCCTTCACTCGGCACGAGATCCACGTGGATCGCGCGCGGCACCTCGGTCATCCGCACGACCGGGTAGTCGCGGAAGTTTCGCTGCACCACCGCGCCGTCCTTGATCGTGATCGCCCCGTGCAGCGCCGCGCTCATTCCGAACACGAACGCGCCCTCGAGCTGCGCCCTGACGCGATCGACGTTGATGATCGTGCCGGCATCGGCCGCGACCCATGCCTCGTCGACGCGCAGCTCGCCGCGCGGATTGCGCGAGACCTCTGCGACGACCGCGACGTAGCTGAGGAAGCTGCGATGCACGGCGAGGCCGAGCGCGCGACCGGAGGCCTTCGCCGTGTCCCACCGTGCCGAGCTGGTGACGCGCTCGATCACGCGATGGAACCGCGCGACGTCGATCGGATGCTTGTCGAGCGAGGCGCCATAGTTGCCGAGCTTCGCGACGCCCTGATCCGCGGGCGTCACGGTGCGCGCGGGACCGAGCACGGTCATCAGCATGTCGCGGGGATCGCGGTTCGTGGCGTGCGCGAGCTCGGCGATGAACGACTGCACGGCGAACGCCTGCTGGATGTTGCAGACCGAGCGCATCCACCCGATCCGGATGCGGGCCGGCGCGCTGCCGGTCTCGACGCGGACGTTCGGGATCGCGAGCGGGAGATCGAGCACGCCCTGGCCGAGCTCGCCGGCGCTCGGATGCACGGTCTTCGGTGCGAACGTGGCGCTGATCGAGGGATACGCGATGCGGTGGCGCCACGCGGTGACGCTACCGCCACCGTCGAGCCCGGCCGTGATCTGCTGCGCGCTGACCGTGTGGTAGTAGGCGTGGCGGATCTCGTCCTCACGCGTCCACTGCACGCGTACCGGAGCCTTCGCGGCGCGCGAGAGCAGCGCGGCCTCGATCGCGAAGTCGGGGATCGACTTGCGGCCGAAGCCGCCGCCGAGGAACGTGACATGGATCGTCACGTTCGCCTCGGGAAGGCCGAGAGCCTTCGCGACGTCCTCCCGCGCGCCCTGCGGGTCCTGCGAGCACACCCAGAGCTCGGCGCGATCGCCGGTCACGGTGGCGAGCGCGGCCGGTGGCTCCATCGGCGCGTGCACGAGGTGCGGTACCAGATACTCGGCCTCGATCACGCGCGCTGCGCCCGCGATCGCCTTCTCGCTATCGCCGGTGGTGCGCTGCACGAGCCCGGGCTGGCGAACCGCGGCGAGCAGGTGCTTCTGGTACTCGACCGAGTCGTAGGTGCCGTTCGGCCCACCGTCCCACTCGATCGAGAGCTTCGCGCGACCACGCATCGCGACCCACGTGTTGTCGGCGAGCACGGCCACGCCACCGAGAGGCTTCGAGTCCGCGGGCGGAGCGAGCGCGGGCAACTCCACGATCTGCCGCACACCGGAGATGGCGCGCGCGGCCGTCGAG
>JBBRED010000062.1:0-29188 GCA_038203335.1 Haliangiales bacterium | reverse complement strand
GCCCCGTCCTTCTGGATCGTGAGCGCCTGCTTGTCGTGGCTCGCGACGTCCTTCATCGGGATGTTGATCTGGAAGTAGTCCGTGGTGCGGCCCTTGAACGCGAGGTCGCCGGCGTAGTCGTTGCCGAGCCACACGCGCGCGATGAAGTCCGGCGTCACCTTCTCGTAGGTCTGGAAGTAGAGGTCGAGCGCGAGCAGCGCGTAGGTGTTCTCCTGCGTGTTGAGCCATCGGCCCGCCTTGCGATGCGCGAGCAATCCGGTGACCACCTTCGGGATCAGATCGAGCGACGGCTGCTCCTGGATCAGGGACTCGAGCAGCACCGCATCGACGCGGCGATCGCTCGAGAGCAGCAAGTAGTTTCCGTCTCCGTAGCTCGTGACGAAGTTCCCGACGCCCGCCTTCTCGCTGAAGTTGTTGAGCGCGTGGCGCACGATCTCCTTGCGCTGGGTCTCCACGGTCTTCGCCTGCGCGAACAGGCCGAGCATCCAGCCATGGGTCTCCATGCCGACGGTCTTGTTCGCGGTGCCGCCGTACTCCGCGTACAGCTTCGCACCCTTCGCGAGATCGAGATCACCGAGCTGCTTGCGCGTGTACAGCGCGTACGCCGAGATCGCCCAGCGCACCTCCTTCGGATAGAACGCCGGGTAGTGGCGCTCGATGTCCTTGAGGTAGACCTTCGCGCGATCGAGGATCTCCTTCGGAACGGCGTAGCCCTTCTTCTGCGCGTGAACGAGGGCGTTCGACACGTAGACCGAGAGGTACGGCTCGCTCGGACGACCGCGCTCCCAGTACGCGAAGCCGCCGTCGTAGTTCTGCATCTGCGAGAGGCGCTCGATGTCACCGGCGACGCTCGCGGCCAGGGCGGCCGACGTGGGCATGTCCTTGGTCTTGAACGAGGTCAGCACGTCGCGCAGCGCCGCGATGCCCATGATCCGCGACGCGCGCTGCTCGGCGCACTCGTACGGATACTTCACGAGGTAGAGCAGCGCATCGGTCAGCGCCTGGAGGTTCGTCGACGCCGTCGTGATCTCGAGACCGCCGAACTGCGTCACCACCTGACCGGGCAGCGCGACCGGTTGCTTCATCGCTCCGTCGTCGATCACGCCGTAGGTCGCGAATGCCTCGGTGGTCGCCGGCGTCCACACGGGCAGCGCGAGCTCGGACGCATCCGACACGTTGCCCGCGGTGCCGACGATCTGGAACCGGGCCGTGCCCGCGAGCTCCGCGGCCGCCGGAAACAGAACCTCGACTCGATCGTTCGGCGGCACGCTGACCTCGCGGCCCGCGCCCTCCGTGATCTTCGCGTTCGACGCGCGCACCGCGAGCTTCACGGTCATCGGCGCATCGGTCTGGTTCTGGACCACGACGGGCAGCTTGAACGTGTCGCCGAAGTTCAAGAATCGCGGCGGGCTCGGCCGCACCATCAGCGGCAGCCGCGCGGTCAGCGCGCTCTCGCCCTTACCGAACTGCTTGTCACCCGCCGTGGAGATCGCGACGATGCGATACCGCGTCAGGTTATCCGGCACCTTGATGTCGACCGTCGCGCGGCCCTGCGCGTCGGTCTTGACGACCGGGGAGAACGCCGCGAGCGGGTTGAAGTTCGAGCGGATCGCGATCGACGGCTCCTTGTCGGTGGCATCGAGCACGCCATCGCCATCGTTGTCGGCCTCGCCTCCGCGGTCCTTGCCCGACATCTTCGGTGGCGGAGGAGGCGGCGGCGGCGCCCCGGGCGCCTCGGCCGGCATCGCCGTGGTGATCGCGAACGCGCGCCCCTGTGCTCCGTTCGGCTGGTTCTGCGCGAGGTTCCCGGCATCCGGCCTCGCGAGCTTCACGTTCGCGCGCAGGTAGTGGTCGCGCGTGTCATCGCCGCGCTGGCCATAGAACACGTCGACCGGGTTCGGGAACTGATAGCCGGTGAGCGCGAGGATCGCCTCGTCCACGACGATCACCGCCGTCTCGCTGTTCGCGACCGGCTTGCCCTGCGCATCCGTCACGAGGAGCGACAGCTTCGCGGCCGCGCCCGGTGCGAGCTTCGGCGCGTTCGGCGCGATCTCGACCTTCAGGGTTCGCTGCTTCGGCGGCACCGGCAGGTTGATCGTCCCGACGGCGTACGCCGGTCGCTTCGGCAGCTTCGGATCCGGCAACCCCTTGTCATCGGTGCGCGCCGCGGCGCCGACGAGATCGACCTGCACGTACATGTTCGGCACCATCTGGTCGACGATCGGCACCTTGATCGTCATCGTCGGGCCGGTCAGGGCGATGCGCTCGACCTTGACGATGCCCGAGCGGCGCCACGTCACCAGGCCCTCGGCCGGGAAGAACGGCGCCTGCAGCAGCAGCTCGGCGGTGTCACCGCCCGCATACTCCTTCTTGTCGGGGATGAGGTTCACGCGCTCCTGCTTGACCTCGCGCGCCGGCGGTTGATCGCCACCGGAGACCCAGAACGTCAGCTTGGTCTGGTTCGGGCGGCCCTTCGCGTCGACGATCGTCGCGGTGACGGCATAGCTGCCACCCTCCTTGGTCTGGAACTGACACGGCGACGGCACCGCCGCGGCGACCACGCTGCAGGTCTGCGGATCCTTCTCGGTCCGCACGTACGTGCCGCGCTTGTACTCCCAGTCCTCGCGGACCGCGCGGACCTCGACCTTCGCGCCGGGCAGGGCCTTGCCGTCGAGGTCGACGCCGATCACGTCGAGATCGAATGGCGTGCCCTTCTCGACGAACGGCTTCTTCGTCTTCAGGCCCACGTACGCGAGCGACGGATGCACGATCAACGCGGCCGAGGCGCTCCACGCCTGGCGGTTGACGTCGCTGACGCTCGCGTTCGCGGTGACGGCGTACGGACGCGCCGGATTCGCCGACAGGAAGTCCATGTGCATCGTGTGCGCGCCGGTCGCGTCGGTGGTGCCGGCGAGGTTCCACGTCGTCGGCGGCTTGTAGCTGCTGCCGCCTTCGTCGTCGTAGAAGCTGTGATAGCCCCACCACGGCTCCCACGTTCCGAACGTGTACTCGTCGCGGTTCGGCGGCGTGAAGTTCGTGGGATTCGCGGTGACGAACCAGGTGACGGGCGCTCCGGGCAGCGGGCCGCCCGAGTAGTACTTCGCACTCACCGTGACGTCGCCGTCGGCGCCGATCAGGAACGGGCCCTGGCTCGCCTGTGCGCTGACCTCGAACTCCGGCCGGCGGAACTCCTCGATCTCGAAGCCGTGCGAGTAGGTGCCGGTCATGCGGCCCTGCGCTTCGAACTGGATGTTCGCGTAGCCGAGGTTCGGCGTCTTCGGCAGCGTGAACTTCGTGTCGAAGCCGCCGACGGCGTTGACGCTCGTCGAGCCGGTCGCGATCTTGTTACCGGTGTCGTCGGTGACCGTGTACTTGATGCCGCTCACCGCGCCGTTGATGCCGCCGAGGTCGCCGTTCTCGCCAGGATCGAGCGTGCGCAGCCAGCCCTTGAGCGTGACCTCCTCGCCCGGCTTGTACATCTTGCGGTCGTCGATCACGTACCAGGCGAGCTGCGTGGGCCGCGCCTGCTTGATCCACGAGCCGTACTCGTTCCACCAGCCGCCGTCATCCGACACGAACGCCACGTCGTCGCCCTTGCGAGCGATCAGGAAGTGCGCGCCCTTGAGCTGCGTGGTCCCGAGCGGCAGCGTGGCGAGGCCCTTGTCATCGGTGGTGCCCTTGATGCCGAACGGCCGGATCTCCACCGCGACGTTCGCCGCCGGCGCGCCGGTCGCGAGGTCGGTCGCCATCGCGAGCAAGTTGCCGGCGTCGACGTGCGCGTCGATCGCGAGCCGCGTCGACTGCACCCACGCGATCATCTTCGGCGGGTCGTAGTCTTCCTTCCACGGATACGGCTCGACGATCGCGATCGCATGGCCGAGGTTCGCCTTCGAGAGCGCCGGCTGGAGATCGACGTGCGTCTCGATCAGGTCATTCTTGCCGAGGCCCGTCTTCACGAGCTGGCTGACCACTTCCTTGCCCGGCATGCGGGGCGGCTTGTCCTTGTTCCACTGGTTGCGGAGGTAGTTGCCCCACGCGTCGTAGTCGAGCGGACCCACCTGGTAGATGCGGACCTTGAGCTGCTCGTAGTTCGTGGTGAAGAAGTCGAGCGTGGGTCGCTTCGCCGCCGGATCCAGCACGACCATGCCCTGCGGACCGAAGAACGTGGGCTGCGCATCGCCGACGGAGAACGTCAGCGTGGTGTCCTTGCCGAGCGTCTGGCCGAACGAATCGAGCAGACCGGCCGCGACGCCGACCTTGTACGTGGTGCGCGCGCGCGTCAGGCCCATCACGGAGATCTGGCCGCCGCTCTGCACGACCTTGAGGTTCGTGATCGGCGGCGAGATGGTGAGCTGCGCCTCGTCGAACCGGTCGGGATCGAGCGGATTGTTGAATTCGATGCGGAACGGCATCCCGGGCCGGCACTCGTTGCTCCAGCCGCACTCGGCCTGATCGATCTTGAGCGGCGGGTAGGTGCGGAATGCGTACGGCTGCGCGGTCTTCGTGACGTTCGGTCCCTCGGCGCTCGGCATGCCCGCGCCGATCGAGACCTGGATCTGCGCATCGCGCGGCAGTGGCGCGACGGGACGGAACGCGATCCACCGGCCATCGTGTTCGGCCTTCGCCGCCTGCGCGACGAGCACCTTGAGGTCCTTGTCCTTCTCGATCGCCGCCGTGTCGACCAGTGCGATCGGGATGTCCTTGCCACCAGCGGTGACGTGCACCGATCGAATCGCCGCGGCGGGGTCGATCTTCTGATCGAACGTGACGAACATCGGCACGTCGAGCCGCTGCGGCACGTTCGGGCTCGGGAAGCTCGAGACCACCGTGGGCGCCGGCGTCTCGAACATGAACTTCGTCCCGTCCTTGAGGACGCCGCCGACCGCGCTCTTCGTGCCGGCCTTGATCTCGACCTGGTACGTGGTCGCCTGCGGGAACCGGACCTCCGGATCGAACAGCGCGGTGCGCGTGCCGATCCAGCGCCAGCGGCCCGCGGGTGTCGGCGTCAACGTCACGGGGACCGTCGCCGCGGCATCGTCCTGCGAGGTGACGCCGACCATCGGCTGGCTGAACGTGACGCTCAGCTCCGGCGCATACGGCACCTGCCCCTCGGGCATGAACCGCAGCACCCTCAGATCTTTCCCCGCGTCGTTGCTCGCCGGGGGCAGCAGCGAAGACGGCGGCGGCGGGAACGTGCCCTTGATGGTCTGACCAGTGCGCGGCGGCGGCTGTGACTTGTCGCGCAGCGCGAACGCCTGCTTGTCGGCCGGATCGACCGTCAGCGGCTTCGCCCGGGACAGCATCGCCTGGGCTTCGGCATCGGGGAGCGGCTTCGCCGGGGCGAGCTTCGCGCGGTCGAACGCCGCGGCGCCCTGCTTGCCCTCGCTGACCCGCATGTCGAGCCCGGGCGGCTGGTCCTTGGCCTGGACCAGCACCTGGTCAGAGAGCGGCGATGGGCCACCCGTCGTCGGCGGCTTGCCACGACCACCGCACGAGGTGATGACGAACGGCAGGAGGGTGGCGGCCGCGATGGCCCGATGGAGAACGGAGCGATGGCCCTTCACTGTGGGTGATCAACGCACCACGCCAAGGTTCGCGCTACCCCGCGAACCCCCGAACTCGCGATGCCAAGAATTCTCGTGATGCGGTGTCCCTCGGGTTTGAGTACAGTCCCGCGCCATGAGGGGATTCATTTTTATCGGCCTTGCCGCGCTCGCCGCTTGTGGAACCGATGGTGGTGGAACCACCGGTGATGACGGTCCCACGCCCGATGCCGGTGTCGTCGCCGGCACGTGGACGCCGCTGATCATGAAGTCGTGGACGCTCGCCCCGGGCGGCGAGAACACCTCGGATCTGCAGATCGCGACCACTGATCACGCGTTGGTGATCGGCGGCATCCGTCCGATGGCGCCGCAGGGCACGCACCACACCCTGCTGTTCCGCGGCCTGACCGCGACCAACATCATCTTCGCGTCGGGCGTCGGCACGAACGAGCTCGTGTTCCCCGCCGGCATGGGCATGAAGATGGACTCGGGCACCGCGCTCGGCCTTCAGCTCCACGTGTTCAACACCTCCGACGCCCCGCTGTCGGGCACCTCGGGCATCGAGATCCTCGAGGTCGATCCGACGACCGTGACCAACGAGCTCGACGTGTTCCTTCCCGGCCCGAAGGACCTCGCGATCGCGCCGCACGTGACCAGCAGCAAGACCGGCACGTGCACCGTCACCAAGCCGTACACGCTGATCGCGTTGTTCCCGCACATGCACCAGCTCGGCACGCACCTGAAGACCACCGTGCACACCGCCGGCGCTGACAAGGTGATCCACGACGCGGCGTACGACTTCGAGCACCAGGAGGTCATCCCGATCCAGCCGATCTCGCTGGCCGTCGGCGACACGATCACCACCGAGTGCACGTGGAACAACACGGGCGCCAGCACCGTCGGCTACGGCGAGAGCTCGACCACCGAGATGTGCTACTCGATTCTCTATCGCTACCCGCGCGGCACCGACGAGTTCTGCACGCAGTAGCGCGGCCGCTTCTCGGACGCCGTCCGCGGTTCGGTCGGACACGGACAAACGGAGCGTGAAATCCCCGCGGGTTTCCGGCGGCACGACGCGTGCGAGTGCATCGCGCGCGGATGCTATGCTGGACCCCATGTTCGACCTCGCGGTGCTCGGCCCCGAGCGAGTTCGCCCGCTGCGCCGGCGCGAGTACGAGATGCTCGTCGCGCGCGGGGTGTTCGGCGACGAGCGCATCGAGCTGTTGCGCGGGGTCCTGGTCGAGATGAGCCCGCAGGGCGAGCCCCACGCTCGGATCACCGCGTGGATCGCGCAGTGGTTCGCGAAGGCACTCGACATCGCGCGGTACGACGTCCGCAGTCACAGCGGCTTCGCGGCTTCGAGCGACTCGATGCCCGAGCCAGACATCTCCATCTCCCCGCGGACCACCGCCGGGGGACCTCCGACGCAGGCACTGCCCCTCGTGGAGGTCGCCGACACCTCGCTCGCGAAGGATCGTTCGGTCAAGACCGAGATCTACGCGCAGGCGGGCGTGCCCGAGTACTGGATCGTCAACGTCCGGCGGCAGACGGTCGAGATCCTCACCCGACCCACGCGCAGCGGCTACCGCCGCACCGTCACGCGCGCGGCGGGAGAGCTGCTCAGGCCGACACGACTCCGACGTCTGTCGCTGGCGGTCTCGGACATTCCGTGGACCGCGCGCCCGCGCAAGCGCCGCTAGCGCTTGACCATCGGTCGCGTTCCCGTCGATCGTTCGGCCATGTCCGACACTCCGGCGACGCCCCCGCAGAAGGTCGAGCCGTACATCCCCGCCTCGAAGACGCTGCCCGAGCTCACTGTCGGCGTCCTCATTCTCGGCTCGCTGCTGAGCGTGATCCTCGCCGGCGCGAACGCGTACCTCGGCATGTTCGCGGGCATGACCGTCTCGGCCTCGGTGCCGGCGGCCGTCATCTCGATGGCCGTGCTGAAGATGCTGCGCACCGGCAACATCCTCCAGAACAACGCGGTGCAGACCGCGGCCGCCTCCGGTGAGGGCCTCGCCGCCGGCGTCATCTTCACGCTGCCCGCGCTGATCATCCTCGGCGTGTGGGCGCGGTTCTCGTATCTCGAGACCACGCTGATCGCCGGCTTCGGCGGCATCCTCGGCGTGCTGTTCACGATCCCGCTGCGCCGCGCGCTGATCATCGATCAGCCGCTGCAGTTCCCCGAGGGCGTCGCGACCGCCGAGGTCCTCAAGGCCGGTGCCGAGGGCGGCGGCGGCGTGAGCACGCTCGTCATCGCCGGCGTGATCGGCGCGATCGTCAAGGTCGGCTCGACCGGCCTCAAGCTGTGGTCCGAGATCGTCGAGTTCGGCGCGTGGATCGTGGCGCCCGCCGCCGGCGTCGCGGGCGCGGCCGGTAGCGCGACCACCGCGAAGGCCACCGTCGCCGCGAAGAGCGGCGTGCCGTTCTACTTCGGCATCAACGCCTCGCCCGCCCTGCTCGCCGTCGGATACATCGTCGGCTTCAACGTCGCCGTCGTGATCTTCGCCGGCGCCGCCCTCAACCGCTGGGTCGCGGTCCCGCTGTTCTCCGCGCTCGGCGACGCCTCCGCGATCATCATCGATCCCGACAAGGGCACCACCCTCGCGCAGGCCCTCGTCGGCAACTCGGCGCTCGACGCCGCCGGCATCACCCACAAGTTCGTGACGCGCTACCTCGGCGTCGGCGGCATGCTCGTCGGCGGTCTCTACTCCCTGTTCAAGCTGCGCAAGTCGCTCCTCGGCGGCATCACCGCGGGCCTCGACGCCTACAAGCGCGCGAAGGCCGGCGGCAAGGACAGCGTGCCGCGCACCGAGCGCGACATGCCGATGAACATCATCCTCATCTTGATCGTCGCGAGCGTCGTGCCGCTGTTCTTCATCTTCCTGCACTTCACCGACTCCGCGGCGATCAGCGCCGTGATGGCGGTCGTGATGATCATCGCCGGCTTCCTGTTCTCCGCGGTCGCCTCGTACATGGCCGGCCTCGTCGGCTCCTCGAACAACCCCGTCTCCGGCATCACGATCTCCACCATCCTCGTCTCGGCCCTCCTCCTCCTCGGCCTCGGCATGAAGAGCCCGGCCGGTCCGGTCGCCGCGATCCTGATCGGCGGCGTGGTCTGCTGCGCCGCTGCGATCGGCGGCGACAACCTGCAGGACCTCAAGTGCGGCCAGCTCGTCGGCTCCACCCCCTGGAAGCAGCAGGTCATGCAGATCCTCGGCGTCGTGGTCGCGGCCCTCGCGATGGCGCCGATCCTGAACCTCCTCAACGACGCCTACGGCATCGGCAGCAAGGGCCTGCCCGCTCCGCAGGCAAACCTCATGGGCACGGTGGCCAAGGGCGTGTTCGCCGGCGGCCTCCCCTGGACCATCATCGGCATCGGCGCCGGCATCGCCGCCGTCGTCATCGCCTTCGACCTGTTCCTCGAGTCGCGCAAGGCGAAGTTCCGCGTCCCCGTGATGGCGTTCGCGGTCGGCGTGTACCTGCCGTTCGATCTCAACGTCCCGATCTTTCTCGGCGGCGTCGTCGCCTGGCTCGTGAGCCGCGTCCTCGATCGCGCCAAGGCCAGCCACGAGCGCCGCGCCGAGGTCGAGCGCAACGGCCTCCTCGTCGCCGCCGGCTTCATCACGGGCGAGGCCCTGATCGGCATCGCCCTGGCCATCCCCGTCGCCGCGAAGCACGACGACGCGGCCCTCGCCCTGTTCGACGGCGAGTACGCGAACTTCAAGTGGCCCGCCCTCGCCTTCGTCGGCGTCGTCATGTTCCTGCTCTACAAGCTGTCGTTCGGCCGGACCGGCTCGAACGACAAGTCGCCGCCCGACTTCCCGAAGGCGCGGATCAGCGAGGACTAGCGGCTGCAACCGCGTTCAGGTGATCGGGATCGCAGGGAAAATGCCGAGGCCCCTGGGTGGGAGCAATCTCGCCAGGGTCAGCTGTCCCCACATGTAAGAGGTCGGAACTATTAAGCCGCCATGACTACATCGCCGGCGCGGTGCTTGCTGCAGTACGATTTACTTCAATGGGAGCACTAGCCATGAACCGCCTATCGTTCGCCTTCGCCGCCAGCCTGTCCCTCGTAGCGTGCGGGCCGAAGGAGTTCGGAAGCGTGTGCTCCGAAGTCCCGGCGCCCGAGGCATGCATGACCGCATGTGACCCGACGCCCGGCTCGGCGAACGCCTGCCCCACCGGATTTCACTGCTCCGAGGACGGCAAGTGCGACGCGCAATGCACCGTCGGCGGGGGCCAGTGCGGTGATGGCTATGCGTGCACGGCCGACGGCTACTGCATCGATGACAGCGGCCCGGGAAGCAATGGTCCCGATGCGAGCTGCCCGGCGATCACGTTCACCCCGATGCCAGTGACGCCGTCGATCCAGCTCGTGCTCGATCAGTCGGGCTCGATGGCCGGCACCGACATCAACCCGACGCGCTACCAGGCGATGCGCACCGCGCTCGTCGATCCCGCTACCGGCGTAGTCTCCGGGCTCGAGGCGAAGGCGTACTTTGGCGCGAAGCTCTACACCTGCAACAACGGGAACAACGCAAACCAGTTCACCGACGTACCGCGCGCGATCAACAATGCCGCCGCGATCCGCACCACG
This sequence comes from Haliangiales bacterium, assembly GCA_038203335.1. Classification (GTDB taxonomy): domain Bacteria; phylum Myxococcota_A; class Polyangia; order Haliangiales; family Haliangiaceae; genus JABFXX01. The sequence continues at coordinate 19,045 of JBBRED010000062.1, read as the reverse complement.
ATGAACGGCCTCGCGCCGGCGAACAGCACGCCGACCGCTCAGGCGATCGACCAGGCCCGCCTCGACTTCGGAACGATGCCGGCCCCGGCCGGTTCTCCGCCGATCATCGTGCTCGCGACTGACGGCGAGCCGAACAGCTGCGGTGGAAATATGTCGCAGGCGCAGTACAACGCGCAGTCCGTTGCCGCCGCCGCAGCCGCGTTCGCTGCAGGCATTCCAGTCTACGTGCTCGCGATCGCGCAGAGCAGCCAGCACTTCCAGGACGTGGCGAACGCCGGTGCGGGCGTGGCCTCCGGTGCGACCTACTACCCGGTCACGAATGCGGCCGGCCTGAAGGCGGCCTTCCAGACCATCATCAACGGCGTCATCTCGTGCGACCTCAGCCTGACCAGCAGCATCGATGACGTCTCGGCGATGAATGGCACGGTGACGGTCAACGGTATGGCGCTCGTCTACGGCACCGACTGGGTCCTGGTGAACGGCAACATCATCCGCGTCACCGGCGCCGCGTGCACGGCCCTGAAGTCGTCTGCGAACCCGGCGGTCAGCGCGACGTTCCCCTGCGGCAGCGTCATCTTCTGAGCTGAGCCGCGCGTTCCGCGACCCGGCCCCGCGGCGACGCGGGGCTTCGTCGTTTCGGCACTGAGGCTCGGTCGGCCTCGCCTGCCTTGGCGCCCTTGTACTGGATCCGGGTCTCGGCGCAGAGGCGTGGTCGTTCAAATGCACGTTCCGGACGCAACCGACCGGAGGGCCGGTCGATAGGCCGGCGATGAACAAATATCCATCGCAACGATGCGTCCACGAACATGTCTTTCCGATGCGGCCCTCGGCGTATGCCGAGCCGGTGCGTCCGACGGGCCTTCCCGCCAAACGCACGGACGGCCCGACGGCCGGGCGCGCCTGGGTCGGGCTGCTCGTCGTGGCGGCCGCATGCGGCGGTGGGAGCAGCTCGTCGCTGGCGATCGACTCGGCTGTCCCGGGCGACGCTGCGCCGACCGCGATCGGCGCGCACCACCGCTACGTCGTCTCCCACGAGCTGCTCCCGATGAACAACAACCAGGCGCGCGACTTCGGGCTCGATCTCGACGACGACAACGTCATCGACAATCAGCTCGGCATGGTGCTGGGGACGTTTTCCTCGATGGGGTTCGAGGCTCAGACCACCGCCGACCGGCTAGTGGATGACGGCGGCATCCTGATGCTGCTCGACGTACAGAGCGATGACTTCACGACCATGCTGAACGCCGGGCTCTCGATCTTCTCGGGTGCCACGCCGATGCCCGCGCCCTGTGCGAGCTCCGCCGATACGGTGTGCCGCCGTCACCTCGCCGGCACGGGAGGCTTCACGGTCGCTCCGACGTCCGCGCGCGATCCGCAGCTGATCGGAGCGTTCACCAACGCCACGTTCGCGACGCACCAGTCGAGCAACGTACTGCACATCCAGCTCGCCGTCGTCGACGGCGCGTCCGCACCGATCACGCTCGGACTGATCGGCGCGCGAGTCAAAGCTACCGGCGTCCGGGCCACGCGCATCACCAGCCTGAACCTCGCCGGTGGCGTCCCTGCCACGGAGATCCACACGACGCTGATCCCGGGACTTCACAGTGGGTACGCCGCTGCGGTCCAGCGCGATTGCTCGTCGTCGGGCACACCTCCCGGCTGCGGCTGTGCACCCGGTTCCGTCGGAGGCAACGCGCTCGGCCTGTTCGACGGCAATCTCGCCGGTACGCAGAAGGACTGCAAGGTCTCCCTCGCCGAGGTGGAAGGCAGCTCGGTAGTGCAGGCCCTGCTCGTGCCAGATGTGATGATCGACGGCACCATGGCCCTGTCGCTCGGTATCCGAGTTGATGCGGTCGCCGCGACGTTCACGCCGTGAGACGTTCTCCGCGGTTTCGCGTCGACGCGCGACAACCTTCGCCGAATTCAAGCGAGCTGGAGCCCACGAGGCCGGCGCGTCCACCGAGTCGCGAGCCACCCGCACCGGTCCGCTGCGGAGCCACGCGCAGCACCGCTGACGTTGCACGGCGTCCTCCCCGGCTCAGAACGCGTAGAAGTCCTCCGGGATGGTCTCGGTCGGGCGCCAGTCGACCTCGCCGGCCTGCGCGCCCTTGTACTGGATCAACGTCTCGGCGCAGAGCGTGGTGTTCTTGCGCGGCGACTCGGACTTCGCGGAGCGCATCCACGCGAGGGCCTCGCCCATCGTGATCTGGTTCGTGCGCGCGAGGCCGACGACGAGGACCATGAGGTGCTTGCAGGTCGAGCCCTGCAGGCCCATGCAGTCCTCGAGGTCGGGCTGCGAGCAGCCGTAGCGCCGACGAGCTGATCGGGTTGCACGTGCGCGTAGAGCTGGAACTTGTCCTTGCGCAGCATGTCGAGGGCGCGGCCGACCTTGCCCTTGTCGCCGCAGGCGTAGAGCTGGTTGATGAAGGTCGGGAAGTCGAGCGCGGCGCCGGGCTCGGCGGTGGTCTTGACGCGCACGAGCGGGAGGAACTTCGCCTCGTCGATGATGGTGATGTCGGCGCCGGTCTCGATCAGGCGCTTCGCTTCGTTGACCCGTGCGATCTTCTTGTCGCCGCGCCGGTTGCCGACGACGAGGAAGTCGAGCGACGCGTCGATGTCGGTGGTCGCGATGCCACCCGCGGCCTCGACCATCTTCACGAGCATCGTGTCATCGAGGCCGGCGGGACAGCAGTCGAAGCCGCCCGCGAACGCGAACCGCTTGCCCTGCGAGATGCGGGTCGTTGGCTTCGCTCGCTTCTTCGGTGGAGCGGGCGTCTTCTTCGCGGCCATGCCCGACCATAGCGCCGGTCAGGCGCCGAGCGGGCGCGCCATGCGCAGCGCGCGCTGGCCGCGATCATAGGTCGCGGAGCCATCGACGATGCGAAAGCCGGAGCGTGCGTAGAGGCGCTGCGCGCCGCTGTTGGTCTCGGCGACGGTCAGGCGCAGCGATGCGATCTGGCTCGATGGAGCGACGCGCTCGGCGACCTCGATGACGTGGGCGAGGAGCTTGCCGCCGATGCCGCGGCCTTGCTGCGAAGGGAGCACGGCGAGCGCGAGGAGGTCGGCGACGACCTGCGTGGCGCCGTTGCCGGTGCCAGTCGGATCCTCCATGTAGAAGCCGAGCATCGCGAAGCCGCGACCGCGAGCCTGCATGTCGGCGTCGATCCATGCGAGCACGCCCGGCTGCTCCAGCCACGACGGCAGGATGCGGGTGTAGTCGCCGAGGTCATGATAGGCCTCGGCTCCCGTGGCGATGATCCACGGGTGGTCGGTGACCTCGGCACGGCGGATCATCGGACTTCCAGAGCGTACCGCGTGAGCGGCCGCGGTGCTTGCTGCGGATCAGCCGGCGAAGCCGCCGCCCTGCACGTCGCTATCGGTGCGGGCGCGGGTGGAGGCGGGTGCAGAAGCAGCGGGCTTGCGCGCGGGGAGCGCGCTCATCGAGGTGGTCGCGGAACCGCTCGCGATCGAGCGGAGCGTGTAACGGCCGGGCGTGCTGCGAACGAACAGCGAGCCCTCACCCTTGCGCTTGATATCCATCGACAGGTCGCGTGCAACGACGGTGTCAGGAGTCTTCGACTTGCTTGGCAGACGCACCCCAGCCCGTTCCACGATCTCGCGAACCGACATCGGAATGGCGGTCTCGCGCAGGATCTCCTCAACCACAGCAAGCGTACTCATGACCGTCGTGCCTCCCTCGAAAATTTGCGACTCGGTAGCGTCGAGACGAAGGCCATCCTATCCCCGCCCGTTTCCGGAACCAGTCTTGACATCAGTTTTTTTTGGGCACTGTGCAAGGTGCCGGGACGAGGCTGATCCGGGTTGAAATTTTTCACCGCCATGGTCCGTCAGAGGGCCGCGCGCGTTGCGCATCCAGCGCAGTTGAGCGAATGCTCGGCCGGGGCTCAACGCCCCCTACAGGGAGACGTTTCTATGGGATTTGTCGAGCTCATCACGCTACTGCTAAGCCTCACGGGATTCGGGGTCCAGGCGAACCCGAAGGCCCCGACTGCCGATCAATCGCTGCAGTACGCGATGCCCGACCCCGACGTCGTCGTTCATCTCGACGCGGTTACCGTCGTACCAAATAACTACAAGCTGCTCGCCGCACTCCCGAACAAGCCGGAGATCAAGGCGTCTCCGGAGCTGTCGCAGATGGTGCGGCAGGTGGTCGGCCAGATCGAGGGCGCCCGCGGCCTCGCGAAGGGCGCGACCGGCATCGACATCGCGACCGACATCAACGACGCGACCGTGTTCGTCCAGCTCCAGCCGCAGAAGGAGCCGCTGTTCGTTGCCACCATTCACGGCAAGTTCTCCACCGCGGTGGTCGACAAGATCGGCAAGATGACCAAGGGCACGGTCACCAAGGTCGGCTCGGGCATGATGGTCGAGACCACCCCGAATGATCCGGCGATCGGCGTGACCAAGGACGGCGTGATGCTCGCGGGCGCCGCGAACCTCGTGCGCGACCGCCTCGCGGATACCTGGAAGACTCCGGCACACGGCGCCGGCACGAACCTCGGCTACTCGGCGGACGTCATCAACGCGCACCCGGTCTACGCGGTCGTGCTGACCATGTCGGCCTCGGCGCGCAAGCAGGTGATCCAGGGCGTGGGCGGCAAGAACTTCCTGACCGACCTCGTCACCCGCCACAAGCTGCTCTCGTTCTCGGTGTTCCCGGATGGCGTGGGCTGGTCGTGGATCGATAGCTCGAAGGCGGGCCTCGACTCGATGGCCATGATGTCGGAGGGCGTGCTCGAGCTGATGAAGGCGGCGCAGATCGCGCCCCGCGCCGTCGCGAAGATCGCGCTCGGCGGCATCGATTCGTACAAGGGCACGAACAAGCAGATCGACGCGCTCATCGCTCGCAAGGGCGACGTGCTCAAGCTCGTCGACGCGTACACCGGCGACGGCAACTTCAAGGTCTCGATCAACAAGGACCCGTCGAAGATGCGCCTCGACGTGCGCGCGACCGGCAAGAGCCTCAGCGAGGTCGTCTCGGCCGGCCTGTTCCTCCCCGGCATGGCGTGGGCCTTGGTGTCGCGCGGCACCCAGCCGAAGCAGGACACGATGATGATGCCCCAGCCCCCCGCGAAGGCGCCGGCGCTCGGCGGCGGTCGTAAGTAGCTCGGTCAGCCGGCGGCGAGGCCCACGGGCCGCAGGTGCTGCACGAGCTCGCGGATCGACGTCAGGTCCTCGAAGTCCATCCCGTCATCACCGCTGGACACGTCGAGCACGGGCTCGACGGTGATGATCATGTCGTCGTCGACGGGTGGGAACTCGTCGCGCGACGTACGGCGCTGCCCGACGCGGCGCTCGTAGCGGAACACGCGCGTATCGCCCTTGCCCCAGCGGCGGTCGGTGCGGCGGCGTTCGCGCGAGATGATGATCTTGAGCTCGGCGATGGTCGGCGGCATCGGGTTCAGCGCGAGGAGCTGGCCGGCACAGTTGAAGCACATGGGCTTCCAGCTGCCGTAGAGCTCGACGGCCCGGAGCACCCGGCGGCGCTTCTCGGGGCAGGTCACGCACTTCGCGCCCATCCCGACCGGCCGCGCATCGACCCAGCGCGCGTAGCAGCCCCAGCAGCGCCCGCGGCGAAGCTCGCTGACCGGCGCCTTGCAGACGTCACATGCGAAGAGGCTCACCCAACGGTGCTACGGCAGCGCGGATCCGGGGACAAGTTTTCGGCTAGGCTGTGCCCGCTGTGCCGTCGACGCGCGCGCTCATCCACGCCCCGTGGTCGGCCTCGAAGGTGTCGACGGCCTTGCGCTGCCCGCAGCTCTTTCACTTCAAGTACATCCAGAAGCGGAAGGAGCCCGAGGTCATGCCCGAGGCCCGGATCGGCAAGGCGATCCACAAGGCGCTCGAGCAGGTGCTGATGGGCACCCCGCTCCCCGAGTCGACGGCCACGATCCGCGGGGAGCTGCCGAACGAGATCGAGCAGATGCGGTTCGATAACCTGGTCCCGGGCATCCCGCCGTTCCTCACCCGGATCGGCCAGTTCCGCAGCCGGCGCCGCGTGGCCCGCCAGCTCGTGGAGTACTCGCTCGCCGTTCGCGAGGACCTGACGACCACCGCGTTCTACGCGGGCGACGCGTACTACCGCGGCGTGCTCGACCTCGGGTACCTGTTCTCCGATGACTCGATCGCGCTGGTCGACCACAAGACCGGCGCGCGCATCCCCGGCACCACGGTGGCCGATCAGCTCGAGGGCTACGCAGTGCTCGCGGCCTCCGCGTTCCGTCATGTGCGGCGGTTCTGGCTCGGCATCCACTGGATCGCCGAGCGCACCGTCGAGTGGAGCCCGCCGGTGCGGCCCGAGGCCGTGCACGACGAGCTGGTCCCCGATCTGCTCGACAACATCGAGGCGGCGGCGCTCGCTGTCGACGATGGGCCGCGCCCGAACGCCGGATCGTGGTGCGATCGCTGCAGCTACCGGACCGTGTGCCCGGCGAGCAAGGACATCCGGTACGAACCCGTCGAGTACTACGAAGATGACGAAGACTGAGCTGATCGAGCGGCAGCGGCGGTTCGAGTGGGACCTCGCGAAGGACGAGCACACGCGCGCAGCGGCGAAGCTCGTGGCCGGAAAGACGCATGACCTCCTGAACCTCGTGCAGATCGTGAAGCTCGCGAGCGGCGAGCTCGCGAAGCGCTGCGATCCCACCGGCCAGGAGTTCATCGAGGACCTGACGCGCGCCGCGGTCGACGCCGAGGCCTCGCTGAAGGACCTGATGCAGGTCGCGCGGCCCGAGCGCGCCTCGGTGCGCGGCCCCGCGGTCGGCGCCGCGATCACGCAGGCCGTCGAGGAGCTGCGCCCGAACATCCCGATCGATCTGCACCTCGCGATCGGCCCGGATACCGCGAGCTCGCTGTCCGCGGAGGAGCTGGTCTACCTCGTGTTCGGCATGGCGCTCGACGCCACCGGTGCCTCGAGGATCGAGCTGTTCGTCCGCGATCGCACGATCGACGGGGTGCCGTGGATCGAGCTCGTGCGTGGCACCGACCTGCCCGCGCCCGAACACGAACCATCGTTCGATCTGCGCACCGTGGAGCTCGTGGTCACGCGCGCGGGCGGCGAGCTGTCGTACTCCGACCGCCGAGGCGGCGGGAGCGAGCTCGTCGTCGCGCTGCCCGCGCTCTGATGCTGCCTATTTCCGCCAGCGCATGATGCGCGCGGGCCACACGACCAGGCCGTCGTCGCGGCGCTTCGGCGCGTCGCGCGCGACGAGCTTCGCGATGTTCGTCAGCCGCTCGTCGAGATCGCCAGGCGCGTTCGCTGGCGCGTTCAGCGCGGCGGTGCCGTCCTCGGCGAGCGAGGCGGTCGTCGAGTACACCGCGTCCGGCGTGTAGACCGACGCCCGGTACGTCGCGCGCTCGCCGTCATCGGTGGCGCGCTCGAGAAGAAACCGCGCGCCCTCGGTGGGATGGAGGTTCCTACTCACCCAGGTCCGCGGCGAACCGGCCCGAGACGTCGGCGGCGTTGCCCCACTGCGATTTCTTCCACTCGGCGTTCCAGGTGCGGAGGATCCACGCCGGGTCGAGCGTCAGCCGCGTGCCGATCGGGGACTTGCCCCACAGGTCCGTCTTCTCGCCCTTGTCCTTCGCGAGGTCGAAGATCTTCGGCGAGCCGGTCGCCATCAGGTGCGCCTTCCAGTGACCCACGCGTGCCGCGTGGCCGAGCTCGTAGCGCGACGAGAACGACATCAGCGGATAGCCGCCGCCGCCGTTCGCGAGGTTTATCAGCGACTGGCCCTGCCACTCCGGGTCGGTGGCCACGCCGAGTGCGTCCGCGAGCGTCGGGACGATGTCGATGCCCTCGGTGCCCTCGGTGATCTTCGCCGAGGGGAACATCGCCGGGTAGTGGATGAGCAGCGGCACGTGCACGAGGGTCTCGCGCGAGCTGCCGCCATGACCGACGCGACCGTCCTCCCACTGCTCGTCGCCGTGATCGGCCGTGACGATCAGCATCGTCTGGTCCCACACGCCCCACGCCTGGAGCTTCGCCACGAGCTGGCCGAGGATGTCGTCCTGGTACGAGACGTTCGAGTCGTAGAGCGCGCGGACGTGCTCCTTCTCGCGATCCGTGAGGTCCTTGCCGTTGGAGCCATTCGGGCCGTCATCGCCGTACTCGGTCGCGAACCGGCCCTTGTAGCCGCCGTCGTACTTGTCCATCCACGGCTGCTTCGCGCGCCACGTGACGTGCGTGTCGATCAGGCCGAGGTAGAGGAACCACGGCTGGTCCTTCTTCGGCGTCACGAACGACAGGCCCTTCTCCATCACGTCCGCGCCCTTGAGGCCGAGGCTCGACTCGATGTGGTTGATGTACTTGTCCCACGACGCGCCGTAGCCGCGCTTGGGGCGGATGTAGCCGTTCGCCGACGCACCGGCGGTGAACTTGCCGCTCTTCTTCGCGACCTCGTCGATCGTGACGTACCGGTCGGGAAGCACGTCCTTCATCTCGATCGCCTTGTGCTTCGCGAGGTACATCGAGGTCCACATCGCGGCGTGCGAGACCTGGCTCTCGTTGCCCTGGACGTAGTTGTTCATGAACAGCGTCGAGGTCTCGGCGAGCTTCTCGAAGTTCGGCGCCTCGGGGCGCGCCTTCGGGTTGAACGGCCGCACGCGATCGGCGCGCAGCGAGTCCATGATCACGTAGACGACGTACTTCGGCGGCGTGCCGCGCTTCACCTGCGCCGGCGCGCCGGGGATCACGAGCGACGCGTTGGACAGCGACGACTTCGCGCAGCCGAGGCCGTCGAGGTCGAGACGAACCGCCTTGCCACCGAGCGCGGCGAGGTCCACCGCGGAGCCGGTGCCGACGAGCTTGCCCTCGGCGGTCGAGCCGTCCTCGGCGGTCGCGAGCACGCCGATCTGGCAGGCGCCGTCGCTGAGGTCGCCCGTCAGCTTCGCCTTGTCGGGGATCATCACGTAGTACGAGAGGGTCGAGTCCTTCGGGAGCTGCAGCGCCTTCTGCGCCGGATCGTAGAACTGCACGCTGCCGTCATCGCCGGGAGCCGCGCTGCCGCCGATCTGGATCCACGCGACCGAGGCCTCCGACGGCTTCGCGAAGAACGACAGCGAGTTCTCGCCGTCCTTGAGCTGCCCCGCCGGGACACCGAGCTCGAGCGTCGACCAGCCGTTGGCGAGCTTGCCGTTGATGTCCTTGTTGTCGTTGACCTTCAGGCTGATCGCGCCGTCGGCCTTCGAGAACACGCGCATGCGCACGATGTTCCGGCCGGCCTCGGCCGCCGACAGCGGCACGAACACGCTCGCGGTCTTGCCGGTCATCCGCGCGACCTTCACGCCGCCCTCGGTCTGGCGGAGGTCCCACGCCTTCTTGCCACCCTTCATCATGTTGCCGAACCGGATGTACTTCGCGAAGCCGGCCGAGCCCGCGGGAAGCAGGAGGCCGCCGCCGCGGGTGAGGTGCGCCGACAGCCGGTTGTCGACGAGCGAGTACACCGCGTGCTCGGGGCCGCGCGCTGTGGCGCGGGCCGGCGGGCTCGACGGAGCGTCGACCTTCGCGACCTGCGTGCCGCCGCCACCTCCACCTCCACCGCCGCCGGTCGCGGGCTCGGTGGAGGTCGGTTCCTTGGTCGTCTTGCCGCACGCGGCGAGCGCGAGGGCGAGAGTGAAAACAGACAGACGGTGAAGCATCGTCGGATGACCCTATGGGTTCGGATGGATCGGAGGCAAGAAAGCGCCTCCCCAGGCGGGGGGCGAACGCGTCAACCACCGTCGGTATTCCGAATGTGCGCCGTCGTCAAGTCCAGGAGATCGGGCATCGGTAATTCGCCTGGACGATGGGCGAGCCGCGTGCGCGCGGATCGGCGCATTGTCCCGTCATGATCAAGCACCTCGTCGCTGCGTTCGTCCTCGCCACCTCGCTGTTCACGGCCTCGCACGCCGACATGGCGAAGCCCGCGCCGCCCGCGAAGAGCGAGCCCGCGCCGAAGGTCGAGCCGCTCGATCTCAACACCGCCAGTGAGGCGGATCTGATCGCGCTGCCGGGCATCGGCGACGCGTACGCCAAGAAGATCATCGCGGGCCGCCCGTACGCGAAGAAGGATCAGCTCGTCTCGACGAAGATCGTGCCGGCCGGCGCCTACGCGAAGTTCAAGGACAAGGTGATCGCGACGCAGGCGCCGAAGGCCGAGAAGCCCGCCGCGAAGCCGACGAAGTAGCTCAGCGGAACGGTCCGCCCGAAGGCTCGAGCTCCGGCGCGGGCTCGAGCGCGATCACCGACGTGCGGTCGGGTTCGATTCCATCGAGATCGATCACGTGGCTCTCGATCAGGTGGCAACGACGGCAGATGTAGTGCTCGACCGGGCCCTTCCCGGTCGAGCCGAAGAACCCCGACTCGTGGACGACCGCGAGTGGTGTGGCGCCGCGCCGACCGAGCTCGGTGGCGGCCGGGATGGGGAGCAGGCGATCGCCATCTCCGGCCGGGCGGCGCCGGTTGTCGCGCATCCAGTGCACCCGGCGGCCCGCGGCGAGCGCGAGCTGTCGCTTCAGATCGAGAATCTGCTGGTGCTGCTCGAGGATCTGCTGGTGCTGCTCGAGCATCTGCTGCTCGAGCTTCGTGATCCGGCTGCGGAGCTTCTTCGTCTCGGACATGTCAGCGAAACGGTCCGCCGCTCGGCGGGTGCTCGGGCTCGGGATCGATCGCGATCACGGTCTCGCCGTCGGCGGTGATGCCGTCGAGATCGATCGCGTGACTCTCGATCAGCTTGCAACCGCGACAGATGAAATGCTCGATCGGTCCCTTCGACGTCGCGCCCCAGAAGCCGGCCTCGTGATGAACCGAGAGCGGGGTCGGTCCGCGCCGGCCGAGCTCGGTCGCCGCCGGGATGTGGAGGAGGTAGCCGCTGCCGCACGCCGGGCAGCGCCTGCTCTCTCGCATCGCGCGGAATCCTCCGGCACTGCTGCGCGCGAGCTCGCGCTGGAGCTCCCGCATCTTCCCCTCGAGCTCCGCCATGCGGCTGCGGAGCTTCTTCATCTCGCCCATGACCGGACCCTACTATCGAATCCGCCAGGCGTGCGCGTAGACGTTCGCGCGCTCGCCGCGCACGAAGCCGACGAGCGCCACGTTGAATCGCTCGGCCAGTTCGATCGCGAGCGAGCTCGGTGCCGAGACCGCCGCGACCACCGGCACGCCGAGCATGATCGCCTTCTGCACGAGCTCGTAGCCGAGCCGGCCCGAGAGGAACAGCGCGTGGCGCGCCGGATCGATCGGATCGGTGCGCGTCCAGCCGACGATCTTGTCGACCGCGTTGTGGCGCCCCACGTCCTCGCGCGCGGCGATCAGCTCGCCGTCGAGCGTGAACAGGCCGCAGGCGTGGAGGCCGCCGGTGTCGTCGAACACGTGCTGCGCGGCGCGCAGGGCATCGGGCATGCGGTGGACCGCGGCGAGCGAGATCGTCGAGTCGGCGGCGACCTCCTTCGCGCGCAGCTCGAGATCCGCGATCGCGACGCGGCCGCACACGCCGCACGCCGCCGAGGACAACAGTCCGCGACCGGCGAACGCTGATGCATCGACATCGATGTCGACGGCGTCGTCGTCGACCTGGACGATCATCGCCGGCGGCACCGACTCGGCGTGGAGCAGACCGGTGACCAGCTCGAGGTCGTGCCCCGGCGTGCGCATGATCGTCGCGACCGGAGCGCCGCGGGCGCGCAGCTGCAGCGGCGCCTCGATCACGACCGCATCGCGATCCGCGCGACGCCCTCCGGCATCGATGCGCTCGATCGCGACGCGCCGGGTGGGCTTCACTCGGGGAGCTTAGCGCGGCGCGACGTCCCAGACGGCAGCACGATCGGCATGATCGATGTGGGTTACCCGCCGCCTCGCACAGAAATCTGCGACCTCGCGCGGTAGAGTCGCTTCGTGTCGACGGTCAAAGACCGGGTGTTTCGCGATCCGGTTCACGGCCTGATCGAGTTCAAGGGCGAGGACCGCCCGATCGCGGACCTTCTCGACACGCACGCCATGCAGCGGCTGCGGCGGATCAAGCAGATGGGCTTCGCGTGGCTCGTCTATCCCGGTGCCGAGCACTCGCGGTTCGGCCACGCGCTCGGCGCGTTCCACATCGCGCAGCGCGTGACCCGCCGGCTCGATCTCGCGCCGCAGCTCGCGCGCCACATCAAGGTCGCGGCGCTGCTCCACGACATCGGCCACGGTCCGTTCTCGCACGCGTGGGAGCACGTGTTCGCCGGTCACGATCACGAGCGGTGGGGCGGCCGCATCGTGGCCGAGAACGCCGAGCTCCGCGCGGCCCTCGAGGCGCTCGAGCCCGGCCTCCCCGAGACGCTCGGCGCGTTCTGGGGCAAGGGCTACAAGCCCGCGTTCGCGCGCAAGCTCGTCAGCTCGCAGCTCGATGTCGATCGGCTCGACTATTTGCTGCGCGACGGTCACTACTCCGGCGCCGGCTACGCGACCTACGATCTCGACTGGATCATCCACGCGATCCAGGTCGCGAACGTTCACACCGGCAACGACGATCCGACCGACCTCGTCATCGACTATCGCCGGGGCATGTACGCTGTCGAGCAGTACCTGTTCGCGCGTTCGTACATGTACGCGCAGGTCTATCACCACAAGACCGTTCGCGCGGCCGAGTGGATGTTCATCAAGACCCTCGAGCGATTCGCGCAGCTCGCGCGCCAGGACGTCGAGCCGCCGGGGCTGCCGATCGCCGGCGCCATGGCGCGCGGCAAGACCGTCGACGTCGACGACTACCTTCGCCTCCACGACATCTCGCTGTCGACCGCGATGGATCGCTGGGCGGGCCGCGATGGTCCGGCCTCGACCGATCCGGTGCTCCGTGATCTCTCGGCGCGCCTCACCGATCGCCGGCTGTTCAAGACGTTCGATCTCGGTGACGACAAGGCCGCCGCCGACTATCTGTGGCCGCAGGCGCTCGAGGTCGCGACGAAGACGTTCGGCGCCCACGCCACGAGTTATCTGCACCTCGATACCGCGCGGCAGGTCGGGTACCTCGCCGCGGATCACGAGGAGCTGCACGTGATCGATCACCCGAAGTACGGCGCGGTCACGCTCTCGCGCCTGCTCGAGGACATGCCGCTCGGACAGCCAATGGCGGCGATCCGCCTCGTCTACGCGCCCGAGCTCGCCGACGAGCTGCGCCCGCTCGTCGAGCACGCGCTGCAGCGCGGCCGCGGCCGTCGCTAGCGTTACGCCCTGCTGCAGTTTGCGGCAGGCCGACCGCGTTATGCTGCACGACCACGTATGGCGAAGCAGCAGATCGCAGTCCTCGGTGGAGGAATGGGCGCACTGACGGCCGCGTTCGAGATCACGAACGCACCCGGCTGGCAGGACGATTACGACCTCACCATCTATCAACTCGGGTGGCGGCTCGGCGGCAAAGGGGCCTCCGGTCGCAACGCGGATCACTACCAGCGGATCGAGGAGCACGGCCTCCACATCCTGCTCGGGTTCTACGAGAACGCGTTCAAGGTGCTGCGCGCCGCATACGGCGAGCTGAACCGACCGCCGGGAACGCCGCTCGCGACCTGGCAGGACGCGTTCAAGCCGCACAGCTACGTGGTGCTGATGGAGCAGATCGGCAACTCGTACGTGCCGTGGCCGATGGACTTCCCGCCGAACAGCGGCCTGCCCGGCGACGGCGGCGTGCTGCCGACGCCGTGGGAGATGATCGAGATGATCATCGGCTGGCTGAAAGAGCTGTTCGGCAAGGCGAACCAGCTGCCGGATCGCCACGACAACCTCGAAGCCGCGCACACCAACGCGATCGTGCGCGACGCGATCGGCGTGTACCGCGAGCTGCACGCGCTGCAGGAGTGGCTGCACGACAAGGCCAGCAACCTCGACACCGACATGGACTGGCGGCGGGACTTCTGCACGGTCGATCTCGGCATCGCGGCGATCAAGGGCACCATCGAGAGCGGCGTGATCCTCCCTCCGTACGACTGGTTCAAGCTCGACTCGCTCGACTTCCGCGACTGGCTCACGAAGTACGGCGCGCACACGATCTCGGTGAACAGCGCGTACATCAGCGGCATGTACGACCTCGGGTTCTCGCTGCCCGGGCAGGTCGGCGCCGGCACCGCGATCAACGGCATCCTTCGCCTGTGCTGGACCTACAAGGGCGCGGTGATGTGGATGATGCAGGCGGGCATGGGCGACACGATCTTCGCGCCGCTCTACCTGGTGCTGAAGCAGCGCGGCGTGAAGTTCGAGTTCTTCTCGCGCGTCGATGACCTGCAGCTCTCCGAGGACAAGACGCAGATCGCGCGGATCGTGATCGGCCGGCAGGCGATGCCGATCGGTGTCTACGATCCTCTGGTCCCCGTGAAGGATCTGCTGTGCTGGCCGAGCGAGCCGAAGTACGAGCTGCTCGCCGACGGCAAGACCCTCCAGAGCTCCGGTGCGGACCTCGAGGACTGGTGGACCGAGTGGCCGGATCCGATCCCGCCGAGGATCCTCGAGCAGGGCACGGACTTCGATCTCGTGATCCTCGGCTGCTCCGTCGGCGTGTTCCCCTACATCGCGAAGGAGCTGATCGACGCGAGCCCCGCGCTCGCCACGATGGTCGACAAGGTCAAGACCACGCAGACGCAGGCCACTCAGCTGTGGATGTCCACGGATCTCGCCGGCCTGGGCTGGACGTTGCCGAGCCCGGTGCTCGACGGCTACGCCGAGCCGATGGACACGTGGGCCGACATGACGCACCTCGTGGTGCGCGAGGACTGGCCGGCCCATGCGACGCCGAAGAACATCGCGTACCTGTGCAGCCCCCTGCCCGATGACGAGCCGCCACCACCGCGCAGCGAGCACGGCTACGCGCAGCGCCAGGATGCGCGGGTCAAGGCGAACGCGCTCGGCTGGCTCGGGAGCTGGGCGGGCGGCTTGTGGCCCGCGCAATCGCCGCCGGGAAATCCGAACGGACTCGACTACCAGATCCTCGTCGCGCCGAATTCGCCCGCCGTGGGACCGGCGCGGTTCGATACGCAGTACTGGCTGGCCACGTTGAACCCGAGCGATCGCTACGTGCTCGCGGTGCCGGGCAGCGTCGACTTCCGGCTCGGCACGCAGGGCGCCGGCTTCACGAACCTGTACCTCGCTGGGGATTATCTCAAGACGGGGATGAACGTCGGCTGCGTCGAAGCAGCGACCATGGGCGGCATGCACGCGTCGCGCGCGATCTGCGGGCGACCAACGGAGATCATCGGTGACGCAACCTGATTACATCGCCCGCGGTGGCGACCTGGTGATGGCCCCGCCGCTCGAGCTGAACGGCGCGATCATGTACTCGTTCATGGTGACCGCGGACATCGCGGCGCTGCAGTCGATCTGCGACCAGCAGCTCAACGCCGTGTGCGGGCCCGACATCATATACAAGCCGCTCGCGCCGTTCGCCACGATCGTGTGCGCGGACATCACCGACTCGTACTCGACCGTCCCCCCCGACTCGGAGAAGGGCTGGATGAGCGAGCGCGACTTCGGGGTGTGGATCCCGGTCGTGCAGGGCACGATGAAGGACGGCACGTGGATCGCGGGGCAGATCGGCTGGTACCTGCCGTACGTGTTCGTCGACAACGTCGCGGCGATGGTGACGGGGCGCGAGGTGTTCGGGTTCTTCAAGCAGACCGCGACCCTGATGATGCCGCCGGCGCCGGATGCCCCCGGTGCGTTCTCGGTCGACGCTCTGGTGATCGCGAAATACTCACCCGAGTCGCAGGCGCAGGTGCTGCGGCTGATGACGATGACGTCGACCCAGGACGCGCCGGCGCCCGCGGGCTCGTGGGCGGGCGACGTCAAGCGCGCGTTCGAGGACGTGTGGCCCAGGCTGAAGGACATGATGGGCGACGTCCGCGGTCTCCCGATCCCGATGTGGGATCTGCTGAAGAACGCGCTCGGTGATCTCCTCACCGGCGACGTGCCGATGGTGTTCCTCAAGCAGTTCCGCGATGCGACCGATCCGACGAAGGCCTGCTACCAGGCGGTCATCGAGGCCCCGGCGCACCTCGTGAAGTTCCACGACGGCTGGTTCACCCATCCGCACGACATCACGATCGTCCCGGTCGATAGTCATCCGATCGCCGCCGAATGCGGCCTCGCCAGTGGCACGATCCGGGCGGAGCTTGGATTCTGGTGCCGCATGGACTTCCTGATGAAGGCCGGTAAGGTGGTCGCGCAGCGCTGATGGCGGAGCTTCGGCAGATCAGCGACTACCAGGTCATCGACGTCCTCGGACGCGGTGGGATGGGCGTGGTCTACGAGGCGGTGCACGCGAACGGTGCGTCCGCGGCGGTGAAGACCGTGCGCGTCGCGACCGAATCGACGCTCGAATCGATCCGTCGCGAGATCCTGATGCTGAGGGAGCTCGAGCATCCGGGCGTGGTGCGCATCAAGGACCACGGCGTCGCCAGTGACGGCATGCCCTGGTACGCGATGGAGCTGCTGCGAGGCCGTACGCTGCGCGATGACCTCCGCGTGTGGTTCCCGGAGCCGATGCAGCCGGATGACAGCACCAAGGATCTCAAGGCGCCGGGACGCGCGCGGCCCGAACGCCACGCCGAGTTCGAGGACATCCCGGCGGATGTGAGGTCCACGCCGCCGTACTCGCTGGCGCATGTCGCGACCGTGTTCCGCAAGATCTGCGAGCCGCTCGCCTACGTGCACGGCCAGGGCGTGATCCATCGCGATCTGTCGCCCGGCAACATCTTCCTCGTCGGCGCCGACGAGCCCGTACTGTTCGATTTCGGGCTCGCGTCGCAGTGGGATCCCGACGGTGCGCGCGAGGTGCTCGAGGTCGGCGGCTACGCGCGCGGCACCGTGCACTACATGGCGCCGGAGCAGGCGCGCGGTGAGGTCGTGGATGCGCGCGCGGACATCTACGCGCTCGGCTGCATCCTCTATCAGGCGCTCACCGGTCGGCCGCCGTTCATCGAGGAGGGCGGCAAGAACGTGCTGCTCCAGCACATGGAGGAGCCGCCGCTGCCGCCCTCGCGGTTCGCGCCGAGCGCCGCGCGATTCGACGACGTGGTCATGCGCATGCTCGCGAAGGCGCCGCGCGATCGGCTCGGCTACGCCGAGGATGTCGCCACCGCGCTCGTGGCGATCGGTGCGTCACCGCGCGTGGCGCTCGCCGATGATCGCCCGCGCGCCCGCGCGTACACGTATCGTCCTCGGCTCGCGGGGCGCATGGAGGTCCTCAAGGGCTTCGACGCGCACATGGCGCGGATCGCATACGGCATCGGCGGCAGCGCGGTGCTTGTCGGGGAGAGCGGCGCCGGCAAGACCCGCCTCGCCGGAGAGATCGCCACGCGCGCCGCCGGCGGCTGGGACCTGCGCGTCATCACTGGCGAGTGCGAGCCGATCGCGGTCGGCGAGGACGTGCGTGGCGCGCCGCTCCACCCGCTACGTCCGCTGCTGCGCGCGATCGCGGATCGCTGCCGCGAGGGCGGACCGGTCGAGGCGGATCGCCTGCTCGGTATCGATGGTGGTCTGCTCGCTGCCTACGAGCCGGCGCTCTACGGGTTCGCGCGCACGATCGACCGCGTGGGCCCCACCGCCGGGGCCGCGGCAGCCGCGCGCTATCGCGTGCTCTCGGTGCTGCGCGAGGTGGTCGCCACGCTCGCGCTCGCCGAGCCGCTCCTGCTCGTCCTCGACGACCTGCAGTGGGCCGACGAGCTGACCCTCGCGTTCCTGCGCTCGTTGACGCCGACCTGGTTCTCGCGCACGCCGGTGTTCGTGCTGACCACGGTGCGCGCCGACGAGATCTCGCCCGAGCTCGGGGCCACGCTCGCTTCGCTGAAGGCGGAGCGGCTGCCGGTGGCGCGCCTCGATCGCGCGGCGGTCGGCGAGATGGTGCGCGACATGCTCGCTCTCGACGACGAGGTCCCTGCCCTCGCCGACTACGTCTCGAAGCGCTCCGAGGGTAATCCGCTGTTCGCCGCCGAGTACCTGCGGATCGCGGTCGACGATGGCGTCGTCGAGCGCTCCGGCGGGCGGTGGCAGCTGTCTCGCCGCGACGACGACTCGTACGATCATCTCCCCACGCCCGGCTCGGTGCAGGAGCTCGCGCGGCGTCGGCTGCGCCAGCTCTCGCCCGATGCGCGCGCGCTCGCGCTCGCCGCCGCCGTGCTCGGTCGGGCGTGCGATGCGGCCGTGCTGACCGCCACCGCGGGCATCACCGCCGATTCCTCGCGCGCGAGCGTCACCGAGCTGATCCAGCGCCACGTCGTGGCCGAGGTCGAAGGCCAGCTCCGGTTCGAGCACGATTCGCTGCGCGAGCTCGCGTACGCCGAGCTCACCGACGACGCCCGCTGCGATCTCCACCGCCGCGCGGCGATCGCCGTGGAGCAGCGACACCACGCCGACCCCGATTTCGGCCTGCGCCTCGCCGAGCTCGCTCACCACTGGGAGCAAGCGAGCGATCACGGGCGCACGATCGATTACCTCGAGCGCGCCGCCGATCACGCGCTGGATACCGCCGCGTACGGCGAGTCGCGCACGCTGCTCGAGCGTCTGCTCGTGCTCGCGACGGACGCCCCCGCCGCGAAGCGCGGGCGCTGGATGCGCCGCCTCGGCGAGGCGAGCTACGCGCTCGGCGATGTCGCCGGCCTCGCGACCCACTCGCGGCGCGCTCTCGACGAGCTCGGCCATCCGCTCCCCGCGTCTCGAATGCGCCTCGGTGCCTCGATCACCCGCGGCCTCGCACAGCAGCTGTGGACGCGCACCCTCCGCCGCCGCGCGCCATCGGCCACCCCGGAGCCGCGCGTGGTCGAGGCTGCGCTCGCGTTCGCGCAGATGACCACGCACTTCTTCTTCAACGAGGATTCGCTCGGCCTCGTGGGCGCCGCGTTGACCGCGATCAACCTCGCCGAGCAAGGCGGCGACAACCTGCCGATCGCCGAGATCTACGCGCAGCTCGGCTACGCGGCCGGCCTCGCGCGCCTCGGTGGTATCGCGCGCACGTACTTCGCCCAGGCCCACGCCACCGCCGCCAAGACGCGCGACACCATCGGCCTGATCCGGACGCGTGCGTGCGAGGCC
>JBBRED010000061.1:0-29528 GCA_038203335.1 Haliangiales bacterium | reverse complement strand
GCATCGCTGTCAGCCATGAGGGTGCAGATGACGACACACGAGGGGAGGCCGATGCTTCACGAGTTCATGATGGCAAACCGACAGGAGCTGATCGACCGCTGCGGCGCGAAGGTCGCGGCGCGCCGGGCCCCCGCCCCCGCGGGGCCGGATAGCGGCACCGGGATCCCGTCGTTGATCGGCCAGCTGGTCGAGGCGTTGCGCGGAGAGTCACCGGCGGCGCGGACGGGGGATGCGATCGGCGCCACGGCCCAGCGGCATGGGACGGAGCTGATGCAGAAGGGATTCACCGTCGATCAGGTCGTGCATGACTACGGCGACCTGTGTCAGGCGCTGACCGAGCTTGCCGAGGAGCGCGGCGAGCCGATCACGGTCCACGAGTTTCACACGTTCAACCTGTGCCTCGACAACGCGATCGCCGAGGCCGTGACCGCGTTCGGGGCGCAGCATGCGCGGATCACGTCCGAACAGGGAGCTCGCACCCTCAACGAACAGCTCGGCTCGCTCGCGCACGAGCTGCGCAACAAGGTCGGCACCGCCACGCTGGCCTTCCACGCGATCAAGCGCGGTACGGCGGCGGTCGGCGGCGCGACCGCCGCCTTGCTCGACCGCAGCCTGTTCGAGCTCGTGGAGCTCGTCGAGCGTTCGCTCACCGACGTGCGCCTGACCGCGGGCATGCCGCTCCGGCGAACCAGGATCGAGCTCGACGGGCTCCTCGACGAGGTCAGCGTGTTCACCGCGATGGCCGCGAAGGCCAAGGGGCTGTTCTATGCGCTCGAGATCGAGGAGCGGCTGGTCGTCGAGGTCGATCGCCCGCTGCTGTCGTCGGCGATCGCGAACCTCCTGCAGAACGCCGTGAAGTTCACGGGGCGCAATGGCCGGATCTGGCTCCGCGCGCGTGCCGTGAAGGAGCGCGTCGTGATCGAGGTCGAGGACGAGTGCGGCGGATTCGCTCCGGGGACCGCGGAGGCGATCTTCGAACCGTTCGTGCAGCACGGTGCCGATCGCAGTGGGCTCGGCCTCGGGCTAACGATCAGCCGCCGCGCCGTCGAGGCCAACGGCGGTACCTTGTCGGTGCAGAACCTGCCCGACCGAGGGTGCGTGTTCACCATCTCGCTGCCGCGAGCCTCCGCCGATTAGCAGCCGTCGTAGAGGAGCACGTGCGACCGGCTGGCCCCGATGGCCTCCACCAACCCGTGCGGATCACGTGCCGGTTGTCAGTTTTTCGAGGCGCGCGACTCCGCCGCCGCGACATGCGCTACCGTTGGGGGATGCAGCGCTTCGCTACGCTCGCGGTCCTTCTCGCGGTCGGATGTGGCGGACGGTCGGGTCCACCACCGTTCGCGCTCGGCGAACCGCCGACCGACGAGCCCGAGCCCGCGGTCATCCAGCACCTCGGTGCGGGCGACGTCGAGATGGATCCGGTGCTCGGCACGGTGCGCGAGATGACCGGCGCCGGAGTCGCGTTCACCGCTGGCGATGTCCCGGCGTTCATCGCCGAGCACGCCGGCGCGCTGGGGACCACCGAGCTGGTCGATGCTGGCAGCGTCGTCGATCCCGAGCTGACCTCGATCCAGCTCGCGCAGCGCTACCGCGGCCTGCCGGTGATCGGGGCGCACCTCGGCCTCACGATCTCGCACGGGCACCTCGTGCTCGTGCAGGGCGTCACGCACCGCATCGGCGAGCTGTCGATCACGCCGGAGATCGCCGAGGGCGACGCGATCGACGCGGTCCGCGCTGCGATCGATCCGCCCGCGCAGGGCGATCGCGACGGCGCGCGCCTCGTGGTGCTGCCCGAGCGCGCCCCCGGCACCGTCACGTACACGCTCGCGTGGGAGGTCACCGCGTGGCGCAGCGAGCGTCAGATCGTGGTCAACGTCGATGCGCGCACCGCGCGGCTGATCGACGGCTTCGATGCGAACCACTACGACCACACGGGCAAGGCGACGAACTTCGTCGACGAGCGCACGGTCGGTGACCCGATCATCGAGATGCCGGCCGGATATCTCCGGCTCCATGCGCGTCGCGGCGGCACCACGACCGAGCCCGACGGAACGTTCCGTATCCGTGGCGCGACCGGGCCCACGATGGTGACCGCGAACCTCCAGGGCGACTACGTGCGCGTCCACAACGTCGGTGGCCCGGAGGCGCAGTTCGTGGGCGTGTCCCGGCCCGACAAGCAGTACGCGCTCGAGTGGACGGAGTCGCGCTCCACGCCGCAGGAGCGCGACGTGTTCTGGGGCGTCAATCGCACGAACCGGTTCGTCGCCACCGTCTATCCCGACAACGCGTGGATCAACCAGCCGCTGCTCGCGAACGTGGATCTCCCGCGCACGTGCAACGCGTTCTGGAATGGCAGCTCGATCAACTTCTTCGTCGCCGGCAACGGCTGCAACAACTCGGGCCGGATCTTCGACGTGGTCGCCCACGAATGGGGCCACGGTCTCGATCAGAACCTGCCCGGCGATGGGATCGACGGCGGTCTCGGCGAGTTCATCGGCGACATGATCAGCTTCCTCCAGACCAACAGCCACCTGATCGGCCCGGGCTTCCTGACCGATGGTCGGCCCGTGCGCGACCTCGAGGATCCGGCCTTCGAGTGCTACGACCCGAAGAAGAAGGGCGTGCACGCGAAGGGGCAGCTCCTCGGTGCGGTGGTGTGGGACATCCTCACCGACCTCGAGCAATCGGGCATGACGGGCGAGCCGCTGAAGCGGTTGATGCTGCGCCCGATCGCGATCGCGCAGACGCGGGCGCAATGGTACCGCGCGATGCTCGCCGTCGACGATGACGACGGCAACCTCGCGAACGGCACGCCGCACGAGTGCCTGATCTACAACCAGTTCAAGGCGCACAGCTGCGGCGGCACGCGATGGCCCGGGATCCCCGACGAGGATCCGCCGCACTGCCGGAACTAGCGTGCTTCGCCGCCGCCTCGCCTTTGCGACGCTCGGCCCAGGCAGGTCGAGGCGACGGGAAATCCTCCTCCGCCGTTCCACGGGCGGATCCTCGGCCGGCGGGTCGAAGGCGAGCACCTCCAGATCACGTTCAGCATCCGCCCGGATAGCGGCGTCAACCCCGATGGGCGCTGGTCCGCGACGGTGATCCAGGGCAGCGATCGGCCGCTCCGCGGTAGAATATACCGAACGTCATAATTCGCGCTTGCAGAATATGCTGGTCGGTATAATCATGCGGGCATGTCGATCCTCGCCTCGTCGCTGCTCCTGCCGAACGGCTCCTCGCTCCCCAACCGACTCGCGAAGGCCGCGATGTCGGAGTGCCTCGGCGATCCGGATACCGGCGCGCCGACGGCGGAGCTGGTTCGCGTCTACGAGCGGTGGGGACAGAGCGGGGCAGGCCTCCTGATCACCGGCCACGTGATCGTGGATCCGAGCGGGCGCGCCGAGCCCGGCAACGTGGTGATCACCGACGAGCGGCACCTCGCCGAGCTCACCGCGTGGGCCACGGCCGCGCAGCGCGGTGGGGCGAAGCTGTGGATGCAGCTCAACCACGCCGGTCGCCAGGCGCCACGCCGGATGTCGAAGCAGCCGCTCGCGCCGAGCGCCGTGCCGATGAAGGGCTTCGCCGGTGCGTTCGCCGTGCCGCGTGCGATGACCGAGGACGAGATCGTCGCGCTGATCGCTCGGTTCGCGACGGCGGCGCGCGTGGCGAAGCTCGCGGGCTTCGCGGGCGTGGAGCTGCACGCGGCGCACGGCTATCTGATCTCGCAGTTCCTCTCGGGGCACGTGAACCGCCGCGACGACGCGTGGGGCGGTGATGCGGTGCGCCGCAGCCGGTTCTTGCTCGAGGTCGTGCGCGCCGTTCGCGCGGCGGTAGGCCCCGGGTTCCCGATCGGCGTGAAGCTCAACTCCGCCGATTTTCAGCGCGGCGGGTTCACCCTGGAGGAGGCGATGGAGGTCGCGCGATCGCTCGAGGTCGCCGGCATCGATCTGCTCGAGGTCTCCGGCGGTAACTACGAGAACCCGGCGATGGCGCAGCGCGCGAGCTCTCGCGATCGCGAGGCGTACTTCCTCAGCTACGCGGAGCAGATCCGCACGGTCACCTCGGTGCCGATCCTCCTCACCGGCGGCATGCGCAGCCGCACCACGATGGAGGCCGCGATCGGCTCCGGCGCGATCGACGTCGTCGGTCTCGCCCGCCCGATGACCCATGCCCCGGAGCTGCCGCGCCAGCTCCTCGACGGCACGGTCGAGACCGCACCCACGGTGAGCATCCGGAGCCGGATCCGCCTCCTCGACGACGCGCTTCAAGTCATGTGGTTCCAGGCGCAGATCCACGAGCTCGGTCACGGGCGCGATCCCGATCTCCGGCTCGGATCGTGGACGGCGATCTGGCGCGGCCTGCGTGCGATGCTGTGGCCGAAACGCGGGACGGCGCCGCGCGCAGAGCGTGAGCCGATCGGAGTCGCTGCATGACCGAGCTGACCAAGGGCGAACGAACGAAGCAGAAGCTGGTCGCCGCGACCGGAACGCTGCTGCGTCGTCAGGGGTTTCACGCCACCGGTCTCTCCGACATCGTCGAGGAGAGCGGCGCTCCTCGCGGCTCCCTCTACTTCTACTTTCCGGGCGGCAAGGACGAGCTCGCCACCGCCGCACTCGAGGCCGCGGGCCAGGAGTGGCGCACCCGGATCGAGGCCGTGGTCGCGGCCGCGCCGGATCTCGGCAGCGCGATCACGAACATCGTCGATCTGCTCGCCGACGATCTCGAGGCCTCGAAGTTCCAGCACGGCTGCCCGGTCGCCGCCGTCGCGCTCGAGACCACGTCGGAGCCGGTGCGCAAGGCGATCGTCGCGCACTACGCTGCGTGGGAGACCGGCATCTCGCAGCACCTCACGCGCCTCGGCATCCCCGCCGCCGCGGCGAAGCAGCTCGCGGTCGTCGCGCTGTCGTTGATCGAGGGAGCGCTGCTGCTCGCGCGCGTGCAGCGCTCGAAGGCGCCGCTGCTCACCGTGGGCAAGGCGCTTCGCATGATGGTCGCCGCGACCCTGCCGCGGTAGCGTGGCCGTGGTGCTGCGCGAAGTGTTCGAGCGCGATGGTCACGTGGTGGTACGCGGCGTCGTGCCCGCGGCCGACCTCGCTGCGTTCGCCGACGTGTTCGCCGCCGCGATCCCCGAGCTCGACTATCCGCGCGGTCCCGACGGCATCGTGCGCGAGCTCACCGGCATCGCCCGCGGCTACGAGCCGCTCGCGCGGATCGCGTATGACCCGCGGTTCGGCGCGCTCGTCGCCGAGGTGCTCGGTGCCGCCCGCGTGCAGTTCCTCCAGGACTCGCTGCTGTACAAGCCCGCGCACGATGGCGGCTCCGTGGAGTGGCACCAGGACCGCACGTACATCGGCTATCTCGTGCCCGCGCAGGTCGCCACGCTTCGAATCGCGCTCCTCCCCGAGGACGAGGACAACGGCTGCATGCGCGTCGTCGACGGCAGCCACCACTGGGGCGCGATCGGCGGCAACCAGTCGCTCGCCGCGACCAGCGTGGCATCGCTGATCCCCACGCTCGCCGCCGAGCAGCAGGCGCAGATCGCGCGTGCACGGTACCTGGCGCTCGCGCCCGGCGATGTCTCGATCCACCACTGCCTGACGCTCCACGGCAGCGCGCAGAACACGAGCGCGCGTCCACGCCGCACGATCCTGCTCCGCATGTTCGATGCCGCGTGCACGCTCGATCGTTCGAAGCTCCCGCCGGGCGCCGAGGGCTACTTCCCGACCGGCGCGACCGGTCATCTCGACCCCGCCGCGTTCCCCGTGGTCCACGAATCTCGATAGGATCACGTCATGGCGTTCCCGATCGGTCCCGAGCTTGGTCACGACTTCTTGATCGGCATGTTCACCGCCGTGGTCCACGAGGTCTATCAGCGCGTCGCGGCCGAGTCGGGGCTGTCGATGCCGTTCGATATGAACGCGAAGCGGAGGCTGTTCGCCCAGGCGATCCTCGAGACGACGCGCTCGTTCCCGATCTCGATCCGCGGCCGGTTCGAGCAGGCCGCCGAGGCGATGGCCATCGAGCTCGCCGCCGGTCGCCCGCTCACGGCTTAGTCGGCCAGCTTGATCTGCGCCGCTTCGCGATCCATCCACGCCTTCATCCAGGCCGTGGACTTGTAGCGGTCCCACTGATCGCACGCGATCGTGACGACCGGTCCGTTGAGCCCGCCGCGCGCCGCCACGCGCAGCGCCGCGACCACGTTGACGCCGGTCGATCCGCCGACGGTGAGGCCCTCTTCCTTGACCAGGCGCTCGACCATCGCGAACGCCTCGGCATCGGTCACGCTCTCCGCCGCGTCGAGCACGTCGCGCTGCAGGTTCCCCGGGACCGAGCCCGAGCCGATGCCCTCGACGGCAAACGGGCCATCGGGCCCGAGCGTGCCGGTGTTGACCCAGTCGGCGATCGAGCTGCCGACAGGATCCGCGAGCACCACCTGGATGCCCTTGTCGTGCTCCTTGAGCCGGCGGCCCGAGCCGCTGATCGTGCCGCCGGTGCCCGACGACATCACGAACGCACCGAGCGTGGAGAACCCCGCGGCCTTGACCTGCGCGAGCACCTCCTCGCCGGTGCCGGGATACGCCGTGGTGCCGTAGTGCGCGCCGAGGTTCGCCGGGTTTCCGAACTGGTTCGTGAGGAACCAGCCGTTCTCCTCGGCGAGCCGCGCGGCGACGTTGCGGAAGTTGTGCGGCTGCGTGAGCGGGCCGTTCTTCGTGATGATCACCTCGGAGCCGAGCTGGCGGAGCGCGATGCGCTTGTCGACCGCCATCTTCTCGGGGAGCACGCAGACCAGGCGATAGCCGCGCGCGCTCGCGAGGAGCGCGAGACCGACACCGGTGTTACCGGCCGTGCCCTCGATCATCGTGGCGCCGGGCGTGAGCTGACCGCGCGCCTCGGCATCGAGCACGATCGCGCGCGCCGTGCGGTCCTTGATGCTGCCGCCCGGGTTGAGGTGCTCGCACTTGATGTAGACGGGGACCGGTAGGCCCCGGGCGACCTTCTCGAGCCGGATCAGCGGTGTATTGCCGATCGCGTCGATGACATCCATGCCGCGGACCATACCCCAGCGGTCAGTCTTCGTCGCGGGGCGGCGCGATCCGCTGCGCGGGGGCGAGCGCGAGCAAGTGCTTCGGCTGGAGCCCGGCGGCGCGCGCAGCGGCGTTGACGTCTCCGCGGAACCGCGCGAGCAAGTCCACGACGTAGCGGTACTCGAACTCGCGCAGCACGGCGGAGCGCGCTTCATCGTAGGGCAGGTCGCTTCGCACGCTGATGCCATCCTTCGCGACGCGCGCCTCGCGCGGCTGCTGCGGTGCCTCGACACGCAGCGTGGTCCGCGCGACGCGCACGCTCTCGCCGACCGCGAGCGCGCGCTCGGTGATCCGCGCGCCGCCCGACGGGCCGTACCAGGTGCCGTTGCGCGAGCCGAGGTCGCGCACGATCACCTGGTCGCCCTCGACGCGCACGGCGGCGTGCTTGCCGGAGACCGCGTCATCGGCGAGCACGACCACGCAGTCGATGTGCGAGCCGATCGTGGCCTCGTCCTCGCCGACCTCGTAGGTCCGACCGCGATCCGGGCCGTCGGTGACGATCAGCCGCAGGTGGCTCATCCCCACACCGTCCGCGCGACCTTCTTGTGGAACCAGTGCGGGCCCTGTTCGTCGTCGGGCGCGAACCGGCCCCGCGGGGCGAACCCCGAGGTCAGGCCGCGGCTGACCTGTGCGAGCGCATCGACGTCCTCGGCGTCGACCTGCGAGCTGAGCCACCGCTTGTCGCGCTGCGCGTGCTTCTCGCGATCGATCGCCCACTGGTACCAGAGGAAGCGCGTCGCATCGGGGCGGCCGGGCACCGGCTGGTACACGTTCACCGAGAGGCCCCACGGATAGAAGTTGAGCGTCAGGTTCGGCCAGACGAACCACCACAGCGCGAACACGCGGCGGTTCTTCTTCGGATCGTGGAACCGCGCCGGCAGCATCGCGGGATCGAAGCCGTCCTCGGGCTTCGCGGCGTACACCCACTGGAGGACGGAGTCCTCGTACAGCTCGGTGGTGTAGCTGCCGAGATCGATCGCATCGGCGAGCCCGCCCGGCGGGCGATGGACGTAGCCGATGTGAAACCTGTCGAGGTAGTTCCACGCGTGTTGCTTCCAGTTGCCGGCGATCTCGCGGACCTCGGAGGAGGGCAGGCGATCGGACGGCGCGGGCATCGCCGCGAGCGAGGCATCGATCTCGGACCACGCGTCGGCGAACGGGCGCGCCGCGGGATCGAGGTTCATGAACATCATCCGGCGCCACGCGGCGACCGGCAGCGACGTCAGGTGATCGCAGTCGCGCGGAAAGCCCTCGAGGCCCTGGAACCCGGGCTGGCTGACGAACTTCCCGGCGCAATCGAACCGCCGGCCGTGCTGGCCGCACACGAGCGTGGGACCGCGGCTCGCGCCGAGCACGAGCGGGAACCAGGCGTGCGTGCACGTGTTCGGGAACGCGCGCAGCGTGTCGTCGTCCCAGCCGCGCTGGAGAAACATCGGCCGGCCGAGCATCGACACCGGCACGCGGCTCCCGCGTGATGCGGTCTGCTCGTCGAGCGGTCGAGGATCGTCCCCGCGCTCGGGGACCAGCTGCCAGCTGGTGCGGAACACGGTCTCGAGCTCGCGACCGAGGAACTCCGGCTCGACGAACGCGCGCGCGGGGAGCGTCTCGGCGCGCCGGATGT
The DNA here is from genome assembly GCA_038203335.1 of Haliangiales bacterium. GTDB lineage: Bacteria > Myxococcota_A > Polyangia > Haliangiales > Haliangiaceae > JABFXX01. The sequence continues at coordinate 20,822 of JBBRED010000061.1, read as the reverse complement.
CGTCGTCGACCTGGCACTCGGCAGCGGTCAGAGGCATCGCGGCGCCAGCATCGCACGGCTGCGTCCCCGGTCGCCTCTTGACTTGTGTCACGTCGTGATACATCGTGTATCACAACGTGACACGAAAACCGAAGCCGCCCGAACCACCCGACGAGCCCGAGGCCAAGGATCGCGTGATCCACACGCGCGTCCCCGAAAGCCTCGAGGCCGAGCTGCGCGAGCGCGCGCAGGAGCTCGGGATGAGCGTCTCGAACCTCGTGCGCAACGTGCTCGGTCACGCGTTCGGTCTGGTCGGCGATGTCGCCGCCGACGCGCAGGCGATCGCGCGCGCGGCACGCGGTGAGAAGAAGCCGATCGTCACGCCGCCGCCGGCGCCCCCCGCCGCGTCGATCGATGATGTGCTCGGCTGGCAGCCGATCGTGCTCGGCAAGAATGCGCTGTGCGCGCGCTGCAACGCGATCCTGCCGCGCGGCGCCGATGCCGCGGTCGGCGTCGGTACGCAGCTCGTGGTGTGTCCCCCGTGCCTGAAGGAGCTCCGCTCATGACCACCGAGACCTCGTTCGAACAGCTTCTGCAGCCGCTGCGCGAGACCGCCTCCGAGACGCTGCGCCTCCTCAAGCATCTCGGCGGGAGGCTCGATGCGTTCTCGCTCGACCTCGCGCGCGATGTGGGCACGGTGACGCGCGACGCGCAGTCGTTCGTGAACCTCGTGCAGGATCGAACCACCACGATCTATCGCGCCACGCCCCGCGCCGCGAAGCTCGCGCAGGCCGGAGCGGCGCTCGTCGCCAGGCAGCGCTGGCTGCGGCTCGCGGCCGCGGCGCGGGGCGAGACCGTGCTGCGTCCCGAGGATCATCGCGACCTCGCGCGACGCACCGCACAGATGGCGGCGCAGCTCCGCGGCGGCATCGCGAAGCTCGGCCAGCTCGCCTCGTGCCGGCCCGATCTGATCGGTCCGATCTGGGCCTCCGAGCTCGCGCGGTTGCAGGACGATGTTCCGCCGATCGATGCCGCCTCGATCCGCGCGCGCATCGAGGCCGAGCTCGGCAAGCCGATCGCGGAGCTGTTCGCCGCGTTCGATGACGAGCCGCTCGCTGCGGCATCGCTCGCGCAGGTCCACGCCGCGATCCTTCACGACGGCACCTCGGTGGTGGTCAAGGTGCAGGTCCCTGGCATCGAGGACGTGATCGCCGCCGATATCGCCGCGCTGCGCGCGATCGCCGGCGCGTTCGGCGAGCTGCCGGGCGTGGATCTCCCCACGCTTGCCGACGAGCTCTCTCGCGCGCTCGCGATGGAGCTCGACTACGTCGCCGAGGCCGACGCGCTGCGGACGTTCGGTGCGGCCGGCGTGCTGGTGCCGCGCGCGTTCCCGGATCTGTCCACCGCGCGTGTGTTGACCATGACCCGCATCGACGGCGAGCGGCTGATCCCGAGCCTCGAGCGCATGACCCCGGCGGAGCGCGATCCGTTGCTCGCCGCGCTGGTGGGCGAGATCGCGGCGCAGATCCTCGTCCGCGGCCACGTCCACGCCGATCCGCACCCCGGCAACTTCCTGGTCACGCCCGACGGCAAGCTCGCGATGCTCGACTTCGGCTGCACGCTCGAGCTCTCGCCGACCGAGCGCGGTGCATACGCGCGGCTCGTCATGGCGATCGCAGGCGGCGATCAGCAGGCCGCCGCGGCGCAGCTCGCCGCGCTCGGGTTCACGGCGGATGCGCCCGAGGCGCTGGTCGCGGTGACCGCGTCGTTGATCGGCGCGATGAAGCCCGGCGCCGCCGTCAGCGAGCTCGACTGGGAGGCCGCGTTCGCGACGCAGATCGCGCAGGCGAGGCAGCTCAGCGGCCTCACCATCCCGCGCTCCTTCGTGTTGCTCGGCCGCGTGCTCGCGACCATCGCGGGCCTGCTCGCGACCTACAAGCCGAACATCCAGCTCTATCCGCTGCTCGCGCGCCACCTCGCCGCCGCGGCCGCCGGTTAGACTGGAGCGATGAGAGCTGCGCTCGTCCTCATCGTTCTATCGACATCGATCGCGTCCGCCGAGACCACGCCGCCCGAGGTCGACCTCGCCACGACCTGGGTCAAGGACTCGCAGTCCTCCGTGGACGCCGCCGTCGCGAAGCTCGGCGCGTCGTTCCGCCAGGTCACCAAGGCGATCGGCGGCGAGGGTTGCCTCAAGAAGTTCAAGGTCGGCCTGATCGCCGCGGCCAAGCGCAAGGCGTTCGTGACCTGCGCCGGCAAGGTGTTCGAGGAGATCAGTCCGGGCGACGGCTGGAAGGTGTTCGCCGCCGCCGAGGTTCCCGACGACTACAAGCCGTTCGCGAAGCAGTTTCCAAAGACCGCGACGTTCGTGCGCGGCAGCTACTCCGAGGGCTTCATCTTCGTCGTGCTCGGCGATGCGAAGGATGGCGCCCGGCCCGTGATCGGTCTGTGGATCGATCGCAGCCAGGCCGGCTAACGGTACGATGCCCGCGTGAAGCTGTCGCGCGGTGTCTCGTACATGGTCGCGAGCGCGTTCGGCTTCTCGGTCATGAGCGTGCTCGTGAAGGTCGCGAGCCAGCGCCTTCCCACCGGAGAGATCGTGCTCGCGCGCGCGGTGGTCACGCTCGTGATCTCGTACGGCATGGTGGTGCGCGCCGGGCTCCATCCCTGGGGCAAGAACAAGCGCGGTCTCGTGCTCCGCGGCGTTCTCGGGTTCGGCGGCCTCACGTTCTACTACCTCGCGATCGCGCACCTGCCGCTCGCCGACGCGACGACGATCCAGAACACCACGCCGCTGCTCACCGCCGTGCTCGCCTGGTGGATCCTGCGCGAGGCGATCGGCTGGTCGACCGCGTTCGCGCTGCTCTGCGGCATCGGCGGCGTGCTGATGATCGTGCATCCGAGCGGCGCCGGTCTCGATCCGCTCGGCGTCGCCGTGGCGCTCGCCGCCGCGACCACGTCGGCGATCGCCTACGTCACGGTGCGCCAGCTCGTGCGCACCGAGCACGCGCTCGTCATCGTGTTCTATTTTCCACTGATCGCCACCCCGCTCGCGATCCCGTGGGCCGCGGCCACCTGGGTGATGCCGCAGCCGATCGACTGGCTGCTGCTCGTGGCGATCGGCATCGCGACGCAGGTCGGCCAGGTGTTCCTGACCATGGGCCTCTCGGTCGAGAAGGCGGCCAAGGCGACGTCGGTTGGCTACCTGCAGGTCGCGTTCGCGATGATCTGGCAGTGGACCGTGTTCGATGCGCCGCCGACCATCTGGTCCCTCGGCGGTGCGGCGCTGATCGTGGGGGGCACGGTCGCGGTCGCGAGCGTCAAGCCGCGCGCGGCTCCAGCGGTCGGATCGCCTGACCGCACAGCCACGTGACGAGGCACACCAGCGTGATCGCGCCGATCACGTCGGAGACATAGTGCGCGTCGGCGACCAGCCGCGCGAGCATCGCGAACCCGATGACGGCGAGCAGCGGCCGCGCCTTCGGCCACACGCAGATCAGCGGGATGATGACGCTCGCGAACAGCACCACGTGGCCGGAGGGAAACGAGATGCCCTTGAGCCAGCCGAACGTCTCGTCGCCGCCCTGCTTGATCCACTCGAGCGGGCGCAGCCGGCCGGTCAGGTCCTTCAGCTGGACCATCGCGATCCGGCCGAGGATGTGACTCGACGCCAGGAACATCCACACCGGCGCGCGGTGCCGCCACCGAGGGACGACGACGAACACGAGCATCGTCACCACGAGCGCGATGCCGCTCGTCCACGGGATCAGCGGCAGCCCCAGCCCCCACTCGAGCGCGGTCAGGATGCGGTCCCAGATCGCCAGCGGCTCGTAGTGCGAGATCCACCGGGCGAGCGGCTGGTCGATCGTGACGATCGAGATCGCCGTCAGCGCGGCCGTGACCGCGGCGACGGTCAGCAGCCAGCGGGGCGCAGGCGCTCGATCGCGATACGGAGCTTCCACTCAGCAGGGAATGCCATCGCGCCGCCCGATGCGCAAACCGCTACGCGCCAGTTTGGTGATGACACACGCCGTGCGCGCCTCTACGCCGCGACCGGAGCTGGGCGCCAGCGGGTTGGGTCCTGCTGGTAGAGCCGTTGCGTCTCGGCAGAGAACGGCCGCATCGCGTGCGGCGCGCGTCGCGCGAGCTCGGCGACCAGGTCATCTGCATCCTCGGGAACGAGGCGGATCGAGTGTTGCTTCTTGCCGATCGTCCAGATCACGGCGTCCTGGATGGTCTGGCCCTTTCTGCGCACGGTCTGCACGTACACCCATGCGATGTCGTGCGGTCTCTCGGCGATCAGCGTCATCACCGCGTTGTTGCGCGGATCGCGTAGCCGGTACGCGGCGAACGCGAGGATCAGCGCGGTTCCCACCGTCGTCGCGGTCAACACCCAGATCACGGTGCGTTCGGTCGAGCTGGCGCCGTGATCGGCGCGGAGCAACACCACGAAGAACGTCGCTGCCGCGAGCATGAACGCGGCGAGCCCGGCGAGAACGTTGCGCGTGCGCGCGATGCCATCGACGACGACGTCGAGCGGATCGCGGCGCGCGGCCCGGCGCTTCGCGGCGCGTCGCGGAGCCAGGAGTGTGACCACACCCAGGAGGAACGCGACGACCGCACCGGGGACGAGCAGCAGCGATGGCCGCTCGCCCTCGATCTTGCTCGCGCGGATGATCCGCGCGCGGGCGGCGATCAGCTCCACGCTCGCGCCGACCTGGAACTGCGCCGCCTCCGCGAGCGGCGCGTACGCGGTGTAGACGCCGGACTCGCCCCGAAGTTGGTAGTCAATGTCCACACGAAGCTGTGTTCGCCGCGGCTCGACGCGGGTGACCGTCCCGGCGATCCGCTCGCCATCGCGCAGAGAGATGTACTCGTCGCGCATGGCCAAGAACGCGATGGCGCAGGCGAGCGCGATCGCGAACAGGCCGACGGCGAGGATGCGTAGCTGCCAGGTGCTCATGCCGATACGGTCCGGACGGAGCCGGGCCGCGATCGTCGCATGGGCGGGCGACCGGGACTAACGGTGACGACCGCCGCCGCCGCTCGAGCGTGACGAACCGGACGACGACGAGGAGCTCGACGACGAACCGCGCGAGCCGCCCGATGACGACGACGACGACGGGGCGCTGCGGCCACCTCCCGACGAACCGCCGTTGAACGACGGGCTCGGGCGCGAGCCGCCCGACGAGCCGCGCGAGCCACCATCGAAGCTCGGGCGCGGGCCACTCGGCGAACCGCGCGAGCCACCATCGAAGCTCGGGCGCGAGCCACCCGACGAGCTGCCAAAGGAAGGACGGCCGCTGGGCGAACCGCGATCTCCGCGCGAGCCGTTGTCGAACGAGGGACGGCTCGGCGATCCGCGCGAGCCGCTGTCGAACGACGGGCGGCCGCTCGGCGAGCCGCGATCACCGTAGGCGCGCGATCCGGTATCGCCGCTCGGGCGTGAGTCCCCACCCGGGCGCGAACCGCCATCGAACGAAGGACGGCTCGGCGATCCGCGATCGCCCCACTGCGGGCTGCTGGTTCCTGCGTCGCCCGGGCGCGATCCTCGCGAGTCCGTGCCGTATGCGTCGCCGGTCTGCGGCCACATGCGCGAGCCACCACCCGCGTCGGGGCGCGTGCCGAAGGTGCGGCCGCGACCGTCATCGATCGTCGGGCGCTGCGGGCGCCAGTCGCGCTGCGTCGGGCGCCAGTCGCGACTGTTGCCGCGCCACTCGTTGCGCGCACCCTGCGGCTGCGTCTGACCGTCGCCGCGCCACTCGTTGCGCGCACCCTGCGGCTGCGTGCGAGCGCCGCCGCGCACGGCGCCATTCCACGTGCCGCGCGGCTGCATCCACGGGCGACCGCCCGCGGTCGAGAGACCGAGCTCGCCGCCGCGCCACGGCCGCGTGCCGGAGGTGCCGAGCGTGTGCGTCGGATGGGTCTCCGCCCAGCCGCGACCGCGAAGGCGCCCCCCCATCAGTGATGCAGCGCGACCGCCGAGCTGGCCCGCGGGAGGCCGCGCGACCGGGCGAGTCGAGCGCAGGCCATCGGCCGTCGCGACCTGGAACGAGCGCGCGCGCTTCGAGAGCTCGCTCGCGTGCGCGAACCGCCAGCTCGGATCCTTGTGCGAACCGTGCGTGCGGTGATCGCGAATGGTCGCGTGGCCACCGCTCGAAGGGCCCCAGCCGCCGGAGCCGCCCGAACCGCCGGTGCGGTGATCGCGAAGCGGCGAGGGCGCCTGCGGGCGCCAGCCGACGACGTCGTTGCCATCGTGGCGCCACTCGCACCATGACGGACCCCACGTGTGATCCGGGACCCAGCCCCAGCGATCATCATCGAACATCATCCAGTTGCCGAAGTGGAAGGCGAGCCAGCCCCAGTCGAAGTCGGACTGAAACGACCAGCCGTAGTCGGTGTAGACCCAGTCGCCGGAGGAGTCATACGGTGTGAACTCACCGCCCACCACCGTGGTGTAAGGGAGCCACACGCGGCCGTAGTCCTCGTCCTCGATCCACTCGCCAGAGGCCTCGAGCGTGGCCTCGATCTCGACGTCGCTGACGTCGCCGAACGCGTAGTTGGGGTCGGCTGGGTCGGCCGACGGCTCGGCCGAGTCGGCGTCGGGTGGATAGGATCCTTCGTAAGATCCACCACCTTCGGGGGACTGGTAGCCGTAGCCCTCGTCGATGGCGCCGCCCGGAGGTCCGGTCCACGCCATCTGCTGGGGATAGGCGGGCGGTGGTGGGTTGCCGACGGCGCAGCCACTCGCAGCAGCGAGCACCACGAGGGACACGAAGCGGATCCCGGTCATGTGGATGGATTGTGCAGCGAGCATGCCGAGATGTCCCGGCAGTTTGCATAACGACACAAAACGCGAGGTCCCGGGAAGATCGTCGGGGGACACGCTGGTTTGTGGGGGCTCGGCGGCTTGACAGTTCCGCGTCCGCGTTTTAACAAAGCCCAGCGATTCCGCGCCTATGGCGCTCACGCGAGGTCGAATGATTCGAGCAGCGAATCTCTCCAAGTTCTACGGCGGCAAACGGGCACTCGGGCCCGTGTCGTTCGAGATCAACGACGGCGAGACCGTCGGGTTCCTCGGACTCAATGGCGCGGGCAAGACGACCGCGCTGCGCATCCTGGCGTGCGATCTACGCCCCAGTGGCGGCTCGATCGAGGTCGGCGGTGTCGACGCGGTCGCCGATCCGCACGAGGTCCGCAAACGCATCGGGTTTCTCCCCGAGCATCCGCCGCTCTACATGGACATGGTGGTCAACGACTACCTGTCGTTCGCGGGCGAGCTGCGCGGCATGACGCGCGCGGCGGTGAAGCGCCGGATGCCCGACGTCCTCGACATCACCGATCTCGGCGACGTCGCGGATGATCTGATCGGGACCTTGTCGCACGGCTATCGCCAGCGCGTCGGTCTCGCGCAGGCGATCATCCACCAGCCGAAGTTCCTCATCCTCGACGAGCCGACCCGCGGCCTTGACCCGGTGCAGATCGTCGAGATGCGCAACCTCATCCACGATCTCAAGCAGAACCACACCGTCCTGATCTCGAGCCACATCCTCACCGAGATCAGCCAGACCTGCGATCGGCTGCTGATCCTCGGCAAGGGCAAGCTGCTCGGCTCGGGCAGCGAGGGCGAGCTCGCGGCGAGCGAGAGCGAGATCCGGCAGGTCACGGTCACCGTGCGCGCGCCGAGCGGCGACGACCCGAAGGGCCGCATCCGCAAGGTGCTCGAGACCGTCGCCGGCGTGAAGGCCGTCGCCGATCCATACGAGCAGGGCGGCGGTCTGTCGTTCGCGCTGTCGACCACGTCCGATTGTCGGGCCGAGGTCAGCCGCGCGGTCGTCGACGCGAAGCTCGATCTCATCAAGCTCGACTACTCGCGCAGCGAGCTCGAGAACACGTTCATTCGACTCGTTGGAGGAGCCGATGGGAGCAACTAGCATCATCTACCGCCGGGAGCTCGGCGCGTACCTGCGATCACCGTTCGCGTGGGTGATCGCGTCCGTGCTGCTGTTCATCGACGGCATCCTGTTCTGGGCGTTCGCCATGGGCGGCGAGCAGATCTCCGCGATGGTCCTCGAACGGTTCTTCTACTACTCGAGCGGCATCTCGATCGCCGCCGGCCTCCTGCTCTCGTTCCGGCTGATCTCCGAGGAGCGGCAGACTCACTCGATGGTCCTGCTCAACACGTCACCGGTGCGTGACTCGCAGATCATCCTCGGCAAGTTCCTCGCCGCGCTGACGTTCCTCGCGGTGCTGCTGCTCATCTCGCTGTACATGCCGGCGTTGATCAAGGTGAACGGCAAGATCACCTCGGCGCAGGTCGTGGTCGGCTACCTCGGTCTGTTCCTGATCGGCGCGGCCGCTCTCGCGATCGGCATCTTCGCGAGCGCGATGGCGAAGAACCAGCTGATCGCCGCGGTCGCGGCCACCGCGATGCTGTTCGCGATGTGCCTGCTGTTCCTGTTCGCGAAGAAGCTCGATTCGCCGGTGCGCGACATCCTGCAGGAGCTGGATCTGTGGTGGGTCCACTTCCAGAACGGCTTCATGCGAGGCGTCCTCAACTTGAAGGACGTCATCTACTACCTCGCGGTGATCTACTTCTTCTTGCTCCTCGCGGTGAAGACGCTGGAGGCAAAGCGATGGCAATGAGAACTGCAACTCCATGGTGGCTCTCGCTCGTTCTGGGCGTGGGGCTCATGTTCGTCTTCATCGGCGAGCGCCTGTTCGGTCACGAGGGTTCGATCCGCGGCGTCCTCACGATGCTCGGCATCGTCGCCATCATCGGCGTCACCGGCATTCGCGCGTGGGGCATGATCGGCTGCAACGGCGCGCGACGCCGGGTCGAGCGCACGTTGCTGATGTGCCACCTCGGCACGGTGCTCGCCCTGTTCCTCTACGCGCTGACCACGAACTTCGCGACGCAGAAGCTCGCGATGAGCGAGACCGGCACCGTGCACTGGCTCGGCGCGATCACCGTGCTCTACGCCGTGATCCTGATCGCTTCGATCGTGCCGGTGCTGATGATCGAGCTGTCGCTCGGCATCGCCATGCGCACGAACTTCGAGATCGGCTCCACCGCCGATGACGAGGCCGGCGTCGAGTACTTCCGCGTGCGGGACATCGGCTGGTCCGGCCTCTCGGTCGCGCTCGCCTCGGCGTTCCTCATGGTGACCTGCCAGGTCGCGTCGCAGCGCAACGTGCAGCGCGACGTCAGCTACTTCAAGACGTCGTCACCGGGCGAGTCGTCGAAGAAGATCGTCGCGGCGAGCACCGATCCGGTCAAGGTGCTGCTGTTCTTCCCGGATCCGAACGAGGTCCGCAATCAGGTGCAGGACTACTTCGAGGCGCTCGCGTCGGCCTCGGGCGGCAAGATGACCGTCGAGCGCCACGATCGGTTCCTCGATGCCGAGCTCGCGGGCAAGTACAAGGTCACGAAGGACGGTGTGATCGTGCTCGTCAAGGCGATGGGCGACAAGGACAAGGAGAAGTCCCAGACGCTCGAGATCGATACCGACATCGACAAGGCGCGGAAGGTCTCCGGCAAGCTTCGCAACCTCGATCGCGAGGTCAACACCGTCCTCATGAAGCTCGTGCGCGACAAGCGCAAGGCGTACGTGATGACCGGCCACGGCGAGGTCAACGACCCCGAGTCGATCCCGCCCGACGTCAAGGGACGCGTTCAGGAGCGCCGCACCACGGTGTTCAAGAAGCGGCTCGGCGAGCTCAACTACGAGGTCAAGGACCTCGGCCTCATCGACCTCGCGAAGGACGTCCCCGACGACGCGACCATCGTGTTCCTGCTCGCGCCCACGGTGGCGCTCCAGGACGCGGAGTGGGCCGCGCTCGATCGCTACCTCACCAAGGGCGGGCGCGTGCTGATCGCGCTCGACCCGAAGGCCGAGCCGTCGATGGGCATGCTCGAGGGCAAGCTCGGGCTCAAGTACAACCCCGGCGACCTCACCGACGATCAGGTGTTCCTGCCGCAACGCGGTGGTCCCTCGGATCACCGGTTCGCGATCACCACGCAGTTCTCGGCGCACGCATCGACCACGTCGCTCTCGCGCTCGGTCGACAAGGGCCTCGTGCTGATCGACTCCGGTGCGCTCGAGGACGTCCCGTTCGCGAACCCCACCGCGGCGCCGACCAAGACCGTGACCATCCGATCGATGGAGTCGAGCTTCCTCGACTACAACAACAACTTCGCGTTCGACGGCGGCATCGAGAAGCGCCAGCGCTGGAACCTCGCGGCGGCCGTCGAGGGACCGAAGCTGAAGGACAAGGACGGCAAGGACAAGGATGGCTTCCGCGCGCTCGTGTTCGCGGACGTCGACCTGTTCATCGACGTCATGGTCGGCCAGATGGGCCGGCCCGCGGTGATCCTGGTCTCGGGCCCGTTGCTCGACGACTCGGTCCGCTGGCTCGGCGGTGAGGAGCAGTTCGTTGGCGAGTCGGTCTCCGAGGACGACAAGCCCATCCAGCACACGAAGACCCAGGACGCGAAGTGGTTCATGCTGACCCTGTTCGGCGGCCCGATCCTGGTGCTCGTGCTCGGCCTCGTCGGGACGTGGGCCCGACGCAGGCGCATCAAGCCCAGCGAGGTGAAGTCATGAAGGGAGCGATCATCCACGGCGTTCTGCTCGCGGTAATGCTCGTCTACGGCTACCGCACGTGGACCCGCGACAAGACCGTCGGTCCCGATCTCGGATCCGTGGTGCTGTGGGACAAGGCCGATTCGGACCTCGTCTCGATCGAGTGGAAGAGCGACACGAAGATCGTGAAGCTCGAGCGGCGCACCGGTACGGAGACGTACTGGTGGGGCAGCGACACGACGATCACGAAGACGCCAAAGCCGGTACCGCCTCCGGTGCCGCCCGCTCAGGGCTCGGGCGCCGGCTCGGGCTCCGCAGGCTCCGCGGCGGGCTCCGGCTCGGGATCCGCGGGATCCGCGGCGGGCTCGGGTGCCGGCTCCGGCTCGGGCTCCGCGGGATCCGCGGCGGGCTCAGGCTCCGGCTCGGGCTCCGGCTCGGGCGCAGGCTCGGGTTCGGCGGCGCTTCCGCCTCCCGAGATGGTGGAGACCAAGAAGACACGCGAGTTCCCGCTCGGCGAGACCGGCGACAAGCTCGTGAAGAGCCTGACCGCCGCGCGCGCGATCCGCGATCTCGGTGCGCCGACCGCGGAAGCGAAGAAGGACTACAAGCTCGACGACGCGAAGACCACGCTCACGGTCACGTTCAAGGACGGCACGCGTAGCTTCCTGATCGGCGGACCGGTGTACGGCGGAAGCGATCGCTACGTGCTCGACCCGAGCTCGGGCAAGGCGTTCGTGCTCTCGAAGGATCTGATCTCCGGTCTCGAGATCGGCGAGTCGAGCCTGCACCTCACCGATCCGCGCGGCTTCGATGCCGCCAAGATCGAGAGCGTGACCATCGAAGGCGGCGGCAAGACCAAGACCGCGGTTCGCGTGCAGGCCGGTGACGAGGGCAAGCAGGTCAAGACCTGGGGCGACGAGGCGACGAAGAAGCCGAACCAGACCATCGCGAACTTCATCGACAACGCGAACAACCTGCGCCCGACCGAGTACTCGACCGAGATCAAGACCACGGGCCTCGAGCCCGTTGTCACGCTCACCTACAAGGACGAGCGCGGCGCGGTGCTCGGCACCCTCTCGCTGTACAAGCACCAGAAGCCGCCGACCCCGCCGGCCGAGGGCCAGCCGCCTGACATGACCAACCCGCTCCTGCCGGAGACCGAGTACTTCATCATGACACCGCGCACGCGCGTGCCCGCCATCGTTCGCAAGGACACCGCGGAGCGCGCCGAGCAGGACGTGCCGACGGTGTTCAGCGACAAGCCGCAGTCCGTCGATCCGAAGGGCAACCCGTTCGGCAAGGTGCCGCCGGGCGCGCTCAACCCGCACGGCGGAAACCCGCCGGGCCCGCCGCCGAACATGGGCTCGGGCCAGCCTCCGGGCCCCGGTGGCGCTCCGGCTCCGAATCCGGGCGCAGGAACGGCGCCGTCGTTGACGCCGGGCGCTGGTAGCGCCGCGAAGGCGCCGGCCGCAACGCCGCCCGCGGCAACGCCGCCCGCTCCGAAGGCCACAACGCCGCCCGCTGCGAAGCCGGCGACGCCGCCCGCAGAGAAGCCCGCTGCTGCTCCGGCCGCCGCAACGCCGCCTCCGGCACCCGCGCCCGCGCCGACTCCGGCTCCCTGAGCCGAGCGAGCGTTGCTCCACACCCGTCGCGCCAAACCGCGGCGGGTTTCGTCGTTTCGGCGCCTTCGTCGTCGTCGGGCGCGCCGGGGCCTCGCGCTATGACGTGCGCTGCCCGCGCATCTCGCGACGCGTCAGGAAGCCGTGCGACATCATGCCGAGCCCGGCGCACGTCACGATCACGCCGACCGTGCCGTTGAAGCCGAAGAACACGAACGGCCCGCCGAGCACGGCGAGCGCCACCCCCGCGAACATCTCGGAGAGCGCGGACTTCGCGCGGGCGGCGCGCTCCTCGATCGTCAGGTGATCGGTGATGTCGTTATGGCCACCGTCGGCGGCGAGGCTCGCCTTGAGCGAGCACTGCGAGCACCGGTAGCCGCGGCCCGTGACGTCGGCCTTGCTGACATCGATCTGCGCGGAACAGCCGATGCACGTGACCTGTGACACGAATTCAACCTACTACGTTTTTGTACGGCCTGACCGATCGGACGGTTGGAAGGCAGGAATACAGGCAACCCGGAGAGCGGTCCAAGGTTCGTACACAGCAGGAGATATGGATGACCCCGTTCCGGAACTTCCTCGCAGCCACTGCCATCGTCGGCCTGGTCGGCGCTGGTGCCGCCCTCAGCTCGGGCCCGCAGACGGCGTCCGCGACGCCCTCAACGCCGACGCAGTTGACCGATAGCTCGATCCCCGACGTCGCCGAGCGCGTCGTCGACTCCGTGGTGAACATCTCGTCCAAGAGTGTCACCGCGGGACCCGCGAGCTACGACCCGTTCTTCACCGATCCCGATTCGCCCGATTGGGGCCAGCCGTCGCAGCGCCAGTCCGAGAGCAAGGGCTCGGGCGTGGTGGTCACGCCCGGCGGCCGCATCCTGACCAACGCGCACGTGGTGCGCGGTGCGAAGGAGATCACGGTCACGCTTCACGACGGCACCGACTTCGTCGCCAAGGTGATCGGCATCGATACGAAGGCGGACCTCGCCGTGATCCAGCTCGAGGGCAAGATCCCCGCGCTCAAGCCGCTCGCGTTCGGTGACTCGGGCAAGCTGCGCCTCGGCGAGGTGGTGCTCGCCGTCGGCGATCCGTTCGGCGTCGGCAAGAGCGTCACGATGGGCATCGTCTCGGCGAAGGGCCGGAGCGCGATGGGCATCGAGGAGTACGAGGACTTCATCCAGACCGACGCGGCGATCAACCCGGGCAATTCGGGCGGCGCGCTGGTCAATCTTCGCGGCGAGCTGGTCGGTATCAACACCGCGATCGCGTCGCCGACCGGCGGCTACGCGGGCATCGGCTACGCGATCCCGAGCAACATGGCGAACCCGATCATGGACATGCTCGTGAAGGACGGAAAGGTCTCGCGCGGCTACCTCGGCGTGAACATCGCCACGGTGACCACGCAGCTCGCGCAGCAGCAGAAGCTCGGCGCGAGCCGCGGCGCGGTGATCGCCGGCGTGCAGGACGGCAGCCCGGCGGCGAAGTCCGGCCTCGTCGAAGGCGACGTGGTGACGGCGATCAACGGCGCCGAGGTTCGCTCGAGCGAAGTGCTCCACAACCTGATCGCGACCTACAAGCCGGGCACCACGGTCGAGCTCGAGGTCGCGCGCAAGACCTCCGGCCGCATGGTGATCAAGGCCAAGCTCGGCGAGGCGCCGGCGGATACCACGACCACCCAGCTCCCGACGATGCAGCGGCAACTGCGCCGACGGTAAGAGCCTCGCATCGCCCCGTGCGATGCCGTACAGCGCCATCAGGGCCCCCCCTTCTTCCCTGGTGGCGCTGGCCGTTTCGGGTGGGCTAGAGTAGCGCTCCGTGGTGGTCCTTCGCGCAGCCGTCGCTCTCGGCCTCCTTGCGGGGGCATGCGCCGAGCCCACGGCGGAGAGCACCACCGAGTCCGAGCTCTCGGCCGCGGTGCGCCGCGAGCGCGCGACGCTGATCCGCGACTCCGCCGCCGAGATGGGCATGTTCAACGCGGCGCTGCTCGGCGGCATCGCGATCAGCGAGACCGGGCTCGCGCACTGCTTCTCCGAGGTGTCGTTCGGGTGCCCGGGACCGGACTCTCCGTCGTGCGGCGGCCCGATCATCGCCGGCGGCGCCGATGGACCGTGCTCCGACATGCAGGGCGGCCTCGGCATGTTCCAGTTCGACTCCGGCACGTATGCGCAGACGGTCGCGACCTACGGGCCCACGATCCTGACCGTCGAGGGCAACACCGCCCAGGCGGTGAACTTCGTGGCCACGCGCCTCGATCAGGACATGGCGAGTGTCTCGAGCTGGGGCACCGCGATGAGCTACATGAACAGCGTGCCGCTCGTCGCGGGCGATCCGAAGACCGAGGAGTGGGCGAAGTTCCTCGCGTGCCGATACAATGGCTGCTGCTCGACGAGCGCGACCTGCACGTCGCGCGCGAAGGGCTACCGCGACAATGCGATCGCCATCTACGCCGAGTTTGGCGGCGACTTCTGGCGCACCGCAGATCGTTGCTCCGCGCTCCCCGAGGACGGCGTGATCGATCAGCGTAGCGCGTGCTACGTCGCCGCGGGTGATCCGCGCTACTGGCGCGAGGACGCGGCCGGCTACGGCGACACGTCGGAGTGGACGAACAGCACGGCGGCCGCGGCCGCGAAGAACTTCGGCCAGTGGCTGTTCGTCAACGCATCGCCGGGACGCTATCGCATCGAAGTGTTCGTCACCGGCGGCGGTGCCACGAAGGCGGCGTACAAGGTCGCGCACGCAGGCATGACCGACATCGTCACGATCGATCAGACGCAGACCGATGGCTGGACGATGCTCGGCGAGTACGATCTCGCGGGCACCGGCGACGAGCACGTCGAGCTCGGCGACAACACCGGCACGGCGATGCAGAAGCTCGTGTTCGATGCGGTGAGGATCACCTCGCTCGACGGCGAGCCGCCGCCCGAGCCCACCGGCGACGATGGCGGCTGTTCCACCGCGGGGGGCACGACGGGCGCCGGCCTCGCCCTCGTGCTCGCGGCGGTTCTCCGTCGCCGCCGCCGCGCGGCCTGAGCGGGTTCACGCGCACGCTCGAGTAACGTCAGACCACTCCGCGATGATCGCGCGATGCCGCGTGATCCGCTCGTGCTCGCGATCGCCGTGCTCGCGGGCGCGCTGGTCGCGCTCGTGCTCGCGCGCTGGATCCGCGGCTGGCGCGGCACCCACCGCGCGAAGGTCCGCGCGGCGCGCGCCGGAGCAGGGGAGGACGGCGCCGCGCACATGCTCCGCGCGGCCGGGTACACCATCGTCGCGAAGCAGGCGCGGATCTGGTGGTCGCCGCTCGTCGATGGCGAGCCGCAGCAGCTCGAGCTTCGCGCGGACTACCTCGTCGAGTCGGATGGCGAGCTGCTGGTCGCCGAGGTCAAGACCGGCGAGGAAGCGCCGCGGCTAGCCACGGCGGCCACGCGCCGGCAGCTGCTCGAGTACCACGTCGCGTTCTCCATCGCGTACGGCGCCGAAGGGGTGCTGCTCGTGTGCCCCGAGCTCGGCACTATTCATCGCGTAGAGTTTCCGCTGCCGCAGCGTCAGACGCTTCCGTCGGCCGCTCGAGCGGCCGGCGATCCGCGCACTTGATCGGATCGCCCACCACGACCACGCGGCCCGGATCATCGAGCAGCGCCCCGCGGCAGGCGTGCAGCGAGGCGACCGGTCCGCTCTTCGTCGCGCGCTCGATCTCCACGCGCGCCGGCTCGGAGGCCTCGAGCTCGTCCTCGGTCGCCGCGCGAAGGCAGAGCTTCGGGTGGCGGCGTCCCACGACCTCGAAGATCAGCGCACCGCGATCGCGCTCGAGGATCGCCACGCGCGCGCCGGGTGCGGGCTGCGGCAGCGTGGCGCGGATCGCACGCTGGAGCTTGCCGAGCGGACGGTCGTCGGTACCGGTGCGATGCGCGATGGTGCCAGTGGTGATCGTGCCGAGCGTGGTCATGCGCGTGTCGCGATCGTCGAGGCCGCGCGCGAGCTCGCGCGCCCACGGCCCCCCGAGCACGTAGCCGGTCAGCGTGGCCTGGCCACGGCGAACCACGAGCAGGTCATCGGCGGCGCGCACGAGATCGTCCGCGTGAAGATCGAACGCGATGCCGAGCGACGAGATCACCCACGCATCGCGGACCCGCACGCCGGCGCGAGGATCGCGGCCGACGACCATGCCGGCGACGTGTGCGTACAGCTCGTCCTTGCCCTCGAACCCGGAGCGGCCCTGCGCGAGCCGCTCCACGCGTTCGATCCGCTGCTGCTTCGCCGGATGCTCCTCGTCCTCGAGGGAGAGCACGTTCGCGAGTGCGCGCGCCATCGCGATTGGTGCGTAACCCGCGCGCTCGAGCAGCAGTACGGCGCGCTCGTCGGCGATCGCCTCGGCATCACGGCGCGCGACCAGCCAGTCATCGTCGGGGTGCGGTCCAAACAGCGAGGCCACCGTGTGCTTGCCCTCGATGTGCGCCATCTCGTGCGCGAGGATGCCCGCGAGCTCCGCCTCGGATCCGAGCTTCTCGAGCGTGGGCCGCGCGACCACGATGCGGCTGCCGACGGTGGCGTACGTGCCGTCGCGATCGGCGAGCAGCACCCGCGGCGCCCTCGCGAGCGACGAGCCGCGCGCCAGGCGATCCACCACGTGCTGCACGTACGCACGGAGCACGGCATCGTCATAGCCGCCGAGCTCGGCGGCCGTGAGATCGCGCTCGACCATCCAGCCGAGACAGGCATCCATGTCCTTCGCACGGCACGGCTCCGGCATCGGCGCGCCGAGGTACTGGGGCCGCGTGCACGCCGCCGAGATCAGTAGTGCGAGCGCGGCGCCGCGGATCACGGCGCCTCCACGATGGCGTCGACGTCGACCTCGGTGCGATCCGCCGCGACCTGTACGCGCAGCTGGATCTTGCGATCGAGCAGGCGCTGGGCGCGCTCGATCCCCGCGCGTACCGCCGTACGGTCGAAGTACGAGCCTTCGCGCAACCCGAGTGCATCCAGCACCGTGGCGCGCGCTTCCTTGCCCGCGCCGATCGCGCGGATCGTGCCGATCGTGAACCGCGGCCCGCTGGTCACCGGGATGATCAGGGTGACCTCGGAGTCCGTGAACGCGGCGCGTGGCGCGGCGATCGTCACGCCGACCCAGCCGGCATCCGCGTAGCGGCGCCTCAGCTCCTTGAGCGCGCGCTGCAGGCGATACGCGATGTAGGTGCCGCCGACCGTGTTGACGCTGCCGAGCCCGTCCTCGATCATCGCGAGGCGTTGCGCTGCGGGGAACTCGTCATCGGTCTCGAACGCGATGCGCGCGATCCGGTACTTCGGTCCGCGCACCACGGTCGCGTGCAGCTCGACGCCGCAGCCGTCCTGCCGCGTCACGGTGAGGGTCGCCTTGGCGTGGCCCTGCGCGCGCAGGCCCTCGAGCGCCATGCCCGTGATCCGCTCGGTCCGCTCGGGGTCATCGAGGGTGCCTTCGAGCACCGTCAGCGGCGCGAGCTCGGCCCGCGACGCCCCACTCACGACCACCGCGCCGATCCGATCCGGTGCGCAGCTCGCGGCGACCGGCTGGTACCCGCCGCCCGAGTGGCAGGCGGCGAGGGTGGTCAGGAGGATCAGGCGGCGCACGCCCGTAGCCAGAGCAAGCGGCGCTCCAGCCGCAAGTCCGCGACTCCACATCGCGCGACCGGGGATCGCTGTCGCCTCGACGAGACGAGGTGCAACCAGGCGTTAGCGGCTAGAAAACTTGCCCCCCGCGCTCCTGGCCCCGAAGGTCGAACCAAGGCCATGAGCTATCTCCACTGCCCGACCTGCCAGTGCGCGTACAACGTCGCGAAACAGGCCGCGTGCCCGGCCTGCGGCATTCGCGCCGGAGCGCCGCTCGATCCCAGCGAGGCCGTGGTCGCCGCCGCCGAGCAGCTCGCCCGCGCGGTCGCTCGCGCCACTCCGGTTCAGCTCGCCGCCGCGCAGGCGGAGCTCGCGATGCGCGAGGCGGTGAAAGCGCTCCCGGCGCCATCCGCGCTGCCCGCCGCGGCGACCTCGATCCTCCGCGCGGTGCGCCACGCGATCGCACCGCCGGCCGTCTCGCCGCACGTCGTCTCGGGCCACGCACAGAAGGCGCTGCTCACGACCGTCGTCCTCGCGCTGCTCACGCGCCTGCCGCGCCCTCGCGCCTGGGCCGAGACCCACGTGCTGCCGCGCATGCAGGCCGCGCGCGCGTTGCTCGCCCGCAACTGACCGGCACGTCCGGTAATGGGGTCGGACCCTATTTAGCGGACACGAGCTGGCGGAGCTGCCACGACTGCAGGTGCAGGATCCGCTTGGCCGCGCGCTCGCGTGAGCGCATCCCGCTCGCCATGCCCGCGGCGGCGGCGATCAGGCCGAACACGTAGATCGCAGCGACCGCGAGCGTCGCGTTCTCGTCGCCCGCCACGGCGACCGCATCGAGCAGGATCCCGCGGTGATCCACGGTGGTGGTGAGCGGTAGCACGCCGAATCGCTCGAGGAGGAACGGCCCGAGCACCGCGAGCGCCGGGATGCCGACCATGCCGGCCATCGACGTCAGCTTCGAGCGTGTCGGCGTGAACATGATCGCCATCGCCGACATCGCCGCGAGGCCGGGCGCGATCAGGAACGGCGTGTAC
Source organism: Haliangiales bacterium (assembly GCA_038203335.1). Taxonomy (GTDB): domain Bacteria; phylum Myxococcota_A; class Polyangia; order Haliangiales; family Haliangiaceae; genus JABFXX01. The sequence goes on along the minus strand of JBBRED010000061.1, from coordinate 2,024 downwards.
ATGTGGGCGGTGATCGCGAGCAGCAGCGCGTTCGAGATCGCGATGATCCCCTCCTTGCCGATCGGATTCGTGCGCGAGCCCCAGTAGCAGATCGCCATGTTGACGAGGATCAGCATCGAGATCGCGAGCACCCACGGCGAGCCCTGCGGCGCGATCCACCACACCATCGGCATGAACGCGAAGAACGCGATGTACGCGTAGATTCCGACGCGCGCATTTCCCTGCATGGTCTGCACGTCGTCGTCGAGGATCGCGGCCTCGACCTCGGGCGGCGTGGTCTTCGGCGGCTCGAGCATCAGCCGGCCGACCAGCTCGGCGGCCGCGGTCAGCGTGGGATCGAGTGCGAGCGCGCTGCCCGCTTCGCGCATCGCGAGGCTGCGATCCTCGCCCGCGAACGCCGTCTGGCCGCGCGTCAGATGGTCGCGCGCGAGCTTCTGCCGGGCCACGAGATCGCGATCGCCGTCGAGGTACTGCTGCACGCGATCACCGAGCTCGCGTGCCGTCTGCATGCGCTGCTCGCGATCCACGTACGTCGCCTCCACGCAGAGCTCGTCGAGCTCGGGCGCGATGCTGCGATTCGGCGCGCGCTCCGAGGGCTTCGCGTCCACGCCGCTGAGCGCGCTCGCGAGCCCGAGCTTGCCCGTCGGGTGGAGCATCGTGCGCGTCAGGATCTCGAACAGCATGCAGCCGAGCGCGTAGACATCGGCGCGCGCATCGAGATCCACATCGCCGCGCACCTGCTCGGGTGCCATGTACCCGGGCGTGCCGACCTGCATGCCGGGCAGGGTCGCCAGCGCCTCGTTGTCCTCGGACGAGCCACTCGCGACATCCGCGAACTCGTCGGCCTCGCCGATCACCTTCGCGACGCCCCAGTCGAGGACGTAGACCTCGCCGAAGTCGCCGAGCACGATGTTGTCGGGCTTGAGATCCCGATGAACGATGCCGCGCACGTGAGCGAACTCGACCGCGAGGCAGACCTCGACGAACGCGCGCAACAGCCGCTGCACCGTGACGTCCACGCCCACGGTCTTGCCGAGCAGCTTCGACAGCGTGGTGCCGGTCAGCTTCTTCATCGTGAAGAACGGCTGGCCTGCCTGGTCGCGGCCGAGATCGTAGAGCGGCACGATCGCGGGATGCTCGAGGCGGCCCTGGATCGAGGCCTCGCGCAGGAACCGATCGATCACGCGCTCGCTCGGATCCGCCTTCCGGATCCGCTTGAGCGCGACGTCGCGGCCGATGTTGCCGTCGCGCACGAGCATGACCTCGCCCATGCCGCCCTTGCCGAGGCGGTTGATCACCCGGTACCGATCCGTCGAGACGCGCTTCACCGACTCGCGCGCGCTCGGATCTCCACCCGCGGCCGTGGGCCGGCCATCGATGGTCGCGAGCTCGGTATCGTCACCGTCCATGCCGCGACGATACCCCGGGCCGAATCGATCCACCGCGGCTGGCCGCGCTGGGCATCGCCGCCGCGGCCATCGGGATCGTGCAGGCTACGCGAGGTTCTTGTTCGCGAAGTCCCAGTTCACCAGGGTCCAGTACCCCTCGATGAACTTCGCGCGCGCGTTGCGGTAGTCGATGTAATACGCGTGCTCCCAGACGTCGAGGGTGAGCACCGGCGTCTTGCCGGCCTGACCGAACGGCGTCTCGGCGTTCGAGGTGGTCTCGATCGCGACCGAGCCATCCGCGTTCTTCACGAGCCACGCCCAGCCGGAGCCGAACTGGCCGAGGGCGGCCTCGGTGAACTTCGCCTTGAAGGCATCGAAGCTACCGAACGCCTTGTCGATCGCCGCGGCGATGTTGCCGCTCGGGGCGCCGCCGGCCTTCGGCGCGAGGCAGTGCCAGAAGAACGTGTGGTTCCAGACCTGCGCCGAGTTGTTGAAGATCTTCTTGTCGCCGTCGGCGCGCGACTGGGTGATCACGTCCTCGAGCGAGAGGTTCTCGTACTTCGTGCCCGGCGCGAACTTGTTCAGGTTGTCGACGTACGTCTTGTGGTGCTTGCCGTGGTGATACTCGATGGTCTC
>JBBRED010000060.1:0-29734 GCA_038203335.1 Haliangiales bacterium | reverse complement strand
GCCGCGATCGCGCGCGCAGCGTAGCTCGGCTCGGTATGCCACGTGAGCACGACGACGAGCGGCGCCGTGTCCAGCGGCCGCATCTCGGTGAGCACGTCGAAGCCCGACCGGTCGGGGAGGCTTATGTCGAGGAGGAGCACGTCGGGTCGCTCCCTCTTCACCATGTCCAACGTTTCCGCGGCACTACCCGCTTCTCCCACGACCTCGATGTCGTCGGCCTTGCTCAGCGCTTCGCGAAGCGCCCAGCGCACGATCGTATGGTCCTCGGCGATTCCTAGTCTAATCATGGGTCCTCTTCGGGGGGGTGGTGTCCAAGAATCTAGCAATGACCGGGCCGACGAAGAGACCGCTTCCGTGAGGGCCCTCTGCCGTCTAGGATGCGCCCGCTCGCATGGATTCGCCCGCGCTCCCACGCTCGCTCGGCGAGTTTCGCATCGAGGCGGTCCTCGGCGAGGGCGGTAGCGGCATCGTCTACGACGCCACGTGGGGTCCGCGTCGCGTCGCGCTCAAGGTCCTGCACGCGCATCTCGCGGACAGTGAGCGCGTGCGCGCACAGTTCCTCGTCGAGGCGCAGCGCCTCCAGACCATCGCGCACCCCACCGTCGTCAAGGTGCTCGCCGTCGGAGAGCTTCCCGACAAGCGCCCCTATCTCGCGATGGAGCGCCTCGAAGGCGAGACGCTCGCGCAGGTGCTCGCGAAGGGCCCGATGGAGCTGCCCAAGGCGCTCGAGTTGTTCGGCGAGTTGTGCTCTGCCGTCGGAACGCTCCACGAAGGTGGGCTGATCCACCGCGACCTCAAGCCCGAGAACGTGTTCATCGTCAACGGCAAGCACGCCGTGCTGCTCGACTTCGGCATCGCGAAGGAGCTCGACGCACCGGCCTCGACCACCACGATGGACGGTGGCGTGCGCGGAACGCCGGCGTACATGGCGCCGGAGCGGTTCTTCGGTCAGCCCGCGTCGATCTCCACCGACCTCTACGAGCTGGCGGTCACGCTGTACGCGATGCTCGCCGGTCGCCTGCCGTGGGATGACCTCGCGGATCCGGAAGCGCGCCTGTCGCCTCGACCGCTCGTCGAGCTGGCGTCGGTGCCCGAGGAGCTCGACGTCGAGATCCGTCGCGCCCTGTCCACGCGCGCGCAGAATCGTCCCGCGAGCGCCACCGCCCTCGATGCGGCGGTGCGCGCGGCCGCAGGCGGCACGGCGACGATGCAGCCGTCGGAGACCGCGCGGATGCGGCCCGCCGGTGCGGAGCCGCGACCGAACGCCACGGTGACCGCCGAGCGCAAGCCATGGTTCGCCGAGCGTCACAACACCACCGATCGCGGCAAGACGCCGCTCGCCTGGGCGCCGACCGCGCAGCAGGAGGCCGCACCGCCGCCCCAGACGAAGTCGTCGCGCCGCTGGATCGCCGCGGCCGTCGTACTCGCGGCGATCGGTGGCGGCGTCGCCTACTGGCGTCTGCACGGCCGCGACGAGGCGGCTCCGGTCGCCGCATCGCAGATCGCGCCGCCGATTCCCGTCGGTCCCACGCTGGCGGCGAAGGACGATCCATGGGGGTCTCCCACGCCGCCCCCCGGAACCGGTGCGAGCACCTCCGCGGCGGCGGTCACGAAGGAGGTCGCGCCGATTCCGCTCTCGGGTCCCGAGGTCTCGGTCGCGATCGCGCAGGCCGAGCTCGCGCGCGCGATTCCGCACTTGCCGGTGGACACGTCGTTCCTCGCGGCGGGCCTGATCGGTCAGCTCCGGCGCGACGAGCGGTTCCAGACCATGTTCGACAAGCTCGCGAAGCACCCGCAGGCGGCGCTCCTGCTCACCGCGCTGCCGCCATGCGTTCGCTCGCTGCTCACCGGCTCGGAGTGGTTCGCGTTCGGCAGCACCGGCTTCATGGCCGACAAGTACGGCACGTTGATCGTGCGCGGGCGCTGGGACCGCAAGGCGGTCGAGGCGTGCTTCATCGGGCAGAGCGAGACGCTGACGATGAACGACGGCAAGAAGATCCTCCAGCTCCCCCAGGTCGGCTGGCTCGACTTCCTCGACGACAACACCGCGTACATCAGCGTGCGTCAGGATCTCGCGGCGGCGCAGGTCCACGACAACGTGCAGCGCGGAGCAGGGCTGACCAAGCACGCGAAGGAGCTGCTCGCGCTGCTGCCCGCGAACCGCGCGTTCACGTTCGTCGTCGATGGTACGGGCGGCGTCGCGTGGCCCGGCGATCCGCTGCCGAAGGGCACCGACATGGCGGCCTCGATGCAGGTCACCGAGCCGTTGGTCTCGATCGACGTCTCGATGGACCTCCACGCGGAGCCGGCGGCGAAGGAGCTGGCGACGAAGCTCGCGACCGAGATCGCGCCGCTCAACGGCACCGACGGGAAGATGAACAACGTCAAGGTCTCCCGGTCGGGAACGAAGGTCGTGCTGGAAGCGCGGCTATCGACGCTGTTGATGGGGATCGTCGCAACGTCGATCAGCTCGCTGTAGTACAACGCCGCGCGATGGCCGAGCCCACGCGTCCTTTGATCGTCGGAATCGCTGGCGGTACGGGCTCGGGCAAGACCACCGTCGCTCACAAGCTCGCCGCCTCGATGCCCGGCCGCGCGGTGACCATCGAGCACGACGCCTACTACCGGGACCAGGCGCACCTGACGTTCGAGGAGCGTACGAAGATCAACTACGACCACCCCGCGTCGCTCGAGAGCGACCTGCTCGCCGCGCATCTGCGCGCGCTGCGCGACGGCAAGGGGGTGGACGTTCCGATCTACGACTTCGCGACCCACACCCGCGCGGCGCAGACCCGGCGGGTCGAGGCCTCGCGGGTGGTGATCGTCGAGGGCATCCTCGTGTTCGCCGAGGCGGTGCTCCGCGAGCAGATGGACATCAAGATCTTCGTCGACACCGATTCGGATATCCGGCTGATCCGCCGGATCCGCCGGGACCTCGAGCAGCGCGGTCGCACGTTCCAATCGGTGCGCGACCAGTACTACTCGACCGTGCGGCCGATGCACATCGAGCACGTCGAGCCGTCCAAGCGCTGGGCCGACCTGATCGTCCCCGAGGGCGGCAACAACACCGTCGCCCTCGACGTGTTGCTCGGTCAGCTCGGTCGCGTCGCGTTCGGCCGCGACTGACTCAGGGACGAAGGCGGAGCACGCCGCCGCCGGTGTCGACGGCCCACATCGTGGTTCCGGTTCCCGCGATGCCGGTCGGCAGGCCCGCCGTCGGGTTGACGTGCGTCGTCCAGTGGCTGCCGTCCCAGTGCATCAGCTTGCTGGCGCCGCCGAAGATGCCGCCGGCCGCGACCCACACGTCGCTCGGCGACCGTCCCCACACGCCCTCGAACGCCTCGAACGACGACGTGCCGTGGATCGCCTCGGTCCACGTGCTGCCGTCGAAGTGATAGACACTGCCGCCGGTCGCCCACAGGTCATTTGGTCCCGTGCCGAACACGCGATGCAGCTTCCCGACGTTGAGCGGTCCCGCGATGCTGAAGAAGTTGCCGTTCCAGTGCACGAGTCCGTTGTCGGTGGCGAGCCACGCGTTGTCGGGCGCCGTCGCGTAGACGCCGCGGATCGCGCCGTTGACGCCCGGCGACACGGCGGTCCACACCGTGCCGTTCCAGTGCGCGAGCTTGCCGGTGTAGTTGCTGTTCGAGCCGCCGATCCAGACATCGTTCGGGCCCGAGCCACCCACCGTGTACCAGCCGCCGTCGAAGAACCCGCTCGCCTGCGGCAAGGTCACCGTGCTCCACGCGTGACCGTCGTAGTGCTGGACGTTGAGGCCCACGGCCCACACGTCACTCGCGGAGCTCGCCCAGACGCCGTTGAAGAAGCCGGTGACGCCACTGACACTCGTCCACGCGCTGCCGTTCCAGTGCAGCAGGCCCTTGTAGGACGAGATCCACGCGTCGGTCGCGGACAGCGCGAACATGCCGCTGTTGCCGTGGCGCTCGCCGTCGACGTCAGTCCACGCCGTGCCGTTCCAGTGAATGCGCGCCCCCGATTCGCCGACCGCCCAGCCCTCGGTCGGCGACACCATCGCGAGCGCGTTGATGTCGTCGTAGGTGACCGCGCCGCTGTACTTCCACGTCGCGCCATCGAACCGCCAGATCTGGCTCGACTGCGCGAGCCACATGTCGTTCGGTCCGGTTCCTCCGACGGTCGCGGTCCGGTTGCCGGAGAGCACGGTCATCTTCGGTGTCGCCGCGGTGGCCGCGCCGAACGTCCACGCCGCGGCCGCGTTGCTATCCCACGCGAAGCCGCCGACGACGAGGTGATCCGGATCGCTGCCCCAGATCGATTCGAGCTCCCAGTGGCCCTCGGCGGCGATGGTCCACGTGGTGCCGTCCCAGTGATAGATGCGGCCGGATTCGACGCCCCAGATGTTCGTGTCGGAGAAGCCGTGGATCGCCGCGAGGCGAACATCGGGTGCGAGCGGCACGGAGATGAACGGGTGCGTCGCGTCGCCATGGAGCACGGCCGTCTCGCTCGTGATCCACACCGTGCCGCTCGGGCTCCCCCAGACATCGCTCAGTCGCTCGCAGGTGCCGCTGTCGACGACCGTCCAGCCACTCGCGGTGCGATGAAGGATCCGGCCCGCCTCGCCGACCGCCCACAGATTCGTCGCCGAGGTTCCCCACACGGCGGTCAGCGCCTCGCACACCGGCGTGTGCTCGACCTGCCACGTGCCACCGTCGAAGTGCATCACCGTGCCGGTGCTGCCGACGCTCCACACATCGTTCGCACCAAACGTCACCGCCGCGGACAGTCGCTGACCGTTCGGCGCCGGGCGCTCCCACGTCCACTGTTCGTCGCCGCAGACCGCGGGGCCGAGATACGTCGTGCCGGAGCACGTCTCGAGCCGGCTCGGGGCAACGACGTAGCCGTGCGTACGCGCGTACGTGAGGAGCTTCGTGAATGCGGAGGGGCCGACATACGGAACCGCGTCGAGCTCGGTGAGCGTGGTGTACACGCGATGGGCGACGATGTTGTGCGCGGCCGTCGAGGTCAGCGCGACATCCACATCGAGCTGCGGGAACGTCAGCTCGTTCGCCACGCGGAGCACGCCGCGCGCCTCCGGGCTGTTCGGCGTGATGGTGACGTCCTGGTCGTCGATGCCATCGCCGGCGTCGGGATCGGCGGTGGCGGCACAGGCGGCGAACAGCAGGAGGAGAGCGTACGGGAGGCGATGCATGGAGAGGCGGCCTCCAGCAGCCGCTGTGCCGGATTCAGCTCGTGCAAATTCGGAGGTTTGCCGGCGCCGACACCGGCGTGCCATTCACACATCGGGCGAAATGCCCGTGAACCCCGGGCTACAGCCGTTGCGTCTGCACGATCACCGCCGCGCGATCACGTCGACGAGCGCACCGACGATATCGACGAGGCGGTAGTCCGCCGGGGTGAACACGCGCTTCACGCCGATCCGCGCCAGCTCGGCGTGATCGGATTTCGGCACGGTGCCACCGACCACGACCGGAAGGTCTCCGGCGCCACGCTCTGCCAGCTCGGCGAGCACCGCGGCGGTCAGCTCGAGGTGGGAACCCGAGAGCACCGAGAGGCCGATGACATCGACATCCTCCTGCACGGCGGTCGCCGCGATCGCCGCGGGATCGAGTCGGATGCCGGCGTAGATGACCTCGAAGCCGGCATCGCGCGCGGCGACGGCGATGACCTCGGCGCCATTCGAGTGGCCGTCGAGACCGGGCTTGCCGACGAGCAGCTTCGGGCGCCGCGGCAGCGCCGACACCCGCGCGCGCAGCGCATCCCAGCCTTCGACGCCGCCGGCGATCGAGGCGCCCGCGATGCCGGTGGCCGCGCGGTACTCGCCCCACACCGAGCGCAGCGCGGCGGCCCACTCGCCGGTGGTCACGCGCGCGTGCGCGCATGCGATCGACGCCTCCATGATCGGTCGCCCGGCGCGGGCCTCGGCCTCGAGCGCCGCGAGCGTGGTGGCGACCCGCGCCGGATCGCGCGACGCACGGGTGCGCGCGAGCGAGGCGCGCGCTTCATCGGCGGCCGCGGGATCCGCGCGGAACACGCCGCCGTCCTCACCGCCGACGAGCGGCGAGGGCAGCGCCTCGGTCCACTTGTTGACGCCGACCACGGTCTGCTCGCCGCGCTCGATGCGACCCATGCGAGCGGCCATCGATCGGACGAGCTCCTTCTTGCAGTAGCCGCTCTCGATCGCGCCCTCGATGCCGCCGACCTTCGCGATCTCGGCGAGCTCGACGCGCGCGGCCTCGCACAGCGCCTGGACCTTCGCCGCGACCACCGGGCTTCCGGCGAAGAGATCGCCGTACTCGAGCAGGTCGGTCTCGTACGCGAGGATCTGCTGCAGCCGCAGCGACCACTGCTGGTCCCACGGCCGCGGTAGCGAGAGCGCCTCGTTCCACGTGGGGAGCTGCAGCGCACGGCAGCGCGCGTCCTTCGAGAGCGTCACGCCGAGCGCCTCGATCAGGATGCGCCACGCGTTGTTCTCGGGCTGCTGCTCGGTGAGCCCGAGCGAGTTGACCTGCACGCCGTAGCGGAACTGCCGGAGCTTCGCGTCCTCGACGCCGTAGCGGCGCAGGCACAGCTCGTCCCACAGCTCGCCGAACGCGCGCATCTTGCACATCTCCTCGACGAAGCGCATGCCGGCGTTGACGAAGAACGAGACGCGGCCCACGCACTGCGCGAACGCTTTTTCATCCACGCGACCGCGCGCCTTGACGCGATCGAGGATGCCGATCGCATCGGCGAGCGCGAACGCGAGCTCCTGCACCGGCGTCGCGCCCGCCTCCTGCAGGTGATAGCTGCAGATGTTCGACGGGTTCCACTGCGGCATGTTCGCCACGCAGTACTCGTAGGTCTCCGCGATCAGATCGAGCGACGGCTCGGGCGGGAAGATGTACGTGCCGCGCGCGAGGTACTCCTTGATGATGTCGTTCTGCACGGTGCCGCGCAGCCCGACCTCCGGCACGCCGCGCTCGCGGGCCAGCGCCACATAGAGGGCGAGCAGCCACATCGCGGTGCCGTTGATCGTCATCGACGTGTTCATCTGCTCGATCGGGATGTCGGCGAACAGCGCGTGCATGTCGTCGAGCGAGGCGATCGGGACGCCGACCTTGCCGACCTCCGGCTTCGCGAGCGGATGATCGGGGTCGTATCCGCACTGCGTCGGCAGATCGAACGCGATCGACAGGCCGGTCTGCCCGGCGGCGAGGTTCGCGCGGAACAGCGCGTTCGATGCCTGCGCGCTCGAGTGGCCGGCGTAGGTGCGAAAGATCCAGGGTGGGTCGCGTCGCTCGGTCACGGTGCCATCTCCGTCGTCATCCAGGTGGTGTCGTCTGTCGCCGCTCCGCTGCTCTCGATCATGCTGAGTTGCCCGGTCGCATCGACGCTGAAATCGTGCGCCGCTGCGGCGGGGGCACGGGCCTAGAATTGCCCAGCCGCTGTCCGGGCGCAATCAGCGGCGGGATCGTTGGTTCCGCGCGCACGAGGTACGCCGCGACGACTGCCTGGGACACCCTCGGAGTGTCGCATTGCCCCCGGTGCCGGAGCCAGGTACGGTTCCGGCCATGCGTAACCTCCTGCTCGCGTCCGCCCTCGCCCTCGTCTCGATCGCCGGTTGTTCGAAGTCCTCGAAGGACGAGAGCGCGCAGGCGACGTCCAACGTCCCGACCGTCACGATCGACGAGCTCGATTCGTCGCTCGCCTCGGCCGCGGCGCAGCCGGTCGACGCGAACGGCGAGCAGACGCGGAAGAAGATGGGCGTCATCCCCGGCGCGGTGCTGCTCACGGACTCCGAGACCTTCGGCCTCAGCGAGCTGCCCGCCGACAAGGCGAAGCCCCTGGTGTTCTACTGCGGAAGCACGAGCTGCGGCGCCTCGCACGATGCCGCGTCGAAGGCGATCACTGCTGGCTACACCAACGTCAAGGTGCTCCCGGATGGCATCGCCGGTTGGGTCAAGGCCGGCAAGAAGGTCCAGAACATCTGATCACGACAGCGTCGACCGGAGACCATCGACGAGCCTGGTCTCACAGGCGACGCCGAGCTTGTCGCGCAGGCGGTTCACGGCCGCGCGCGACTTGAGGATCTCGCCCGATCGCGCTGGTGCGTGGTCGATCGACGAGCTGCCGCCGCACAGGTCCACGACCGTGCGCGCGAGCTCGAGCACCGTGATCTCGTTGCCGGTGCCGACGTTCGCGACGAGGCGACTGTTGCCATCGCCGACGGCGGCGACGATCGCGCGCACCACGTCGCCGACGTAGACGAAGTCGCGGGTCTGCGAGCCATCGCCGAAGATCGTCAACGGGCGACCGGCCTTTGCGCGGTCCGCGAAGATCGAGATCACGCCGGAGTACGGGCTCGTCGGATCCTGGCGCGGACCGTAGACGTTGAAGAACCTCAGCGCGGTGGTACCCACGCCGTGAACGCTCGCGTAGTAGTCGAGCGCGAGCTCGCTCGAGAGCTTGTGGATGCCGTACGGCGACACCGGCTGGCGCGGCGTATCTTCGGTGACGGGCATCTCGACGACGTCGCCGTAGACCGCGGCCGACGACGCGAACGCGACCTTCTTCACGCCGTGCGCGCGCGCGTACTCGAGCACGTGCAGCGTGCCGCCGTAGTTGACCTGCATGTCGACGAGCGGGTTCGCGACCGACGCCACGACCGAGACCTGCGCGGCGAGGTGCACGATGCGCTCGACGGGGCCGTGCTGCGCCGTGATCGGCGCGAGCGCCGCGAAGATGCCGTGCGAGACATCGCACATCACGATCTCGAGAGCATCGCCGTTCGCGTGCTGCGCGAGGTTCGCGCGCTTGCCGGTGCGGAAGTCATCGAGCACGCAGACGCGATGGCCAGCGGCGATCAACGCATCGACGGTGTGCGAGCCGATGAACCCGGCGCCTCCGGTGACGACGGCGAGCGGCAGTGAACGAGCCATGAACGCACTCTACAGGGCGCGGTGCTACCGTCCGAGTGAGAACACCATGAGAACCGTTCGCGCGATCCAGATCGAACGCACCGGTGGCCCCGAGGTGATGAAGGTCGCCGACATCGAGATCGGCGAGCCCGGTCCCGGCGAGGTGCGCATCCGCCATCACGCGGTCGGCATCAACTTCATCGACACCTATCATCGCGGTGGTCTGTACCCGGTGCCGTTGCCCGCCGTGCTCGGCACCGAGGGCGCGGGCGTCGTCGAGGCGGTGGGCGATGGCGTCACCCATGTCGCCGTTGGCGATCGCGTCGCGTACACGTCGAAGACGCCGGGCAGCTACGCCGAGGCGCGCGTGGTCCCGGCGCTCTCCGTGGTCAAGCTCCCCGATGCGATCGACTTCGCGACCGGCGCCGCGATGATGCTGAAGGGGCTGACGGTGCAGTATCTGCTGAAGCGCACGCGGCACGATCTCGTGCCCGGCGACATGATCCTGTGGCACGCGGCCGCGGGAGGCGTGGGCCTGATCGCGTGCCAGTGGGCGAGGGCGCTCGGCTACCAGGTGATCGCGACCGCCGGCACCGCGGAGAAGTGCGCGCTCGCTCTCGCCCACGGCGCGACGCACGCGATCAACTACCAGACCGAGGACGTGGTCGCGCGCGTGCGCGAGCTGACGGGCGGCGAGCGCGTCAAGGCGGTGTTCGACTCCGTGGGCAAGGACACGTGGGAGCGCTCGCTCGATTGCCTGCGCCCGTTCGGCCTGATGGTCAGCTTCGGTAACGCCTCGGGCGCGGTGCCGCCGGTGAACCTCGGCCAGCTCGCGGCGAAGGGCTCGCTGTACGTCACGCGGCCCACGCTTCATACCCATCTCGGCTCCGTGGAGGCGACGCGGCAGATGGCGAGCGAGCTGTTCGCGCAGGTCGCCGCCGGCCTGACGATCGAGGTCGCACGGCGCTATCCGCTCGACGAGGCAGCGCAGGCCCATCGCGATCTCGAAGCGCGCGGCACCACGGGCGCTGGGGTCTTGATTCCTTAGACTGCACACGACCCTGTGCACGTGCGGGGGACATCGCCGCTAACCGCGCGAATCCGCGAGGTCCGCGGGTGGCCCGCCACGTGCGTAACACGCTGCACGTGAAGTACCTCGCTCTCTGGCTCGCGCTGGTCACCGCCTGCGGCACCGATCCCGTGGTGCGAGACGAGGATGGCCCCGACGACGAGGAGCCGGAGATCGCGGATCCGGAGGTCGAGCCGCCGCTGATGCCGCCGAGCGTGGCGCTCGTGCCCGGTTGCACCGCGACGGCGACGCTCGGCGGGCACCCCGCGTGGTTCTACTTCACGCGGCCGGATCGTCCGTGCACTGGCACCGCCGGCTCGGGGCTCGATCAGCACGCGCTCGTCGAGCTCACGCGGTTGATCGATTCGGTGCCGGCGGGCGCCCGGATCGACGGCCACATCTTCAGCATCACGGTCGACGGCGTGGCGAAGGCGCTGCTCGCCGCACAGACCCGCGGCGTCGAGGTGTGGATCTCCACTGACGGCGCGGTCGCCGCGTCCACCGATACCGCCAAGACCGACTACCTCGACCAGCTCGTGCACAAGGTCTACTGCACGTCGGCGACGAACACCGCGTGCATCTCCACGGCGGAGGGCGCGATCTCGCACACCAAGCTGTTCGTGTTCAGCACCGCGACCACGCCCGACGGAGTGACGAGCGACGACGTGGTGTGGTTCGGCTCGGCGAACCAGACCTACGCGAGCGGCGAGCGTCTCTACAACAACACCGTCACCGTCTACGGCGCCACGGATCTGTTCGGCAAGCTGCGCGTCTACCTCGACGACCTCTATGCGAAGCGCAAGCGCGCCGACTACTACGACTCGGCCTCGGGCCGCGGCTATCTGCTCACCGATGCCGCCGACGTCTACGTGTCGCCCGAGGTGGAGACCGATCTCGTGGTCAACCGGCTCAACGACCTCACGCCTGCGGCTGGCTGCGAGGTCCGGGTGATCGAGGCCTCGATCCGCGATAGCCGGATCGAGGTGGTCAACCAGGTGATCGCGATGAAGCATGGTGGCTGCGCGGTCTCGGTGGTCGCCGACACCGTCGAACCGCAGGCGCTCGCCGCGCTCAAGGGCGCCGGCATCGTGCCGCGCCACATGCCGATCCACGACAAGACGTTCATCGTGAAGGGCACGTTCGGCAGCGCGACGGCGTTCCGCGTGTACAGCGGCTCGCACAACCTCAGCGGCGGCTCGGCGCACCGGTTCGACGAGATCTTCGTCAAGCTCGCGCCGGAGACCGCCGCCGCGCACCCGATCTACGACGCCTACGTCGCGCACTTCACCGACGCGTACGACGCCGGAACGCCGCTCTAGCCGCCCGCGGCGAGCGTGCCGATCAACGCCGCGACGTCGGCCTGAGAGACCGCGGAGAACATCGCGTAGTCAAAGCCGACGGTGACCACGAGGCCATCCTGCGTGACCTTCAGCTGGCCCAGGGCCGCAAGGAGCGCGGGTGACGCCGGCAGCGAGAGCTTTGCCTCCTTGACCCTGGTGGCCGCGGTCGCAGCGTCGGCGGCGGTGCCGTACGTGGCGATCACCCGGCCGACGAGCTTCTGCGGCTCGTGCGACAGCGTGTCGATGACGAACTGAAACGAGATCGCCTTCGGGCCGAACAGGTCGAGCGCGATGTCGTCAAACGATGCGGCCCAGGTCGGCGCACCGGGATGCGCGAGCGCGCTGGTGATCGCCTGGTGCCAGCGCGCGCGGATCGCCGGTGTGGTCGGTGTGGTCGCGGCGGTGACGAGGTCACGCGAGCCGACGACGATGAACCGTCCGCGCCAGGCGGCGTAGGTCTTGCGTCCCATACCGTCATCCAGCTCGAGCAGGTCGCCAACGTCGTGCGCGGTCATCGGGATGATCGGGGCGAGCGCGGCCGGGATGCAGGTCGCGATGAGCGCGCGAGGCAGGTCGCCCTCGAGGAGGAAGTACGAGGTGCGGCGCCCATCGGCGCCCGGGAGCTGGATCTGCCAGCCGGCGACGAGATTCGACTCGAGGTCGGTCCAGCACGCGGGGACCGGGACATGGGCGAACAGCTCCTTCGTGTAGGCGAGCGGGATGAACAGGTCCGGGCGGCTGCGCAGGACCAGCACGGCGCCAGGTGCGAGCAGCTCCTCGGGAGTTGTCGGGCTGGCGACCGGCGTGGTGGCGCTGCTCGAGCAGGCGGCGACGGCGAGGAGCAGGGAAACGACGCGCATGGCGGGAGTCCGGACGGTGGTACCAGCCAACTGGTCGCAACTCAGTTGAAATCAATGCGAACGTGCGCCTTGTCGACGGGGGACCCAGGGCATAGATTCGCCGCGCCCTTATGGGGATTGCCGACTTTTTTCGCCCGAAGTACCGCCACAGCGACGTCCGCGTTCGCACCGAAGCCGTCAAGGCTTTGACCGCGGAAGACGCTGCCATCCTGGAACAAGTTGCTCGAACCGACCGCGACATCGGCGTGCGCCGAATCGCGATCGAGAAGATCAAGACACCCGACGTGCTCGCCGATCTCGGATCGGCGGAGACCGAACGCAGTCTGCGGGAGCTCATCACCGAGCGCGCCGCAGAGCTGTGGGTCTCCGGTGCGTGCAGCAAGGACGCCGACGAGGCGAACACCGCGCTCGCCGGCATCATCAAGCTCGGCGATCAGCACGCGCTGGTCTCCGTGGTGGTGCGTGCCGCGACGCCCGCGATCCGCAAGCGCGCGTTCGGCGAGCTGCGTGACCCGCGCGCCCTGGCCGAGCTCGCGAAGAGCGACGCGGCGCAGGACCTGCGCACCGCGGCGGTCGCTCGCATCGACGATGGCGACGTGCTCCGCGCGCTCGCGATCGATACGACCCAGAAGGAGGTCGGGCTCGCGGCCGTCGAGAAGATCGATGACGTGGACCGCCTCGAGAATGTCGCCGCGAAGGCGAAGAACAAGGCCGTACGCCAGAAGGCGCGCAAGATCGTCGGCGAGATCGCGGAGGCCGAGAAGGCCAAGGCGAAGCCGAACGTCCCCGATGACGTGAAGCGCCGGCGCGCCGAGAAGGCGCAGCTCGTGCGCGAGGTGGAAGGGCTGGCCGACACGTTCGACTTCGCGAAGCACGAGGAGATGATCGCGAAGGCCGAGGTCGCGTGGGCGCGGCTCGGCGTCGACGACGGCGATGACCGGTTCACGAAGGCCGTGGAGCGGTTCTGGAAGCGCAAGGATCTCCACGACAGCCAGTCGCGCAGCGCCGACGAGCTGCGCGTGGTGCAGGGCGAGGCACAGCGCGAGCGCGACCGTGCCGCCGCCGAGCGCGCACGAGCGGAGCAGGCGAAGGCCGCTGCGGCTGCCGAGCCGGAGACCGAAGAGGTCAAGCTCGCCCGCGAGGCGCGCGAGCTCGAGGCCGAGGCGAACCGCGCCGAGCGCGACGCGAGGAAGGCGGAGGACGAGGCGCGGCGCGCGGCGCAGGTCGCCGAGCGCGAGGGCAGGGCCCGCGAAGAGGCCGAGCGTGCGGCGCAGATCGCGACCAGCCTCGATGCGATGTGCGTCGAGATGGAGACCATGGCCGCCGCGGAGATCAAGGACGCCCGGCCGGTCGATCGGTTGCTCGCGCAGGCCGGCAAGGGCTTCGACAACATCGGCAAGGTCGCGGCCGCGCAGCGCGATGCGCTCGCGGAGCGCTACCGGGCCGCGCGCAACAAGCTGGTGATCAAGGTCAGCGAGCTTCGCGAGGCCGAGGACTGGCAGCGCTGGGCGAACGTGCCGAAGGCGGAAGCGCTGATCGACACCGCGAAGCAGATCGCGGAGGCGCCGGCGACGCCGGACCTCGGCAATCGCCTGAAGGCGATGCAGGCGCTGTGGAAGGAAGTCGGCGCACTGCCGCAGAAGCGCGGCAAGGACCTGTGGGACACCTTCAAGGCGATCTGCGATCAGGTCTACGACAAGGTGAAGGGTGTCCGCGCCGAGGAGGACGTCAAGTTCGCCGAGGTCGCGAAGGTCAAGGAGGCGCTGATCGCCGAGGCCGAAGCCATCGCCGACTCGACCGACATGGCTGCGACCGCGGCGAAGCTGAAGGAGCTGCAGGCGAAGTGGAAGGACTCCGGTCACCTCCCCCGCAAGCAGGGCGATGATCTCTGGAAGAAGTTCCGCGCCGCGAGCGACAAGTTCTTCGACCGGCGCAAGCCGATGCTCGAGGCCCGCGCCGCCGAGGAGTCGCAGAACCTCGCTGCGAAGCACGCGTTGATCGCACAGGCCACGAAGGTCGCGAAGGCGGCCGGCGAGGGCACGTGGGGCAAGGCGATCGGCGAGATCAAGGATCTCCAGGCGAAGTGGAAGGAGATCGGGTACGTCCCGCGCAAGGACGCCGACGCCGTGTGGAAGGAGTTCCGCGCCGCGTGTGACTCGCTGTTCACGAAGCGCGACTCCGCGCGCGACGCCGAGGCCAACGCGCACCGCGCCGAGGTCGAGGCGATCAAGGCGGAGATCGATGCCGTGATCGCCGGTGGCGACGACGTGGTCGCGCGTGCGATCGCCGTGCGTGCGAAGGCGCGCGAGGCGGGCGTGCTCGGTGCCGAGTCGGTCGCGATGGTGCAGCACCTGATCGCGACCGCGCCGGATGCGATCAGGAACACGGAGCTCGATCCGGGTCAGCTGCGCGCGAAGCGCGAGAAGCTCGTCGGCAAGGCGGAGGAGCTGCTGCCGAAGCAGGCGGCGCAGGCCGAGGCCGCCGGCGATGTCGCCGCGCAGCTCAAGGCCGCGATGCGGAAGAACGCGTTCGGCGATCTGCGGTTCTCGGGGCGCGACCCCGTGGAAGTGATCGACGAGCTGCGTGCGAGCTGGGCGGAGATCGGTCCGATCCTCGACGCCGAGGATCGCGCGCAGGTCGAACGGTTCGAGGCGACGATCGCGAAGGTCCTCGCGGCCGCGAACGTCCGCGACGCGAAGCCCGAGGGCGGCGCAGAGCCGCGCGAGCGCCGTCGCCGTGGCGAGCGACCGCACGCGCCGATGTCGAGCGAGCCAAACGCGATCTCCGAGGTCGTGGCCACCCAGGCCGCGATCCCGCAGTCGTCGAACATCACGAGCGTGCCCGATGCCGCCGCGAGCGCGGTCACCGCGATCACGCCGGAGGAGAGCACGCAGAACAGCTCGATCCCGCAGTCGGCGCACGATGCGGTCACGCAGCCCGCGCGCCTGCCGCCCGAGATGCCGGCCGACATCCTGCCCGTCGTGACCACGCCGCTGCCCGCGCCGCCGGTGCGCGCGAAGTCGACCACGACCGTGCCGCCGATGGACGCCGTCGATGACGGCTGGGACATGGGCGACGACGATCCGACCGGTGGCAAGGTCGAGGAGACCCCGTCGTCGACCGAGATGGCCGGTGACGGCTCGGTCGAGGGCGACGGCCTCGATCAGGTCGACTGATCTGGGGCGGGCGCTCTCGAACGTCGTCGGTTTCGACGACTCGCCGTTCCCGTTCGAACATCGCGGCGACGTGCGGGTGGTCGGGGCGGTGTGCGCGCGCACACGGCTCGACGGTGTGCTCGCGACCGCCGTACGGCGCGATGGGGCGAACTCGACCGAGCGGCTGATCGAGTGCGTGCGCTCGAGCCGGTTCTCCGATCACGTGCGCGGCGTGCTGCTCCAGGGCATCGCCCTCGCCGGGTTCAACGTCGTCGATATCGGCCGGCTCTCGACCGAGCTCGGCGTGCCGGTGCTCGTGGTCGTGCGCAAGCAGCCGCGCATGCAGATGGTCAAGGACGCGCTGCTCGATCGCACGCCGGGCGGCGCGGAGAAGTGGGGGCTGATCGAGAGCTTCGGTCCGCTCGAGAAGCTCGGCGCGCTGTGGGTGCAGCGCATCGGCCTCACCACGCGCGAGGCGGAGGAGCTCCTCGCCGCCACCACGTCGCACGGCAACATCCCCGAGCCGCTCCGGCTCGCGCACATCATTGCGGGCGGAGTCGAGACGGGCGCGAGTCGAGGACGCCCCTGAGCGTGACAGCGCCGACGACGACGAGCCCACCGACCAGCGCCCATCCGCCGGGCCTCTCGTCGATCGCGATCGCGACCCACACCGGCGACAGTACGGGCTCGATCACCGGGATCAGCATCGCCTCGAGCGCCGTCGCGTGGCGGATCGCCCACGCGTAGCAAAGGTACGCGATGGCTTGCTGCACGACACCGAGGCCGAGCAGCGCGAGCCATCCGGTCGCGTCGGGCGGCGCGGAGAGGAACATGAACGGCGCGCCGATCACGGCCCCGAGGAGATTGCCGAGGAACAGCGGGCGGAGCGGGTCCACGTTCGCAAGCGCGACCTTGCGCAGCGACATCGCGGAGAACGCGAAGGCCACGCCGGCGCCGAGCGCCACCAGGTTGCCCGCGACGTGATCGAACGTGAGCTGCTCGAAGAAGAACAGGGTGATGCCACCGAGCACGAGCACGATGGTCATCCAGTCGAGCCGCGTCGCCCGCTCGCCGAGGAACCACGCGCCGAGCAGCGCGATCCATACCGGCGCGGAGTACTGGATCAGGATCGCGTTCGCGGCGGTGGTCAGCTTGTTCGAGAGGATGAACAGGCCGGTGGTGGCGGCGAGCGCGACCGCGGCGCCCCACTCGGCGCGAGTGATGCGGTGCAGCGACGGACGACGCACCAGCCACAGGGTCGCGGCGGCGATCGCGCTGCGCGCCGACCAGATCGCCAGCGGGTGCCAATCGACGAGCTTGATCAGCACGCCGCCGGTGCTCCAGCACAAGCCACACAGGATGAGCAGGCCGAACGCGCGCCGGTGCTCCGCGGGTGTGGTCACGGTGAGGGAGGGGAGGATAGACCTCGGGCCAGCAGCACGGTCTCGCCAGGTAACGTATGTTCGAAGGCCGTGTCGCTCCTGACCTCTGACGATCTGTTCCTGTTCAACCAGGGTACGCACCACCGCCTCTATCAGAAGCTCGGCGCTCACCTCACCGACGGTGGGACCACGTTCGCGGTGTGGGCACCGAACGCGCGCGCGGTCAGCGTGATCGGCGACTGGAACGGCTGGCGCGCCGGCGCCGATGCGCTGTCACCGCGGGAGTCCTCCGGGATCTGGGAGGGCACCGTGAAGGGCATCGGCCACGGCGCGCGCTACAAGTACGCGATCGTCGGGCCCGACGGCGTCACGCGCGACAAGGCGGATCCGTTCGCGACGCGCGCCGAGCATCCGCCGGCGACGGCCTCCGTGGTGTGGGAAGCGCGCCACGAGTGGGCCGACAAGGAGTGGATGCAGAGCCGGGGCGCGCGCATCGCGCATCGCGCCCCGGTCTCGATCTACGAGCTGCACCTCGGCTCGTGGCGGCGCGAACACGGCGAGGTGCTCGGCTATCGCGATCTCGGCCGCCAGATCGGCGAGCACTGCGGCAACCTCGGCTTCACGCACGTGGAGCTGATGCCGGTCCTCGAGCATCCGTTCTACGGATCGTGGGGCTACCAGGTCACCGGCTTCTTCGCACCGACCACGCGCTACGGCGCGCCCGATGATCTGATGGCGATGATCGATGCGCTGCATCAGCGCGGCATCGGCGTGATCATGGACTGGGTGCCCGCGCACTTCCCGACCGACGCGCATGGTCTCGGAGTGTTCGACGGCACGCACCTGTTCGAGCACGCGGACCCGCGCCGCGGCTTTCACCCGGACTGGACGAGCGCCATCTTCAACTACGGCCGGCACGAGGTGAAGTCGTTCCTCATCTCGTCCGCGGTGTCGTGGCTCGACCGCTATCACATCGATGGACTGCGCGTGGATGGTGTCGCCTCGATGCTGTACCGCGACTACTCGCGCAAGCCCGGCGAGTGGGTGCCGAACGAGGACGGCTCGAACCACGATCGCGATGCGATCTCGTTTCTCCAGGATATGAACCGCGCGGTGTACGCGACGTACCCCGACGTGCAGACCATCGCCGAGGAGTCCACGGCGTGGGGCGGCGTGTCCCGCCCGCCCGAGCACGGCGGCCTCGGGTTTGGCTACAAGTGGGACCTCGGCTGGATGCACGACACGCTCGCGTTCCTCGAGCGCGACCCGGTGCACCGCAAGCACCACCACGATCAGCTCACGTTCCGCGCGATCTACGCGCACACGGAGAACTACGTGCTGCCGCTCTCCCACGACGAGGTCGTGCACGGCAAGCACTCGCTGATCGGCAAGATGCCGGGCGATCCGTGGCAGCGCTATGCGTCGCTACGCCTGCTCTACGGCTACCAGTGGACGCTGCCCGGCAAGAAGCTGATGTTCATGGGCGGCGAGCTCGGGGTGTGGGGCGAGTGGAATCATGACCACGAGCTCGACTGGGCGATCGGCAGCCACCCCGCGCACGCGGGTGTCGCGCGCTGGATCGGCGATCTCAACGGCGCGTACCGTTCGATCCGGGCGCTGCACGTCGGGGACTGCGTGCAGGCCGGCTTCCAGTGGATCATCGGCGATGATCGCGAGGCGAGCGTGCTCGCATACTCGCGCCACGGCGATGCCGCGGATCCCGTCGCCGTCGTCGTCGCGAACTTCACGCCCGTCCCGCGCGACGGGTACCGGCTCGGCGTCCCGGGCGGTGGGTTCTGGCGCGAGGTGCTGAACTCCGACGCCGAGGTCTATGGCGGCAGCGGGCTCGGCAACCACGGCGGGGTGCCCGCGGAAGCAGTGGGCTCGCACGGGCGCGATCACTCGCTCGTGATCACGGTACCGCCGCTCTCGGTGCTGGTGTTCGTCGCCGAGAGCTAGCTCACGGCTCGCACTCGCACGCGTACTCCTTGCTGTCCGAGCAAGGGTCGTCCTCCCAGTCGAGATCGATCCGCACGCAGTTGCGGCCGGTGTCGTTGTCGTGTGGCGAGACAAGGTTCCAGTGGATCGACGAGGCCGCCGGCGTCGTGCCGTCGATCCACACGAACGTGCCCTCGGTGGCGGCGTCGGTCAGCCCCATCCAGTTCGCGCTGGTGAACTCGCCGTTGACGGGGCCCTCCTCCTCGCGATCCGCGAACACGGGGAGGTGGGCGCCCACCGCCTCGCAATCCGCCTTCGCCGCCGCCCACGTCTTCGCCGCACCCGAGCCTCGGTGAATGATGTACTTGCGGCCGTCGTGGGTGTTGCCGGTCATCGCGCGGCACCCCGGGGTGGGCCGCGGCGCGTAGCCGGTCTCGCACTCGCAGATCGCCGGTCGTTGATCGCCGCAGTTGGTGTCGTTCCAGGTCCCGTCGCTGGCGTGCACGTACGTGCAGTCCTCGACGCCGCTGTCGTTCGGCTCGCTGCCCTCGAAGTGCTCGTAGGCTGCGCTCGAGTTGGTGACCCAGCGGAACGTGCCCTCGGTCTTCAGGTCGTCGTACCCGATCCACACGTCGCCGGCCGCGAAGGTGTGCACGTACGCGTCCTCGGCCGCGGTCTCGAGGACCGCGAGGTGCGCTCCATCGGCGGCGCACGCGTCGACGCCGCCGTCGCGGTCGGTCGTGGCGGTCTTGAAGTAGCGGTGGCCGTCGGGACCGGTCGTGTACTTCGGCGAGGTCACGCACGCGCCAAGCGGCACGAACGCATCGGGCGCCGGTTCGACGAAGGCATCCACGGCCGCATCCACGGTGGTGTCATCGCCGGGGTTCGCGGGTACGTGAAACCCGCATCCACCACAGATCGCCGCGAGGAACGCCACCGCACGCATGCGAGCAGTGTAGAGCGAAACGGCGTACACTTGGCGGCGACTCGTGACCGACAAGTGGGTCTGCATCCACGGCCACTTCTATCAGCCTCCCCGCGAGAACCCGTGGCTCGAGGCGATCGAACCCCAGCCGAGCGCGCATCCGTATCGTGACTGGAACGAACGGATCACGGCCGAATGCTATCGGCCGAACGCGGCAGCGCGCGTCGTCGACGGCACGAACCACATCATCGAGATCGTCGACAACTATCAGCGGATGAGCTTCAACGTCGGACCGACGTTGATGTCGTGGATGGAGGACTTCGCGCCCGATGTCCACGCGTCGCTGATCGAGGCGGACCGCGCGAGCGCACGGCGGTTCGGCGGACACGGCTCGGCGATGGCGCAGGTCTACAACCACATCATCATGCCGCTCGCGTCGCCCCGGGATCGCGCGACGCAGGTGCGGTGGGGGATCGCCGACTTCACGCATCGCTACGGTCGCGCGCCCGAGGGGATGTGGCTCGCAGAGTGCGCCGTCGACATCGCCTCGCTCGAGGCGCTCGCCGCGGAAGGCATCCTGTTCACGGTGCTCGCGCCGTACCAGGCCAGGGCATCGCGCCCGCCGAACGGCGAGTGGCGCTCCGAGCCCGTGGATCCGGGGCGCGCGTATCGCTGCCCGCTGCCCTCGGGCCGCTCGATCGATCTGTTCTTCTACGACGGTCAGACCGCGCAGGCGGTGGCGTTCGAGCGGCTGCTCGCGGATGGGCATCAGATCATCGCGCGCATGATCGCGCGCGGCCCCACCGAGGACGGCGCGGCGCCGCTGTGCCACATCGCGACCGACGGCGAGACCTACGGCCACCACCACCGCTACGGCGATATGGCCCTCGCGTGGGCGCTCTCGCAGGTCGAGCAGGGCTGGAACGGCACGCGGCTCACGAACTACGCCGAGTTCCGCGCGGTGGTGCCGGCGACCTGGGAGGTCCAGCTCGCCGAGCACACGTCCTGGAGTTGCGTGCACGGTACGGCGCGCTGGCGCGAGGACTGCGGCTGTAACTCGGGTGGTCATCCGGGCTGGAACCAGGCGTGGCGCCGGCCGCTGCGCGATGCGTTCGACTGGTTGCGCGAGCAGGCGTCCGCGGCGCTCGAGCACGTCGGCCGTCTGCTGTTCAATGATGCCTGGGCCGCGCGCGATGCGTACATCGCGGTCGCGTTGCGGCGCAGCCCCGAGGCGCGCGATCAGTTCCTCGCGGCGCACGCATCGCACGTGCTCGATCCGAGCGAGCGCGTGCGCGCGCTGTCGCTGATGGAGATGACCCGCCACGCGATGCTCATGTACACGAGCTGTGGCTGGTTCTTCGACGAGCTGTCGGGCATCGAGACCGTGCAGTGCATGCAGTACGCGGCGCGCGTCGCCGACCTGATCGAGGAGATCGGCGGCGATCCAGTGGAGGCCGAGCTGGTCAACCGGCTCGCGCTCGCGCGCTCGAACATCCCGGGCGAGGGCGATGGCCGCAAGGTGTGGGCGCAGCGCGTGCGTCCCGCGCGGATCGATCCGGAGAAGGTGTGTGCGCACGTCGCGGTCCACACGCTCGTCGAGCCCGACGCGGTGAAGAGCATCGACGTCTACGGCTATCACGTCGACTTCATCGATCGGATCGAGCGTCGCTCCGGGCGCGCGCGCCTGGTCGCCGGCACGGTGCGCGTCCGATCGCAGCTCACCGAGGCGGCGACGGCGCTGTGCTTCGCCGGCCTCCACCTCGGCGAGCAGCACGTCACCGGCGGCGTGCGTGCGCCGATGGAGGACGTGGCGTGGGGCAGCGTGCTCGACGAGCTCTCCGGTGCGTTCAAGACCGCCGATGTGTTCGCCGCGCAGCGCGTGATCGATCGCCACTTCCCGGGCGCGCAGCTCTCACTGTCGGCCCTGCTGCCCGGGAGCCGCGAGCGCGTGCTCGGCGCCGTGCTCGGTGAAGCGATCGCGGAGGCCGAGGTCGAGCTCGCCGACGCGTACGACGCGAAGGTCCCGCTGATTCGCTGGCTCGTCGCGCACGAGCTGCCGGTGCCCGACGTGCTGCGCACCACCGCGGAGGCCACGCTGCGCCGGCGCGTGCTCGCCAACATGCGCGCGAAGGCGCCGAGCTTCCAGCAGCTCCGAGATCACATGACCGAGGCGGCGGAGGTCCGCGTCAGCCTCGACACACCGGAGATCGCGCTCGCCGCGAGCGAGGCACTGGGCGTACTGCTCCAGCGCGTGGTCGGCGATGGCAGCGAGGTCGATGCGGTGCTGATCGATACCGCGACCGCCGCGGCCGATGTGGCGTCGAAGATGCGCAGCGCCGTCGACATGTGGAACGCGCAGAACGCGACCTGGCGGCTGCTCGGTCGGCTCTCCGAGCTGCGCGGCAAGGCCGCCTCCGGCGATGTCATGGCGGGGCGCGCGGCCGCCGGTCTCGAGAAGCTCGCGGGGATCCTGCGGCTCGCCGTGCGGTCGTGACGTCGCCATACCGCGAAGCGGCGCAGCTGCTCCTGTGTCCACGCTGCGGCGAGATGCTCGACAGCGTGCTCTCCGGAATCTCCGCATGCCCGCGATGTCAGGGCGCGTGGATCGCGCAGCCCACGCTCGACTCGGCGTTCGGCGATCCGCGCTGGCCTCCGGGTCACACGATGTGGTGGCACGACGAGCTCGATTGCCCCGAGTGCCTGGTCTCCGGCGTGGTGCAGACGATGAGCGCGCGTGGCTCCGGCGACGTACGGGTCGATGCGTGCCCGTCGCACGGACTGTGGCTCGATCGCGGCGAGCTCACGCGCCTGCTCGGACTCGCGGCCGGCAGCGACGAGCTGCTCGAGCTGCAGCGCCGCGTGACCTCCGGCGTGCCCGACACCGAGGACATCGCGCAGCACCGCCGGATGTGGGAGACGGATCGCGACGCGCGCCGGCGAGCGGCCGCCGCGTTGCGTGCGGAGCTCGAGGCGCTGCAGAAGCGCCGCGCCGACGAGCTCGCGGAGGAGGATCCGCAACCACCCGCGGCGCCCCCACCCGTCGAGGTGACCGCGCAGGTCGCCGTCGAGGTCGACGAGACGGTCCGGGCGGCACAGGCGCGGGCGGCGGCGGACCTCGTCGCGGTGCGCGCACGGGCAGCGATCGAGGCGGACGCGCGCGCCGCCAGCGCGGCGCTGACCCTCAGCTATCGCGAGGAACGCGCTCGAATCAGGGACCGGCTCGTCGAGCTTCGCAGGGCGCTCCCCGCGGCACGTGCCGATCTCAAGCGCATGGAGGCCGAGCTCGCACGGCAACGCACCGTGCTGGCGGTAACGCAGGCGTCCATCCTGGATCTCTCGCAGGAGATCGAAGGTCTCACGGCGCGACTCTCCGTCCTCGAGCGTCACCTCGAGGGCCACCGACCGTGACGTCGCCGTACCGCGAGGCGCCGCAGTTTCTCTTGTGCCCGCGCTGCGCCGAGATGCTCGACCGCGCGTTCGAGGGTGTCGCGGTGTGTCCACGGTGTCAGGGAGCGTGGATCGGGCAGGCCACGCTCGACACCGCGTTCGACAATCCGCGCTGGCCTCCGGGGCAGAGCATGTGGTGGGCGGACCAGCTCGAGTGCCCGGAGTGCGCCGTGGCGGGCGCGAGCTCGAAGCTGTCGGCGCGAAGCTCGGCGGGCGTGATGGTCGATGCGTGCTCCACGCATGGGTTGTGGCTCGATCGCGGTGAGCTTGGCCGGCTGATGAGCCTGCCGAGCGAGGCTGACGAGCTCCCCGAGCTACGCCGGCGGATCGCCGCGGTCGCGGATCCGGAGGGGCTACGCAGGCGGCGCGAGAAGCTTCGAGCCGAGATCGAAGCCCAGCGCCGTCAGGCCGATGCGTTCCGCGCGGAACTGCGCGCCAAGCCGCGCAACGACGACGACGGCTAGTATCGGGCGTATCGAAGGGCCCCGCAGCTGGGCGATGGCCGAGGCGAGGCGCTATGGGCCCCAACTAAGCTACGGTAGCCGCGATGTTCGCCGATCTCGCCGCCGATACGACCGTGCACGCCGATCCGGAGGTGCCCGGCCGCTATCACGTCACGCTGCCCACGAACTGGGACTACCTGCTGCCGTCGGGAGGCGCGGTGATGACGGTCGCGCTGCGCGCCGCGCAGGCGTTTCTCGGCGAGCCGCTGCTCCGATTCGCCTCGGCGACCACCATCTTCTGCACCCCGCTGCACGCGACCGCGCTGGTCGCCGATGTCACCGAGCTGCGCCGCGGCAAGAGCAGCGCGCAGGTGCGGGTGTCGCTGCGCCATCGCGATGCGGTGCCCGATCCGGAGGATCCGAGCGACAACTCGCGCGGCCTCGAGCTCACGGCCACGTTCCTCCGCGATCGCAAGGGCCCCGACGTGCTCGGCGTGCCATTCCCCGAGCGCGTGCGTCCGCTCGCGAGCGCGCTCTCGATCGAGGATGGCGCGCCGAACAACCCGCACACGCGGTTCCGCATCTACCACCAGCTCGAGTGCAAGATCGCCGAAGGCGAAGCGTTCTGGACCCCCGACTTCGCCGCCGGCCCCGCGCGCTTTGCTCGGTGGATGCGGTACCGCCATCCGCAGCGCGACGCCGAGGGCCGCCTCGATCGGCTCGCGCTGCCGCCGCTGATCGACACGATGCCGACCGCGCTACACCGCGCGATCGGCCCCGGGCCGTATCGGTTCTACGCGCCGAGCCTCGACCTGACGACGTATGTGATCGACGACACGATGCGCGAGTGGCTGCTCGTCGCCGTGACCGTGCGGCGAGCCCAGCGGGGCTGGGCGATCGCAGATACAGAAGTGTGGGACGACGAGGGCCGGTTCATCGCCTACGGCGCGCAGGCGATGTACCTACATAGTCTCTCGGGCGAGCCACCGACGATCGACGCGTCCCGCCGACCGTGACTGGTCTATAATTCGGGCATGCGCTTCGGAGTTCTGGTTGCAGTCATCGCCAGCGGTTGCGCGAACGGAAACACGGCCGCGCCCGATGCGCCGCCGGCCGACGCGTACGAGATGCCGGATTCCGCGTGCGGCGCGCTGCCGTGCAACGCGATCTACGTGTCACGTGCCGGCAACGACACCTCGGCCGGTGACAAGACCGCGCCGCTGCTGACGATCAGCGCGGGCATCGCGAAGGCATCGGCATCGAATCCTCCGCTCGCGGTGTTCGTCCACTCGGGCATGTACGCCGAGGCGCTGACGATGAAGCCGGGCGTCAGCGTCTACGGTGGGTTCGACGATGCATGGATGCAGAGCGCGGGCGGCAAGACCGAGATCCAGGGGCCCGCATCGCCCGCGGTGACGATCGACAACATCACTGTCGACACGGTGCTCGCGAACGTCACGATCACCACGCCCGATGCAACGGCGCCGGGAGAGAGCTCGTTCGCGGTCGTCATCACCGGATCGAAGATGGTCGAGCTGCGGAGTGTCGTCGTGCTGCCGGGCAGCGGAGCGAACGGCACCAATGGCATCAACGGCGTCAACGGAGCCTCGGGCGGCAGCGGCGGTGTCGGTGGTGCCGGCGTCGAGCACTCGGGTGGTCTGTTCTGTGACAACAACACCCTCCCGAACGGCGGCGGCGGTGGAGCATCGTCGTGCGGTCGCAACGGCGGCGCCGGCGGAGCGCCGGGTGTTGGTGGCAACGGTGGTGGCATGGGCGGTGGTGGAGCCGGCGGCACGGCGGGCGGTCCCGGTGCCGGTGGCGAGAGCCAGGACGGCACCGTCGGTGGCAACGGCTCCCCCGGCGGTAGCGGCAGCGCGGGCGACGGCGGCACGGAGATCGGTGTGTGGGGCGGCGCGAGCTACATGCCCGCGAACGGCGGCAGCGCCACGGGCGGCACGCCCGGCAATGGCGGTGGTGGTGGCGGTGGCGGCGGCGGCGGAACCACGGACTGCGATTCGTCAGGCTCGTCGGGCGGCGGCGGCGGCGCGGGCGGCTGCGCGGGAACCGCGGGAACGCCTGGCACCGGCGGCGGTGGATCGTTCGGGGTGATCGCGGTCGACTCGAGCGTCGTCGTGCGCGCGTCGACGGTGACGGCAGCGACCGCCGGCAATGGTGGAAGCGGCGGCAAGGGCGGCACCGGCGGCAATGGCGCCGGCGGTGGTCCCGGCGGACCGTATGGTGGCAGCAACGATCAGGACGACGGCGGCAACGGTGCAGCCGGCGGATCCGGCGGTCGCGGTGGCAATGGTGGAACCGCAGGTGGCGGCGGTGGTGGACCGTCGGCGGGCCTGGTCTGCCTCGGGTCGGCGACGATCACGATCCCGTCATCGACCGTGGCCGGCGGCACCGCCGGCGCCGGTGGTGCATCGCTCGGCGCGCCCGGCATGATGGGTGTGTCGACGCGCGCGATCGGCTGCTCGTTCTTCTAGCGGTCCTTCCTGATCCAGCCGCGACGGCGGAAGATCCAGATCTGGATCGCGACGCCGACGACGAAGAAGGCGATCAGCGCCCAGAATGCCCAGCCCTTGTCCTGGAGCGGCACGCCTCCGACGTTGACGCCGAGCAGCGAGCACACGAAGCCGAGCGGAAGGAACACGGCCGTGATGATCGAGAGCACGTAGAGCCGCTGGTTCGTGGTCTCGCTCATCCGCGAACTGAGCTCCTCCTGGGTGACCGCGGCGCGATCACGCGCGGCGTCGAGCTCCTCGATCGTGCGTGTCATCCGATCCGCGATCTCGACGACGCGCTGGTGGTGCTTGTCGTCGAGCCACGGCAAGTCGATCGCCGCGAGCTTGCTCATCGCCTCGCGCTGAGGGGCGAGGAACCGGCGCAGGCCGATCGCGCGGCGGCGTAGATCGGCGAGCTTGGCGCGCAGGTCGCCGCGGGTCTCCGTGAGCACCTGGTCCTCGCATGCGGCGATCTCGTCGCCGAGTCGATCCACGCGGTGGACCACGTGCTCCACGATGCGCTCGACGAGATCCACGGTGAGGCCGCCGGCGTTCGTCGGGCCCTTGCCGCGCTCGACGTCCATCGCGACCTGCTTGAGCGAGCGCGAGACGCGATGGCGCATCGTGATGATCCGGCGCGGCTCGATCCAAGCGCGCACGGAGATCATGTCCTCGGGGTCCGAGCCCTCGTTCATGTTGATCCCGCGGACGATCATCATCAGATCCTCGCCGTGCGCGGCGGCGCGCGGGCGCGGATCGGCGTCGAGCAGCGCCTCGCGGACCACCGGATCGATGCGCGCGTCCTCGGCGAGCCACCGCGCGGCATCGGGCAAGGAATAGTCGAGATTGATCCACAGCACGCCGTCGTTCGCGCTCCACGCCGCGACACCTGCCCAGTCGAGGATCGTCGCTCCACCCTTGCCGTCGAGCAAGAACGCGTGAAGGAGGCCGCTTTTGGTGCCGGCTGTGGACATGCCCGAAGGTTGTACTACGCTCGAGGCGTGGTTCGCCGCGCGTCGCTGGTGCTGATCGCGATGGTCTCGGTGGCGCACGCCGAGGACAAGCCGGGCGATCTGATCGAGGTCCAGTCAGTGATCCCCGACGTGGTTCTCGACCTGCGCTACGCAACCGCCGACAACGTGACCGGCGCGGTGATGTACCCGAAAGCCGTGTGCAAGCTGCGGCGCGCGGTCGTGGAGCGACTCGCGGTCGCGGCCAGCGCGCTGCGCGCGCAGGATCGGCGGCTGCTCCTGTGGGACTGCTACCGCCCCACGTCGATCCAGAAGCTGTTGTGGAAGGCGGTGCCGGACGCGCGCTACGTGGCAAATCCGAAGATCGGCTCGAACCACAGCCGTGGCGCGGCCGTGGATCTCGGCGTGGTCGACAAGGATGGAGCGGCGGTGGTGCTTCCAACCGGGTTCGATGACCTCTCCGCCGCCGCCGCGCCCGCGCGTGCGCTGAAGGGCGACAAGGGCACGGAGGCGCGCGCGCTCGCCGCGGCGATGAAGCGTGCCGGGTTCAGGCCGATCGCGACCGAATGGTGGCATTTCGACGCATCCGACCGCGGCAAATATCCGCTGTCGGACGAGCCGCTGTAGCATCGAACCTCCGTGGATCCCTCCCAGGTCCCGTACTACCCGGTCAACGAGTTCGGTCCCCTCATGAAGGGGCTCGTGATCGGGGGCGTGGGGATCCTGCACGTGTTCATCGCGCAGTTCGCGATCGGTGGCGGCATGCTGCTCTACTACTTCGAGCGGCTCGCGCAGCGCGGCCACGCCGACGCCCGAAAGTTCGTCGACGGCTACTTCAAGATCCTCGTGCTGGTGAGCTTCGTCGTCGGTGCGTTGACCGGCGTGGCGATGTGGTTCACGACGATCCAGGTCGGCGCCCGCACGATCGGCCTGATGATCGACGAGTTCCACTGGTTATGGGTGACCGAGTGGGTGTGGTTCGCGATCGAGATCGTGAGCGGCTACGCGTTCTATCGGTTCGGGCCGCGCCTCGATGACAAGACGCGCCGCCTGCTGCTGCTGATCTATGCGGGCGCCGCGTGGCTGAGCCTGTTCTGGATCAACGGCATCCTGTCGTGGCAGCTCACGCCCGGCAAATGGCTCGACGGGGCAGGGATGTGGGCCGGGTTCTTCAACGCGAGCTTCTGGCCCTCGCTCCTGTTCCGCACCGCCGTGGCCGCGACCCTCGGTGCGCTCGTCGCGTGCGTGGTCATCAACACCATGGACCTCTCGCGCGACGCAAGGGCCGCGCTGATCCGGCGGGCATCGCGGTTCGCCGCGCCGATCGCGCTGATGCCCGTCTTCGCGTTCTGGTTCATGGCCGTGATCCCCGCCGATAGCCGGCAATGGCTGATGGGCGGCTCGATGCCGATGACGATGTTCGTCGGCGTGGCCGCGGGCGCCTCGACGCTGATCGGCGGCTACGTGATCATCGGCCTGATCGTGAAGCGCCTGTACATCAACGGCGCGACCGCCACCCTGCTCCTCGTGCTCGCGTTCGGCGCGACCGCCGCGGGCGAGTTCGTGCGCGAGGGCGCGCGCAAGCCGTACACCGTGCGCGGCGTCCTTTACTCGACCTCGATGACGCCAGCCGAGGTCGCGCGGCTGCGTGTGACCGGTGCGGTCACCGATGATCCGTATCCACTGCGCGACGAAGCGCGGTATCCGACGGCGCAGCTGCGCCACGGCGCGAAGGTGTACCGAGCTCTGTGCGATGCGTGCCACACGCTGCACGGGGCGAACGCCGTCGTCGAGCTGACGCGCACGTGGACCGATGATCAACTCCGCCTCAACGTGGCAAAGCTCCAGCGCACGAAGGCGTTCATGCCGCCCTTCGCGGGCAACGCGGCGGATGTGGAAGCACTGGTGCAGCTGCTGCGCTGGGAGACCGCGGGCGCGCCCGCGACGTGGACGGCGAGCGAATCGTCGGCGATCCTGGCGCAGATCAAGACCTGGCTCGACGAGGTCGGCACGTCGCCGCTCGCCCCGGAGGGCGCGCACTGATGTGGCCCTTCACCAGTGACGTCCCCGTGCTGTGGCTCGCCTTCTATCTCGTGACCTTCGCGCTCCACGCCGTGTTCGTCAGCTACGTGCTCGCGGGCACGGGCTACGCGCTGATCCAGTCCCTCCGGAAGGTCGAGGATCCGGTGGCCGAGCGCGTGCGCGACCGCCTGCCGTTCATGCTCGGCTGCGGCATCACGGCCGGCGTGGCCCCGCTGCTGTTTCTTCAGCTCCTCTATCAGCGGCGGTTCTACACGGCGAACCTCTTGATGGGACCGCGCTGGGGCGCCGTGGTGCCCGCGCTGATCATCGGCTTCTACGCGCTGTATCTCGCCAAGGCGAAGACGAGCGTCCTGCTCCGGCGACTCGCGCTCGGCCTCGGCACGATGTGCTTTCTGTTCGTCGCGTGGTCGTGGACCGAGCTCGATCAGCTGATGCAGGCCGAGCCCGCGTGGCGTGCCATGTACGCCGCAGGCCAGCGCCTCTACGGCGCCGCGGCGATCTACCCGCGCCTGCTGCTCTGGCTCGGCGCGATGGTGACCCTGTTCGCGATCGTGGCCTCGCACTGGGCCTCGGGGCGCGAGCGGCGCACGCTCGCGCTCATCGGCCTCGGCGGTCGCGTGGTCTCGGTGGGCGCCGCGCTGCTGCTCACCGCGGCGGGTGGCGCCCTCGATGGCAACGCGCACGGCTGGCTGTATCTCCTCATCGCCGCGCTCGCCCTCGAGGCCGGCGGCTGGGTGTGGATGTGGCGCGTGCCCGA
>JBBRED010000059.1:0-29772 GCA_038203335.1 Haliangiales bacterium | reverse complement strand
CATGACGATCTGCTGGTACGAGACGGGCTCGGCCGTCGTCGACTCGGCCGCGATCTGGATGTTGGTCTTGTCGTTGAAGAACGCCGAGCTCTTGTGCACCTTCAAGAGCTCCTCGAGCTTCGCCCAGTCGTAGCCGCCGTTCGAGGTCTTCGGGATGCGCTGGAAGTCGTCCACGCGCGAGACGCCGATCCAGATCTCGTCGGCTTCGATCAGCACGCTGAGCTCCGGGTCCTCCGGGGGCTTCACCACCTGATCGCGTGCGCGACCCGCGGTCTTCACATCGAGCTTCGCGATGTTCACCCATACGGCGGTCACCAGGAGGAATGCGGTGAGACAGCTCATCAGGTCGATGAACGGGATGATGTTCAGCTCGACGTTGACGCTACCCTTGTCGTTCGTACCAATCGCTGCGCCCATGCCGTACAGGACACGGGTGACGGCCGCGTAGTTGCGGAGAGATCAGTGGCTGCGTGCGCAGACCTTGAGCGCGACCGCCGCGATGAACAGACCGATATAGAACAAGGTCTTCAGTACTTCGCCGCCATCGCCGCCGCCACCGTGGCGCGCTTTGACACCGTGCTTGTTGACGAGTTCCCACGCATTCTGTCGGAAGTCGTATTTCATCGAGACGAAGCCATCGGCGCGCAGACCTTCGACGGCGCTCGAGGTGTTGTAGTCACCCACCCGGCGCTCGCCCTTCGGCGTGATGATGCCGGCCGCGACCTCGCGAGCGGCGAACCCGAGGCCCCAGGCCACGAGCACCCCGAGCGCGACCAGCACGAACCCGGCCCCCGTGGAGATGCTCTTGAACCAGCTCGCCGGGTGGATCAGCGCGAACAGGACGAGGGATGCCGTCAGCGTGAAGAACGCGATCGATCCAGCCGAGCGCAGGTAGCCATGCATCATCGCGCAGCGCGGGCAGCGCGCCACCGGGCGTGCACCGACCTGATAGTGGATGCGCGTGGTGTTTCCGTAATACTCGCGGCCGGTCTCCATCTGCGAGCTGACCGATGCGCACGAGCTGGCCTCGAGCTCGCGCTTGCCGCAGAAGTGGCACATCGCCTTCTGAACGTCTGCGAGACGCTCGTGATAGGCCTTCACGCGCTCCTTGATCGACGACGAGTGCGCGATCGCGCCCACCTTGTCGATCACCTCCTTGAACCGCGCGTCGAGCTGCTTCTCGCGCGGAATCGAGCGCAGTTTCCCGAAGCCCTCGCCGACCGCCTCGTCGATCAAGGCCGACAGGCCGAGCAGCTGTGCCTCGTCGAGCGGACGCCAACGCGCCGCCAGGGTGGCGAGGCGCTCGAGGTACGCCGCGACATCCTCGACGACACCGTTGCCGGTCTCGGCATCCGGCGCGAGCTCCGCGAGCTCGGACTGGAACTGCGTCTTCAGCGGGCGGAACGCGACGAGCCAGGTCTCCGCATCGATCTTGCTCTTGCCCGCGATCGACGACAGATGCCCGACGTTGCCGACGCGGCCCTGCGCCATCTCGGTCTTGGTCTCGCCGACGATCAGATCCGCGAGCCGCGTGCGGAGCGCCGTGACCACCGCCTCGGTGTCATCCGCGCCGAGCAGCTCGTCGCCGAGCGCCGCGATCTTCAGCTTCACGTGCTCCGCGAACTGCGGCGACGCGAGCAGCTCGCCCCACTTCGCCACGCCTTCGCCGAGCAACCACGCCCACACCGACTGATTGCCGAGCAGCGCGCCGGTCGCCCGGATCACCTTGTGCGGATCCTCGACGAGCGACACCCCGGCGCGGTCCTGCCACGCGAGCGCCGCCGTCTGCGCCGCCGTCTGCGCGGCGACGATCGTGGGACCGACCTCGCGCAGCGCGGAGAAGCCGAGCAGCAGGCGAAGGTTCGCCTGGTTGACCTGGTGCGCCATCGAGGCGCCCTCGCGCTGGAGGTTGAGATATGCGCGGAGCGCGGTGCCGTCCGCGTTGGTCAGCGCCGACAGCAGCGCGCCGCCATCGGCGTCGTCGACGACGTCGAACCACAGGAGCTGCTCGACGAGGCGCGCCAGCGGGCTCTCCATCGTCTGCGCGGCTTCCTGGATCTCGATCTCGTCACCGGGCGGAAGCCATGGCGCCGGATCGGGATCCGGCAAGGTCATGCCGACACGCGCGCGAGCGAGCGCCTTGTCGCACTGCCACACGGCCTGCTTTGCGGTCGCGTTGGTGGGGAGCCGCAACAGCCGGAACGGCGTCTTGCGGAACTGACCGAGTCCGGGCGAACGGAGGCTCGCCCGTGACTTCTCGGAGTCGGTCGACATGTCGATGGCTGCGGTCATCGCGTCCTCACTTCACGTCCGAGCGGATGGCCGAGGAGACGCGCGCGCGCTCCTCGGAGGGGAACATCTGAACGATCTCGCGGCAGACGCCCGGGACCTCGTGATAGTCCTTGCGCTGGATCGCGGCCACGCCGCGCTCGAAGTGCTTCTTGGTGAGCCCCATGAGCCCGAGCCGCTCCGCCTCCTTCATGAGGTAGGCGAGATAGCCCTCCCAGAACCACGGCTGGCGGGTCATCACGGTCAGGTTGAGCGTTCGGATGTCGTCGATCTTGCTCTCGACCTGATCGAGATCGCCGCGCGCGAGCGCCTTGTCGGCCTCGACGAGCAGCGTGGCGAGCTGGCGCTTGTCGCCCGGTTCGCCGTCCGCGGTGATGACCTCGGTCGCGCGCTGGCGCAGCTCCTCGAGCTCGTTCGCGAGGCGGTTCTTCTTGCCGCCGTCCTCGGCGTGATCGAGATCCTGCGACATCATGCGGACCATCTGGTCGGCGAGATCGATCGAGTCGCGATCGCCTTCCTCGAGGAGCGCCTCGACCTCGCGGATGCGCGGATCGTTCTTCTCCTCGCTGACGCTGGAGATATCCTCCTCGTCGAGCTCGTCGGCCATCTCCTCGAGCTTCTTCAGGCGGTCCTTCTGATCCGAGAGCGCCTTGCCGACCTCGTTCGCCGGCTTCGTCTCGAGATCGAAGCGCACGACCTCCTCGAACCACTGATCGAGCGCCGGTACGTACGCGCGTCCGGTGGTCTGCGCGGATTCGTCGACGGCGATCGTGACCTCGACCGTGCTGCCCTCGGGGACATCGCGGCTGATCTTGTCGGCGTGGATGTGCAGCACGCCGATCACCTTGTTTCGATCGGCGCGCGTGCTCTCGCCCTGGATCAGCGGCACGTGAATCGCCTCGCCCGACTGACCTCGCTTGAGCGACAGCGTGGTCGAGTGCGTCATGGTCTGGCGCGCCGGCAACACCACGCCCTTGCGCAGGTACCAGTGCACGTTGTTGTCGGCGAGCATGATACCGACCGACTGCGAGAGCGGCGGCCGCGCGATCGAGAACCCGTGCATCAGCTTGATGGTGTCGGGCTCGGTGGCGAGAGGGTTGCCCATGCCATCCACCGCGCCGACCTTGAACACGTTGAGCTGCGACGGGTTGAGGCGGAGGTCCACCGCGAACGCGCCATCCGGCCGCACCGGCGAGAGCGGGGCTACGAACTGACCGTCATCGCGCTCGACCGTGATCTTCAGGCCGGGCGGCGGCGGTACCGGCGAGGTGACCTTGCCGACGATCAGCGGTGCAGGATCGGTGGTCATCGCCTCGTACTCGAGGTGCAGCTCGATCGCCGCACCCACCTTCTTGCGGCGCATCGTTGCCGGCAGCCGCTGCGTCGACGCGAACAGCGCCGCGCCGCGGGCGACGATGGTCATCGGATCGACGTAGTGCTTGGCCTCGACGCCGACGTCGAAGTGGATCTGCCGCGCGACGCACGGCGTGAGCGTGGGGCCACCGACCATGACGAGGCCCGAGAGCTCGCTCGCCTCGACGCGATTTCGCTTGAGGATCTTGATGCACAGCGCGGTGGTGCGCTCGACGAGCGGCACCAGCAGCTCCTCGAGGCCATCGCGGTCGAGATCGAACGCGACGCTCGCGCCCTTGCCGAGGTCCGCGATCGAGAACCGGTCATGCGTGACGCCGGAGAGCGCGAGGCGAACGCGCTCGGACTCGACCTTGATCTTCGCGTACGCGGCCTCGTTCGCCGGATCGGTGCGCTTGAAGTCACCGAGCTTGCCCTCGGCGCGGATGAGGTCGGTCGCCTTTCGAGCGATCGCGCGATCGAAGTCGCGACCGCCGAGGTGATTGTCACCGTCGTGATCGATGACCTGGAGCCGGCCGTCCTTGCAGCGGACGAGCGAGATGTCGAACGTACCGCCGCCGAGGTCGTAGACGAGCCACGAGCCATCGCGGACCTCGCCGGTGCCGGAGTGAGCGATCGCCGCGGCGATCGGCTCCTGCAACAGCGGCGCGTGCTCGATGCCCGCGAGCGCAGCCGCGCGGCGCGTGGCATCGCATTGCGGCAACTGGAACATCGCCGGGATCGTGATCACCGCGGCGCGCGGCGCTTCCCCATCGACGGCGATCGCGCGCGCCGCGAGCGTGCGCAGCACCTCGGCCGAGAGCTCCTCGGGCGTGTACTCGCGGCCCGAGGCCGGGAACCGCTTCTTCTCGCCGGTGCCCATGAGGCGCTTGAACTCGATCGACGTGTTCGCCGGATCGATGTCGAGCATCGCCTTCGCCTTCGCGCCGACGATGATCTCGCCCGAGCTCAGCACCTGGATCGCGGACGGCAGCAGCGGATCGCCATCGGGGCCCGGCAGCAGGCGCTGCTGGCGCCCTTCCTGACGAGCGAGCGCGGAGTTCGTGGTGCCGAGGTCGATGCCGTAGTCGATGGTGCTCATGATCAGGCCGCCTTCGCGGTGTCAGAGGTGGGGGTCGCGGCCGGCGCCTGCGCCAGCGTCATGATCGAACGGAACTTGTTGGCGCCGCGATCGCGGGCCTCCTTCGCATCGAGCATCGCCTCGGGATCTGAGGTCTGCATGCCGTCGGAGAAGCCGAGCATCAGCGACGCCTCGGCGGCATCCGGGCCGCACAAGACGATCATCGCGAGGACCGGCATGTTCGCGGCCTTCTGGATCGAGGCGAGATGCTCGGGCCACGGCGCCGAGAGGTAGCGCTGCGTGATCTGCGGGCGCGGGTGGCGGACCGGCAGCGCGACCACGTAGATCGCCACGCTCTGCTTGCGGATGAGGAGCGTGGCCGCGTCCGCGGACTTCGCCGCGCGCCGCACCGTGCTGCTCGCCGCGTTGATCACGAACTCGTCGACGTGGGCGAGCGCGCGGCCGAGCGCGGTGCCGGAGAACTCGCGGTTGCCCTCGGCGAGCGCGCCCGAGAGCTGCCGACCGAGGCCGCTCGGCCCGAGGCGATCGTCGAGCTTCGCGCCGGAGGCGACGTCTTCCTTGACCTCGACGGGCAGGCCCTTCTGGACCTTCTTCCACTTCCGCTTGATCATCTGGAAGCCGACCGGGATCGGGACGATCAGACAGAGGAGACCGAGGATCCCCATGATCCAGGCCTTCCGCGTCTTGCTCGCCTGCTTGTCGTTGACCGCGGCGATGCACGGCGCATCCGGCGTGATCTCCTGCGCGAGCGCGAGGTGGGCGCTCGGATCGTTGTCGTAGCGCACGGCATCCTCGGCGTCGCGGCACGCGCGATCGGCGATGAAGCCGGCGTCGAACCCCGCGGCGGTGAACGACTTCGACACCGGGATCAGCGCGCCAGTATCGGTCACCCCCGCCAGCAGCACGCGCACGGCGGTGAGGAACTCCTGCTTGACCGCGGTGCGCGCCTGCTTCTTCAGCGCGCCCTCCCCCGTGTTGTCCCTGTACGCGGCGATCTTCTCGGTGCACTCGGTGAGGAGCGCGACGGTCGCCGTGCAGTCCGGCAGGTTCGCGTTGAATGCGAGGAACTCGGCCATGTCGAGGCCGGCCGCCTGCAGCTTCTCGGCGTCGAACACCTTGCTGCTCGAGCTCGCCTGCGAAACCATCACGTCCTCGGCGGCCTTCGGCGACAGCTTCGCGAGCGCCTTGATCGCATCGCGCATCGCGGGCGCCTGCGTGCCGCCCGAGACCATCGTGCGGGTGGCGGTGGTCACCGAGAGATCGATCTCGTCGGCGGGAATCTTCGCGAACGCGGCGGCGACCCACTCGGCCTTGTGCGCGGCGGCCGGGCCGTCGGGAGTCTGGATCACGGAGTCGATCGCCGCGGGCAGCGAGCCCGCGCTCACCTGCTTGATCGCCGCGTCGAACCGGCCGGACTTCTGGCCATCCTGGAGATACGCGAGCAGCGACGCCGAGGTCGCCGGCGCCTTGACCTTGCCCCACGCGGTGACCGCGCTGGCGAACAGGTCGTCGTCGACGGCGTCGAGCACCGGCCCGGCGCGCTTCGGCTCCTTCTCGAGCGCGACGGTGATGCCCGGGCCATCCGCCTTCGTCGGCCTGCACTTCTCGCTGATCCGGTTGCGAAACTCCTCGACCGGGATGCCGTCCTTGCTCTGCGCCTGGATCCACAGGCCGACGACCTCGGCGCGATTACCGGTGCACAGCTTGGAATCGATCATCGGCGACAGCTTGTCCTTCCATCGCATCGCCACCGTCGATGCGAGGAGGGTGCGCGCGAGCTGCGCCTGCTGCGCCGCCGGAAGCTTCGCGAGCGAGTTGACGACCTCGTCGGCGATCGCGCCGGTGCCGTTGTCGGCGATCGCCTCGCCGAGCTCCTTGCGACCCACGCCCGTGCGCGCGATCGCGGAGACCAGCTCCTTCGCGACCTCGGAGTCGTTCATCTCGAGCGCGGCCGTGAGCAGATTGCCCGTGCCGTCGACGGTCGGCGACAGCGTCGCGCCGATGCTCGCGTAGTCGACCTTCTGAGCGAGCATGAGCGGAAGCGCCTCGTCGATCTTCTTCGCGCCCTGGGCGGAGTAGTTCAACGAGATGCCTCCGCCGCCACTCGAGTAGCTGTACCGGCTCTTGTAGTCCTGGAGACACGAGACCTGGATGCGGGCCTTCGTGTTCGCGAGCATGTACGGCAGGTGGACGATGTCGGTGCGATTCGACTCGCCTTCCTTCTGCTCGACCTTCGCCTCGATGTCCCACACCGTGTGGCCGGTCGCGTTGATGATGTCGACGTCGACACCGGGGCAGCCGGTATCGTTCGACGTGGCGAACACGTCGAGCTTGAGCAGCAGATCCACGGTCTCGCCCTCGATGCCCTCTCGCTTCGCGAGGTCCCGCAGCTCCGCCTTTGCGCGGCCGAGCGTGTAGGAGTCGAGCTCCTGACTGTACCGAGGCTCTGCGCTCGCGGTGCCCGCGAGAACCAGCGTTGCGGCGACGATCTTCAGTGCTCTACGCATGCCATCCCTCACTTGCCGAGACCTCGCATCCGCCGGTAGAGCGGGTGCGCATTGATCCGGACATTGACGTCTGCCGCGCGGCGATGATCGCCCGCGAGGCGGTGGGTGAAGCCTTCCATCAGCAGCAGCAGCAAGCCGAGGCGATCCTGCGACGGCGAGAGGTTCTCGCGGTTGAGCGACCACCACTCGAGCGCATCGGCCCAGCGCTGCTTGCGCAGGAACGCGAGCCCGCGCTTGATGATCTTGAGATCGGTGCCGCTCTTGTCGATCAGGTCGGCGAGCGTGATGCCGTCGACGGCGAGCGCCGATTCGAGCGACAGGCCGTTCTCCAGATCCGCGATGCTCGGATCGTTCTGCGCGTCCACCCGCGTGAGGGCATCGCGTAGATCACCGGGCGACAGCGGACCGGCGAGGTCACGCGCCAGCAGATCCTCGATGCCCGCATCGGAGCGCGCGAGGAGGTTCTCGGTGACCATGCGGTCGAGCCGATCCTCCTGCGGGCTCGGCGTGCGGGCGAGGCCGGTCAACCCGCGCGGCGAGCGGCAGAACGGGCACACGATCGCCGCCGCGTCGTAGGGCGATCCGCAGTTGTCACATCCCGAGAGCACGGCCTCCGTCACCGGCCGCCGCCTCCAAGCCGACGCGTGGTCAGCTCGAGAGGAGTGAGGAACGCATCGACGTCGAGCTCGATCGCGCCGCGAAGGTCCGAGCCCTCGTCGACCTTGAGCGCTTCGAGCACGTTCGCACCGTGGTACTCGAGCGGCGGGAGCTTTCCGAGCAGCGCGCGGCGCATGTGGGCGCCGCCCTTGGTGGTGATTTCATCGGCCATGGCTTACCTGAGGACGATCCGTCCGAGCAGTTCCATCACCTGGCGCTCGAGCGCGGTGATCCGCGTGCTCGAGGTCTCCACGTTGTTCGCGAGCGACGTCAGCTCGCGCTGGATCTCCGAGAGCTTCTGCACCGCCGCCGGCTCCGCGCGCCGCACCACCTCGGAGGCGATGCCGCCGACGAACGCCGCGCGCTCGCGCAGCGCCGTCACCGTGATCTCGCCCTGTGGCGCGGCTTCGAGCGCGCCGGACTCCTGGAGATCGAGGACGACCGGGCGGAACTCGTCGAACCGGCCGAGCTCCTCGATCAGCGCCTTGCGGACCTGCACGCCGACGGCGGGATCCGAGAGGAACTTCGCGGACGCCGAACGGAACATCTGCAGCAGTTCCTTGCGCTCGAGCTCCGCGCGGCGCGCCTCGGCGAGGAGGTTGCGAGCGCGCGGGCTGCGCACGCCCATCGTCAGCGCGGCATCGAGCCACGAGAGGGCCTTCTCCGTGCGGTCGCGCTTGTACGCGAGGTACAGCGCACCGAGCGCGGCCAGCGATTCGCGGTGGCGCGGCTGGAACTGCAGCGCGCGCAAGAGCGCGGTGGCGATGATGTCCACGTCGTCGGGCGGAAGCGGCTGACCCTTGCGCGACGCGAGGTCCACGCGGACCACGGCCTCGAGGAAGTACAGACCGCGATACAGATCGTGCGGCAGCGAGAGCGACGCCTTGTCGATCGCCGGCAGCAGGAACTCGTCGGCGGCCTGGTCCTCCACGTCGGGGAGCTGCGCCGGGAGCCAGCGGCCCATGAACGCCTGCGTGGCCGCGAGCGCCTTGTCGAGCTCGCCCGATCGGTAGTGGATCGCGACGTCGTAGACATCACACGCCACGGTGGCCGCGCGCTGCGACGCCTCGTCGAGGCCGGTGACCTCGCGAACGCGGGCGATGCCCTCGGCGGCCTCGGCGAACTTGCCGGCCTTGATGTGCTCGCGGACCGTGAGGATCCGGTGCGTCACCATCGCGACGGGAATCTGACCCGCGAGCACGCCGAGCTTCGTGACCTCGTCGAACAGCACGGTCGCGCCCTGGTTGTCGGCCGCGGCGAGCTTGCCTTCGGCGAGCATCAGGAGGCACACGCTCTCGTTGACCTCGGAGGAGTTGTTCGCGTCGAGGTTGCCCTTCGCGCCGCGCATCGTATCGAGGCCGCCCTGCCAATCGCCGGCGCGCGCCTTCACGTAGCCCGAGAGCCACTGCGCCTCGGCGCTGTGCGGCGCGAGCTCGATCAGCGACGCGAGATCCTTCTGCGCGGTCGCGAGCTTCGCATCGCGATCCTGGTGCGTGACCGCGTTTCCATCTTCGGGCGCGGCGACCGCCATCACCGAGCAGAACGCGCGGAGATAGAGGAAGTCGAGCACCTCGAGCTTGTGCAGCTGCTCGACCGACATGCGGCCCGCCATCGCGAGCGCGGCCTTGTACCGGCCGCCGTTTGCATGCGCGGTGAATCCGGCGAGCGTCGCCGCCTCCGGCTTGTCGAGGGCCTGCGGCGAGCCAGGGGTCTGCTCGGCGGCATCCGGCTCTGCGGCCGGCTTGCGCTTGCGCGGGATCAGCGTCTGCAAGTCGCCGAGCGCGAGCGCGCCGAACGCGAACAGGACGAGCGACACCGCGACGATCAGCGGCCACTGCGCGGGGCCACTCGGCTCGCCGTTGTCGTTCGGCGGCGCCATCGTGGGATCGAGCTTCTCGAGCTCGGCCTGCTTCTTCGTCAGTTGATCGGAGAGGTCCGCGACCTCCTTCTTGAGCCCATCGATCGTGGCCTGCGTCGCCGCATCGTGCGCGCCCGGCTTCTCGGCCTGCTGCGCCACCGGTGCGCTCGGCTTGTTGAGCACGGACTCGTAGACGCCCATGGCCACGAGCCCGAGCGCGATCACGATGCTCAGCGCGAACCGGAGCGTCGACCGCTCGAGACCTTCGCGCCTCTCGAGCAAGAAGGCGCGCGCGGACAGTGCTGCGAGCACCACCCCGACCGCCGCCAGGAACCAGATCACCATCGCCGTCATGCTCAAGGCGCCCCCGACAGTGCCAACAAACGACCAGCGTCGTACCACACGAGCGGAGGCTGCTCGCGGCGCTGTTGCTCCGAGATCCTCGTGCCCAGACCCGATGCCCCGAGGAAGGCCGCAATCCCGGTCCGGATTGCCTTCGCCTCCGGGACGTCGAGCCGGTTCGCGAGATCTCCGATCCAGTACAGCCAGTGCACGTTTGCCTCGATCAGAGGGTCGGACGCATCGCACACCTTCCCAGTCGCATCGATCGACGAGGTGATTCGCGAAAACGCGTCGGCCAGGTACCCGGGATCGTTGTACTGACTCGTCGCTCCGTAATGCGCCACACCATCGAGGAAGTCGAGGTATGCGATCGCATAGGCGCCGAGGTTTCCACCCGAGAACTCCATCGCCTGGACGGAGGTGCGTGCCTCCTTGACGACCCGGGCAGCGTGGGCCCACTCGGTGCGCACCGCGTGGCAGCGGCCGATGATCACGCCGCGCAGCACGTTGTCCCACGGCGCCATTGCGGGCGCGTGGAGCCGGCGCATCGCGTCCTCGGTCCGGCCGAGGTAGCGCGCCTCGATGTGCGCGAAGTGGAGCCGGCCCGCATCGCCGAGCCGCGTGCCGAGCGCATCCACCGCGGCGATCGCCTTCTCGATCATCGGGCGGCACTCCTCCGGCGGCCGCGAGTGCGCGAGCCGGCGCGTGACGGCGGCGAGCTCGCGCACACCGTCCTCGTCCGTGCCGACCGCATCGATCGCCGCCTGCAGCGCGCCGCCATAGTCCTGGTCGCGGCCGCGGAGCCGGCTGAGCACGTCCCACGGCACGTGCTGCTTCGGCGTACTCGCGGCGAACCGCTCCAGCACGCCGCGCGCGATCTCGATCTTGCCCTCGTACTCCCAGCGCACGCTCGTGCGATACGGCGCGATCTGCTTGCTGATGTGCTCGAGCTGCTCCTGCCAGTCGCTCGGCGGATGCGGCTCGACCAGCGCGATGGCGAGCGCGGCGAGCGCCGCCGCTTCGTCGGAGAAGCTCGCGGGTAGTGAATCTTGGACGATCTTCGGGATCGCCTTCGCGTTCCCGAGCCACCCGCGCAGCGCGCGCTTGAACCGAACGCTCGGCGCGATGTGCGCCGGGAACATGTCGCCGAGCAGCGCGCTGCATAGCATGACGCCGATCGCGTACGCGCCGCCGTTCGCGGCCTTGCCGAGCAGCGCGCGCGCCGGCGTCCACATCCACGCCTCGGGCCCTGCGTGCGCCCACTCCGCGACGCCCACGTCGACGAGCGGGATCACCATCAGCCGCCACGCGCCTTCGTCGCGATCCGGCGCGTACCGCAGGCTCGCGGGCGCGACCAGCGCGGTGACCTGGATGCGCTCGAGCAGCCGCGTGCACGCCTCGAGATAGCGCGCGAGCTCGACCAGCTCCGGCAGGTGCACCGCGGGCTTCGCGGCGAACCGAGGCAGCGCGGTCGCGAAGCTCATGTGGTGCTCTTTCTCGAGCGCGTAGTCGAGGATCAGCTCGGTGCCGCCCTCGTCGACGTGGCTCGGCACCCAGAACCATTCGGCGGCCACGCCGTCGAGCCGCTCGACGATCGATTGCACGAGCCCGCGCGTGCGCGCGTTGAGCGGCATCACGACCCGCACGCGCCCGCCCGAGAGCTCGGTCATCTCCCC
This sequence comes from Haliangiales bacterium, assembly GCA_038203335.1. Classification (GTDB taxonomy): domain Bacteria; phylum Myxococcota_A; class Polyangia; order Haliangiales; family Haliangiaceae; genus JABFXX01. Next base: position 17,991 of record JBBRED010000059.1, on the reverse strand, counting down.
GAGCGGAAGTGCGATGTGCGTCGTGACGTTCGTCCCCGGCATGCCGTCGGCAGCATACCCGGGAGCGTGCCGCGATTGGCCGCACGGCCGGATCAACGCCCGCTGCCGAACGCCCGCACCGTGGCCCCCACGGCAGCCACACGCCGTCCCATCGTACGAGCACACCGCAATCCAGTCGCCAGCCGACACCGTCGAGCCCCGCAACCACGAGATCTCCGACGGTGCACGCACGACCGTCGCACGCACACGGCCGATGCCGTTCCTCGCAGACCGCGCACGCCAGGCTGAGACCGGCCGCGCGTTCCTCGGCGTCGCTCGAGCCCAACGTGAGGTCGGCGGATGCAGATACGAGTCGAGCTGAATGTTATCCAGCGCGCAGTGACGGCGTGTCGTGCTCGATGCGTCGAGCGGCGAGCTCGGATACGGCCACCATCGCCCAGTTCTCCTCGCGCCCACACACGTTGATGTCGTTACGCTCGCCGTCGCGCGGCAGAACGGATCGCACAGACATATCCAGCTACGGCGTGATCAGGTACTTCGAGCCCGTCGCGCGCTTCGCGTACGCGACGATGGTCTCCGGCTCGAGCGCCTGCGCGAGGCTGATCTCCGCCGTGTACTTGCTCGCGAACGTGGTCGTCAGCTCCGCCACCACGCGCGCTCGCAGGCGCATGATCTCCGGGAGCCCGACCTTCCCGAGGAACGGCGTCAGCAGCCAGCCGCCCACGCCCCACGCGAGGCCGTAGCGCAGCGGGGTCAGCTCGGTCGGGCGCAGGTCGAGGTGGCCGTAGCAGTACAGCTGCTTGTGTACCGACGAGCCGTAGCGGCTGTACGCGGCGCCGCGCGAGGCCGCGGTCTCCATCGCGATGAGGATCTGGTTCGCGAGCGGACCGCCGGTGATCGAATCGAACGCGATGGTCGCCTTCGTCAGGGTCAGCGACTTCGTCAGCTCGGCGAGGAAGGTCGGCGACGTGCTGTCGAGCACATGGACCGCGCCGAGATCGCGCAGCAGCGCAACCTGTTCCGCGCTGCGCACGATGTTGACGAGCTCGATGCCGTCCTTCGCGCACAGCCGCACGAGCATCTGGCCGAGGTTCGAGGCCGCGGCGGTGTGCACGATCGCGGTGTGCCCCTCGCGCTTCATGGTCTCGACGAAGCCGAGCGCGGTCATCGGATTGACCACGCTCGAGGCGCCGTCGCGCGCACTGGTGCCATCGGGCAGCACGAGGCACTCGAGCGCCCTCGCCACCTTGTACTCCGCGAACATCGTGCCGCTCGCGACCGCGACGCGCTTGCCGAGGAGCGCCTGTGCGTTCGCGCCGGCCTCGATCACGGTGCCCGCGCCCTCGTTCCCGGCGGACATCGACTGATCGACGCGCGCGGCGACCGCACCGCGGCGGCCCTCGGGGATCGCAGCAGTGGTGACGCCGTCGACCGCCTTCAGCGTCGCGAGGTCGGCCGGGCCGAGCAGCAACGCGAGGTCCGACGGGTTGATCGGCGCGGCCTCGATCTTGATCAGCACCTGATCAGGACCGGGCCGCGGCACGGGCACCTCGACGAGGGAGAGCTCGAGCTCTCCGGCGGCGGTCACGCGGGTTCGGAGCTCACGTCCGTGCTCGATCGGCATGCCGATCTTGTCGCACGGATCGGAGCTACATCTTCTTCTTGTCGCCCGCGTTGATCTTGATCAGCGTGCCCGGCTTGAGGCGCTTCTTGACGACGGTGTTGACGCCGTCGACGGTCAGGGCCTGGATCGCCGCCTGCTGCTTCTGCCAGTAGTCCATCCTGCGATCGAGGTACGTGCCATCGGCGAGCATGCCGAGCACGTTGCCGTCGTTCGAGAGATTGCGCTCGAAGCCGGCCGCGAGGCCCTTCTTCGCACCGTCGAGCTCCTCGGCGGTGATGCCGGAGGTCGCGAACTTCGTGATCTCCTCGTCGAGCGCCGCGCGGCCCTTCTTGACGTTCTCCGGGTTCATCGCGCCGCCGGCCACGAACACGCCCGCGGCGTCGATCGGGACGAGCTGGAACGCCGAGAACGCGAAGTACGACAGGCCGTCCTTCTGGCGCAGGCGCGTGGTGAGGCGGGACACGAAGCCACCGCCGCCGAGCGCGTAGTTCGCCGCCATCATGGCCGGCGCGTCGGCGTCATCGTCCTTCATGTCGACCGAGTGGACCGAGGCGATCAGCGCCGAGGCCTTGTCGGGGAAGTCGAGGACCACGTCCTGCGTCGCGGTCGGGAAGAACTTGCGCTCGATCCGCTTCCACGGCTTCGGCGACTTCCAGGTGCCCCACGTCTTCTCGACCCACGCCTTGGTGGCGGCGGGATCGACGTCGCCGACGATCGCGAGGGTCGCGTTGCTCATGCCGAACATCGACGGCCACTTCTTGAGCTCGCCGACCTTCAGCTTCTTGAGGTCATCGATCTGCTCCTGCGTGCTCGGCGTGTAGAGCGGGTGGGTCTTGGGATACGGCGCGACGGTGCGGCTGACGGTCGAGAACGCCTGCGCCTGCGGATCGGACTTCGAGTCCTCGAGTGCAGTGACGCTCTCCTTCACCATGATGTCGAACTGGTCCTGCGGGAACGTCGACTCGTGGAGGATCTCGTTCACGAGCGCGAGCACCGCGGGGAAGTTGTCGCGCGTGGTCTGGATCGAGACATCGACCGCGCCCGGCTGCGAGGTGAAGCCGACCTGCGCCTCGAGGAGGTCCCACTGGTCCTTGAGCTGCTGGAACGTGTGCTTCTTGGTGCCGCGCGCGAGCATGTCGTCGATCGCGGAGGCCGCGAGGCGCTTGCCGGTGAAGTCGGCCTCGGTGCCGTAGCGCATGGTGAGGCGGGCGCGGACCACGTGACCGCGGGTGGTCTTCGGCAGCATCGTCAGCTTCATGCCGTTCGCGAGCGACAGGCGCGTGGTGCGCTTCTCGATGTTCGCCAGCGTGGCGTCGAACTTCTCGCCGTCGGCCTCGGGCGGTTGGCCCTTGTAGTCGCCGATGACCTTCTTGAAGTCCGGCGTTTCCTTGAGCGGCGCGCGCTCGGTGTCCTTGGTCGGCGTGAAGATGCCGACGGTGCGGTTCGACGCACGGAGGTACATGGCCGCGACCTTCTCGACGTCGGCCGGCTTCAGCTTCGCGATCTGATCGCGCATCAGGAACATCAGGCGCCAGTCACCGGCGGCCATCAGCTCCGAGAGCTGGATCGCGAGCGACGAGCTGTTCGCGAACGCGAGCTTGAACCGCTTCTTGGTCTTCGCCCGGTAGCGCGCGAGCTCCTCGTCGGTGATCTTCGACTTCGCGAGACCTTCGACGATCGAGATCATCTTGTCGCGCACCACCTCGATCGGCTTGCCGACCGGGACCGTCGCCGACAGCTCGATCACACCGGGGTCGTGGAGCGGCAAGAGGCTCGAGCTGACCGAGGTCGCGAGGCCCGCCTTGACGAGCGCGACGTAGAGCCGACCGGACGGCTCGTCGGTGAGGATCTCGCTGATCGCGTCGGTCGCCGGGAAGTCCGGGTCGGCCGCGGCGGAGACGTGATAGAGGAGGCCGACGACCTGCACGTCGCCCGTGCGGCGCAGCGTGACGATGCGCTCGCCGTCCTGCTGCGGCTCGGTGGTGTACGTCGGCTCGATCGCGGTCGGCGGGTTCTGCACCGCGCCGAAGTGCTGCGCGACGAGCTTGAGCGCGCTCGCCGGATCGAACTTGCCGGCCAGGATCACGAGCGCGTTATCGGGGCGGTAGTACTTCTTGTAGAACCGCTTGAGCGTGACGGCCGGGACCTTCTCGATGTCGGCGCGCGAGCCGATCGTCGACTTGCCGTAGTTGTGCCAGAGGTACGCCGTGGACCACATCCGCTCGGAGAGGATCTGGTCCGGCTTGTTCTCGCCGAGCTCGAACTCGTTGCGGACGACGGAGAACTCGCTGTTGAGATCGGCCTGCGCGATGTTCGCGTTGACCATGCGATCGGCTTCGAGCTCGATCGCCCACGCGACGTTGTCGTCCTTCGACGGCAGCGTCTCGAAGTAGTTCGTGCGGTCGTACCAGGTGGAGGCGTTGTTCGAGGCGCCGCGCTTCTGCAGCTCCTCCCACACCTTCGGGTGCTTCGGCGAGCCCTTGAACAGCATGTGCTCGAGGAGGTGGGCCATGCCGGTCTCGCCGTAGCCCTCCATGCGCGAGCCGACGAGGTACGTCACGTTGATCGTGAAGGTCTCCTTCGTCGGATCGGGGAACAGCAGCACGCGCATGCCGTTCGGCAGCGAGTACTCGGTGATGCCTTCGACGGCGGTCACCTGATTGGGCGTTGGCGTGGGGGCGGCCGTCGCGGGGACAGCGACCGCGAGGCTGACGACGAGAGCGAGCAGAGCCTGTGTCTTCACGGCGCCGTTATAGCGCCCCTCGCGCCGGAGATCCCCGGCGATGCCTGGCGATGGCTAACCGGCTGCGGCGCCGGGCACCGGTGTCCCAGGCTGTCGCGGGTGCCCGGGCAGGTACCTGTTGCCTGAGGCCAGCAGGACGCAGACTGTGAGGATGCACAGGCACGTCGTCATCGCAGTGCTTTTCGGAACCGGCTGCCACTCGGCGCTGGTCGGAAGCGGTCCGATGTTCGCGTATCAGTTCGGTCGTGGTTTCCGCGGTGGCATCGAGGCCGTCGCCGGGTTGACCTGCGACATGCGCTGCTCGCCAGGAACCGCCGATAACCACGCCTTGGTCCGCGGTTCGGGCGGCGTGACCTGGGGGAAATCCGCAGCAGGCGCGCTCGCGACCCGGTACACGCTGGCGTGGACGCCTGCGATCCCAGCGACGCCAGGCGCGTACCTGGGACTCGCGGCAGGAGCCGCGCTCGAACAACGAGCGTGGAGTCCGGTCGCCGGACTTTGGGCGACGCAGCAGATCGAGTTCGCAGGCGGGTTCTTGCGCGAACGACCCGGACCGTTGGCAGTGTACGCTGCCGGAATTATCGGGCTGCGCTACGCCGGTGGAGCGTTCGAAGCGTTCGTCACGACCACCGTCGGTCTCGAATCTGGCGGCTACTACGCCACGAAGGGCGACTGAGCACCTATTTCGGGTTGTGGCTGTCGTACACGGTGCGGGCACCGCTGCCGCCGGTATCGTGGAGCCGGAGCGCCGGATCGTTCACGTCGGGCATCGCGCTCGGCTTGATGTTGGCGCCGGCGCGGTGCGCGTAGTCGGTCGCCATCGCGAGCGGGATCTTCGAGTAGTCGTTCGCGTAGCTGCCGCCGATGTCGCTGTGCGCGCCCGGTAGTGAGATCTCGGTGATGCGCGAGTCCTCGGGGCGGCGCGAGTCCTTCGCCGTGGAGAGCGGGAACGCGCCGCGCTTCTCGTTCCCGGCGGTGAGGTGGAGGACGTTCTCGGCGTTGGCCGGAATCGAGAGATCGAGCCCGGGATTGAGGTTCGTGCCGGGAATTCCGACGGAGCCGACGGTGTCGAACAGGATCATCGCGCCGATGCGCGGCGCCGGCTGCATCTTGGAGTAGCCACCGCCGGGCGTGCGCGACGACGACGTGTCGGGCACACCGCGCTTGTTGAGCGTATTGGTGAACGCGCGCGCCGCCGCCGAGCCGCGGCTGAAGCCGGTGACGACGAGGACGACCTCGGCGTGGGGGTTGGCCTGCTTTGCCGCGTTGACCTGCTCGACGACGCTGGCGTACGCGTCGTTGATGCGGTTGCTGATGCCGGCGCCGAACCAACCGCCGACGATGCTGGTCGACGGATCCGTGGCGACGCCCTTCTCGTAGATCTTGGTTCCCTCGTAGAGGTCGTGGATGACGGCGGCGTTGGTATCGAACGCCATCTCGTCCTGGTTGTTCCAGGTGCCATCGAAGGCGACCTCGATCTGCACCACGTTCGGGTTGTTTCCCGGGTTGATCGGCCGCGGCTTGACCGCGGCGAGCTTGGCCGCGGCGGCGAGCACCGCGGACTTATCGTCGGAGGACAGGGAGCGCGAGATCTTGGCCTGGTGGATCGCGTCCTTCTCGGTGATCTTGGGATCGCGCTTCTTGATCGCCTCGTACTCCGCGCGCTGCTCGGGGGTGAGCGATGCGAGGTCGAGCTCGTTCTCGGTGCCGTTCATCTTGGCGAGGACGTGCTGCATGAAGGTGTTGCCGCGGACCTTCTGCAACCACTCGGCGATGTGCGGCCACTCGCCCGGGTGCTTGTTCGCGGCCTGCGCGATGACCGCGGGCTCGGCGCCGGCCATGCTCTGGATCAGGGCGAGCCCGGTGGAGTGAGTCGGGGCCGGAGCGGCAGCGGTCTCGGCGGGTGCGGGGGTGTGTGCATCCTGAACTGCGGGGCGCATGGGTTCAGGATAGCCGAGTTAATTCGCCGTCTCCATCGCGTTCGCACGCCCGGGGCACGACGGTGGCGCCGGTCACGGGCTCGATCGCGCGCATCGCTAGCGCTCTCCCGCGGCGTGGCCACCGACGAAGCTGTCGATGGGAATCGGCGGGCCGAGGCTGTGGACGATCCGGCCCGCCGGCGGCACGTAGGGCGCGCAAACGCCGGTGGACAGGCTGTAAAGCGGCGTCGCGGGTTGACCGCCGATCGCGCGTAGCTCGAGCACGCCTTCGTCGGAGTACGTGGTGGCGAAGCCGATCGGCGTGCACGAGCGCCCCGGCAGCTCCGCGACGGGCACCGGGAGCGTGCATCCCGGTGCGTACAGCGTGGTCGCCTGGATCGTGGCGGCCGGCACACAGCGAACCGCGTCCTCGAACATCTCGCGACGGCAGTCGAGGCGCGTGGCCGTGTCGTACATGCGATCGTCGAGAAGGCGTTCCGTGCCCACGCCGATCACGATCTGCTGGAGGCGATGTGCGCGATCCACGAGCGCCGTACGCTCCACCGGCGCGAGGGCGATCGGCGCGCCGAGTGCGTAACCCCGCAGCTGCGCCCCCGCGACCTGACAGGTCGCGCCGTTCCGCGTGTACAGCACCGGGATGCCATCGCCGACCGCGTGGTAGCTCGTGCAGCCATCGGCGTCGGGGCTGGACACGATCGGCGGTGGCATCTGCTGCGTGAACAGCACGCCGACCGCGGGCGTCATGCAGCTGGCGTCGGCGAAGTAGTACGCGCCCGCCACCGAGGTCGGCTCGCACACCGCGCCGCTCGGGCGATCGACCGCACGACACGCGAGATCGAGCGTGCGGTCGCGCAGGCCGAGCGGGAGGTACAGGCCATCGTCGGTGGAGCGCAGCAGCAGGTCGAGGCGATCGTCGGCGATCACCTCCGTGTCGTGCAGCGCCACCACGCCCGAGGCCTGGGTCTCGCCGTCGAGCTCGAAGTACATCGCATCCGACGGGGTGAACCGCGGCCCCACGCACGCCCCGTCGACGCGCTCGTAGATCGAGGCCGGCGCGGTGGTCACCGGGCCCGCGTAGTACAGGCGGGCCGGTAGCCGCTCGCCGTCGAGCTGGTCGTAGCCGAGGAAGAACGATGGCTTCGAGATCTGGTCCGCGCGTCCCACGAGCTCGGTGCAGTCGGCGTTCGTGTACACCGCCTCGTCCCCGGCGGGTGCGCAGCGCTGCTCGCCGTCGCTCCATGGCCGCGGGGTACAGCGCCCGTGGATCAGTGTGTCGTAGAACGCGTCGGGGTTCGGCTCGCGCGAGCCATCGCCGTAGAAGTACCACTCGAGCTTGAGCCGCGATCCGCTGACCGGCGCGGCGGAGCGGTCGCGGCGAACGTCATCACCACAGGCCACGAGCAGGAGAAGGAACGCGAGGCGCTTCACGGGATCAGCTCCACGCCGATCGAGGGAAAGATCGGCAGCCCGTTCGTGTAGCTCTGCTTGCCGTAGTCATCGCTGTACGTGATGCCCTCGGCGTTGTGCCGATTGATGACGTTCTGGATGTCGATGTAGAGGTTCCAGGTCCCCCACCTGCCCTGCCACGATCGATCGACGCGCAGGTCGAGCTGGAAGAAATCCGGTAGCCGGCGCGACAGCAGCGGGCCGTCGACTGCCACCCAGTCGCCACTCGCGTCGAGGTACGCGGCCGCGACCGGCGTGTAGGGATTGCCGGTCGTGTAGCGCATGCGGCCGCCGATCCTCCAGCGCTTGCCGAGCGCGGTGGATCCGATCAGCGTCAGCGAGTGCGGCTGATCGAGGACGTAGGGATAGACGACGTCGTCCTTCGCCGGGTTCTTCCGGTACGAGCGCCCGTACGTGTACGCGATCCAGCCGGTCCACCGACCCACGTTCTTGCGCGCGATCAGCTCGAGGCCATAGGCGTGGCCGGAGCCGATCGCCTCGCGATAGCTGTACGAGCCAAACTGCGTGTCGACGAGCTCGCGGCTGATGCCGAGCAGGCCGCCGGACTCGGTGCCGCCGTTCGCCGAGGTCGGCGTCGCCGAGCTGATCGCATCGACCGGCAGCTCCTCGAGGTCCTGATAGTAGGTGGTCGCCGAGATCTCCTTGTCGTCGCCGATGATCGCCTTGAGACCCACGGCGACCTGGGTCGCGGACGAGCCGAGCATCACGCGGTCGCCGAAGATCGGATCGAAGTCGGTGACCAGCGGCGGTGCGTGATAGCGGCCGAGCGATTGCGTGAGCGTCAAGCCGTGTGGCAGCTCCTCGCGGATCGCGATCCGCGGATCGAGCGTCCATTGATCCGAGAGGCCGAAGTGATCGCCGCGGAGGCCGGGACGAACCTCGACCTTGTCGCCCGCGACGAACCACGACTGCTCGATCCACGCGCCGGCATCCACGACCCAGCGCGACAGCGAGCGGTGGACCACCATGTCGGGCGATGGATCCATCGGGCTCGGGGGCGGCGTGTTGATCATGTCGTACGAGTTGCGCTGCCACCCGCCATCCACGCCGAACGACAGCGTGCCGCCCGCGAGCGCGGTCGCTAGATCACCGCGCAGCGACAGCGGGATGCTCGTCTTGTGCATGCCCTTGTCGATGTCGTCGTGGTTCGCGCGCGCGTTGACATCGTCGATGCCGATCGACGGCAGGATGGTCACCGAGGTCTCGCCGCGGACCGCGCGATAGCGAACGCCGAGCCGCGCGAACTGCGACGTGTACTCGAACGACTTCACGCTGCTCGTGTTGACGCCGCCGGTGCTGGTGTCGTTCGGGTCGTGGAGCAGGCGCAGCTTGTCATCGGAGCCGATCAGGATCGCCATCCAGCGCCCGTCGCCGGACTCCCAGCGCACCTGCGCGTCCGCGTAACGAGGTGCGAGCGTCAGATCGAGCTGCGCCGCCTCCTCGATCGCATCGAAGTACGAGCGGCGCACGCCGATCAGCCAGCCGCCCTTGAGCGGACCGGGCCCCTCGGCGATCGCGGCCGCGTGGATCAGGCTGATCTCGCCGCCCATCCGCCAGCGATCGCCGCGCCCCGTGCGCGAGGTGACCACCGCCACGCCGCCGAGCCCGCGCCCGTACCGCACGCTCGCACCGCCGGGCTCGAGTGTGACCTCGTCGACGGCGCCGGTCGGCAGGAACGAGGCGATGCCACCGAAGTGGTAGAGCAGCGGGATCTCGATGCCGTCGAGGTAGACCTTGGTGTCGCGCGGGGCCGTGCCGCGCAACGCGAGGCCACCGAGCCCGAACGGCGTGCGCGCCACGCCCGGCAGGCTCTGCAGCGCCCGCAGCACGTCGTTGCCCGCGCCGGGCTGGTTGCGGATCGCCTGCGTATCGAGGTGCAGCGGCGGTCCGCTCGGCACGCGACCGCTGACGTGGATGACCTCTCCCGCCCCTGACTCGGCGTCGAGCCGTACGGTGAGATCCGCGCCCACGCGCGCCGACCCGAAGTACGCGCGATAGCCATCGGCGATCACCACCACGTCGACGCGACCGAACGGCACGTCGGTGACTCGGAAGTGGCCGTCGTCATCGGTCGCTGCTTCGTTCGCGCCGATCGCGACCAGCGCACCGGGCACCGGCATGCCCGTCGCGTCGTCGACCACGGTGCCCACCACCGCGCGCTCCGCGTGCGCGACCGCTCCCAGAGCGGCGATCACGGCGAGCGCCACGTGAGGGCGACCGAGCACGGGGCTCGTCAGTTCCGGCTGCGCATCACGAGCGCGGTCAGCGTGGCGACGGCGCCCGCGACGTTGATGCCCGAGGAGCGCGCCTGGATCACCTTCGTGATCGCGTCGCGCATCTCGCGCTGGCGGTCCGCGGGAAGCGTGGACATCAGCTCGCTCGCCTGATCGACGAGCGCGTCGACCGGATCGCTCCCGCCCATGCCGCCACCCGACGGCGTGGGACCGCTTCCCGACGACGACTGCGGCTGGCCCGGCGCCGGCGGCAGTTGCCCCGCCTCGAGCACGGCCGCGAGCTCGACGCGCTTCTTCTGCGTCAGGCCCACGTCGGCGCGGTCGAGCTTGATCGGCGTGATGGTGCCCTTCTGCACGTGGGTGATCGAGCCATCGAAGATGCCGTTCGCATCGAGCGCGAACGTGATCTGGAACTGGTGCGCGCCCTTCGGCTCCGGTGCCAGGCCATCGATCACGACCGTACCGATCTGGCTGTTCTGCGATGCCTTCGGGTTATCGCCCTGGAACACCGGCACGAAGATGCTGGTCTGGTTGTCCTTCGCCGTGGTGTAGCCGCCGCGGGTCACCCGGTGCGGGATCACGTGGTCCTTCGGGATCAGCGAGTCGTAGATGTCGTCGATCAGGCCAATGCCGAGCGTGTGGCTGACCACGTCCTTGATGTTCGTGTTCGCGAGCTCCGCGGACACGGTGACCGACGAGTCGACCTTCGGCGCCGCATCCGAGATCTCCGGCGCGAGGCTCGGCGTGAACGATGCGGCGAACCGCGCCGCGCCCATCGCCACGATCTCGTCGGGGTTGAGGTCGCTCTTGACGCTCTTCTTGTAGCGCTCCTTGAGCATGCGCGTGACGGCGGGGATCTTCGAGGAGCCACCGACGAGGACGAACGCATCCACCTCGTCGTGCTTCAGATCGGACGTCTTGGCTGCGGATTCGATCGCGATGTCGCACTGCCGCATCGTCTTGTCGATGAGCGGTTTGATCATCAGATCGAACTCGCTCGGCGTCAGCGTGTAGTTGATCTCGTCGATGCCCGAGGTCGGGTTCTCGAGCACGAGCTCCTGCTGCTGGCCCTCGTTGCACAGGTTGATCTTCACCTGCTCGGCGCGCAGCCGGAGCTTGCCGATCAGCTTCGCGTCCTGGCTGAAGTCCTTGCCGTGCTGCTCGCGCATCTTGCGGAGCGCCCAGTTCACGATCTCCTGATCGATGTCGCCGCCGCCGAGGTGCGCGTCGCCACCGGTGCCGAGCACGGTCGCGGTGCGCTCGTCCTCGATGCGGACCACCGAGACGTCAAACGTGCCGCCGCCGAAGTCATAGACCACGAACGTCTGCGGCTCGCCCTTGTCGAGGCCGTACGCGACCGCGGCCGCCGTGGGCTCGTTGATGATCGCGAGCGGGTTGAGGCGTGCGATCTTCGCCGCCTCGATCGTGGCGTTCTTCTGTGGCTCCTTGAAGTACGCCGGGACGGTGATCACGGCGTCGTGGATCGGCTCGCCGATCATCTTCTCCGCCGCGGCCTTCAGCTCCTTGAGGATGCAGGCCGAGACAAACTCGGGATCCAGGTCGCGGCCACCCGCGCGGGCCATCGCCTTCGCGCCGAGCGGGTTGCGCGCGCCCATGATGCGCTTGACCTCGAAGATCACGTTGCCCGGCTCGCGCGACATCTTCTCCTTCGCGGCCTTGCCCACGCTGACCTGGCCCGTCGGGCCGATGTAGACCACCGACGGTGTGGTCGGCTCGTTCTGCCGGTTCGGGATGACCTTGACGTCGCTCTTCGCGTAGTTGTACGCGGCGACGACCGAGTACGTGGTGCCGAGGTCGATGCCGATGACTTTGTGATATTCGCCCATGGGTCACTCCAGAGTGGGTAGCGTCTCGAGGTCGGTCCGGATCTGCGGGGTGGCGGCGGTGGCCGCGGCAAACGGCTGGAGCTGCGCGGCGAGCTCGGGATCGAGACCGCCGGGGAGCCAGAGCCAGTACGCGTCGGGATGGAGGAGCAGCGCCTCGGGGCCGAGCTCGAGGGCGAGCCACGAGGTCACGAGCGAGGCGACCTTCGCGGGCTCGAACGCCTTGTCGCGCGGCGCGGGCTGAACGGTGAGCAGCGCGTTCTGCGGGTGCTCGCGATCGTGTGCGGCGCGCGCGGCGGGAGATCCGATCTCCTTCTCGATCTCCTGCAGCTCGATGATCTCGGCCTCCTCGTCGCCGATCGCAGCCTGGCCTTTGGCGCGGCGCGCGGCCATCGCCTTGCCGCGCTTGTCGGAGAGCAGCTTCTTGATCTCGTCGATCGAGGCGAGCGGCGAGATGCCGAGCTTCGCGTAGGCGTTGTCGGGATCGATCGCGAGCCGGGTCTTGGGGCGTGGGCGCGTGGGCTGGCTCATCCGTGCGTCCCTTCCACGATGCCGATGTCGCTCTCGAGCTTCGTGTACAGCTCGAGCAGCCGCTCGTGGCGCATCGTGCGCGCTTCGCCGAGCTTGGTCTCCACGTGGCGCAGCGCCTCGAGCAGCATGCGCTTCGCGGTCATGCGATCGCCGTCCTGGTGCGCGCGGTAGCCCGCGGAGGCGGCGCAGTAACCACGGCAGTACGCGAGCTCCACCTCCTGGTCGGGCGCGGTCGGCGCGGCGCCGTCGAGGATCTCGTTCGCGCGCTCGAACTCCTTGGTGCGGATCAGCGCCGAGGCGCTCGCGATCTTCTGGCGGAACAGCAGGCCCGGATAGCGGCCGGCGAACTCGCGTGCGAGCGGCTCGGGCAACTGCGCGAGCTTCGCGATCTCGCTATCGGCATCGGAGAAGCGATCGAGCTTGAGCAGCAGGATCGCGCGCTGGCGCAGCACGCGCGCGCTGCGATCACCGGCGGTGCCGAGATCGCCGAGCTGCTCGAGCGCACCGGCGGCATCACCGGCGGCGGCGCGCTTCGTCGATTGATCGAGCGCAGCAGCGAGGCCGAGCTGCTCGTCGAGATCGTCGAGCTTACGAACGAGTCCCGCGGCTTCGCGCGCGCTCGGCTCGTGGATCTTCGCGGCGAGCTCGGCGAGCAGGCGGATCCGGACGGCGGTATCGCGCGCGCCGAGCGCGCCGGCGAGGTCGGTCTTCCACGGAGCATCGACGCGGATCGGAGGCGGTGCGAGCGGGACCTCGCCGGTGCCGATCGTGGGCAGCAGCGCGGAGAGCTGCGTGCGTGCGAGCTCGAGCAGGTATGGTTCGGGGCGCGACACGGTGGTCATGCGCTCGGCGATGCGCTCGAACGCGTCGCGAATGCGGCCCTCGGCGAGCGCGGTGTCGATGTCCTTCTTCGCCGCCTCGAGCACGGCGGTCTCCACGTCCTGCGCGAGCGGCCTCAGCACGGCGAGATAGATGCCGCGCGTGCAGCGCTGGAACGCGAGCTTGAACGCGGCCTGGGCGTCCTTGCGTCGATCGGCGGCGAGCAGGGAGAGCCCGCGCACGTACTCGAGCGCCGGGTCACTGGATTCGCTCGGCAGCTTCTCGAGCGCGGGCACCGCGGAGGCGCGCGCGCCGGCGATGAAGCTCGCCATCGCGCCGGGATCCGCCTTCCCGAGGATCTCGAGGCCCACCAGCTCGAGCGCGAGCTCGCGCGCCCGGATCTGACCGGCGGGCGTGAGGCAGCGAGCGAGGGCCCGGCCGGCCCACGCGTGCGCGTCGCGCCATCGATCCGCGAGCGCGAGCTCGTGACACAGCTCGGTGTAGAGGTGCATCGAGGTCGGTTGCGCTTCGAGCTCGGTCTCCTTCATCGCGATGTCGCGGTCGTCGCGCGAGGCGACGAGGGCTCCGCCCACGCCGCCTTGACGCTGCTTGCCGCGGCCGTGCTGCTTCTTCTCGTCGATCAGCTCCTGAATTCGCTCGATGCGCGAGGCCATCGGGTGATCGCCCTTGTCCTTGGTGACCTCGTGGAAGGCCTTGATCGCCTCGACGGCTTCGTCGAGGAAGTCACCGACCATCAGAAGGTGCGCGGACCAGTACTCGAGCTTCGCGCTCTTCGGATCGTCCTTGCGCGCGAGGTCGAGCTGCTCGACGAGGCCCTCGACCTCGTGTTTGCTGATCTCGTTCGATGCCTCGACGGCGCGCCGCTCGACAAGATTCACGCGCAGGTTGCACGTCAGCACGTTCGCGAGTCGGCGGCGCTGCATCGGATCGAGCGCGACATCCCGACCCGAGAGCTCGAGCACCACGCGCATGATCGAATCGAGGAAGCCGAGCGCGGTGGGCGGCCCATCACGCCGATCGGTGAGCACGCCCTCGAGGATCTTCTCGTCGAACAGCGTGGACACGGCGCGCACGGTCTCGAGCACCTCGTCGAACAGCGCACGTCGGTTCGGATCGGGCTCCCAGCGCAAGCACAGGAGGGCGAGCTCGGCGAACGTCTCGACGGCGAAGCGGTGGACCGCGAGCGTCTCGGGATCCGGCGCGGCGGCGGAGTAGCGCATCGGCGCGCCCTGCGCTGCGGCACGGAAGCGCGCGGTCAGCTTGTCGGCGACGCGCTCGCCTTCATCGGCGACAAGGATGGGAAGCGAGCGCGTCAGCGCGCACAGGCCCTCGGCGCGGGCCTCGGCGACCGACGGCGCAGACGGCGCGAGCAGCACGCGATCGCGCTGCGTGCCGAGACCGACGAATCCCCACACCAGCGCGGCGCGCGTGTGATGCAGCCACTGGCGGAGCTGCTCGGGATCCTTGTCGATCGCCTCCTGGTTGACCACGAGCTCTCGCTCGGTGATCGCGCCCTTCTTCGTCTCTTCGACGATGAACACGCCACTGCGGCCGGAGAGCCGCGCGGCCTGCGAGAACATGCGGTGCGGTGCACCGTAGCGCCGGGTCGAGGCGGGATCGAGCCGGCCGACGAGCGCGAGCCGGTAGTGGTGGCGATCGAGCTCGGCCCATGCATCGAGCGCGGCCTCGTGCTCGCCGAGCAGCGTGAACAGCGCGGCGCGGTTCTGGTGGTGGATCGCCTCGTGCGGCTCGAGGTCGATGCAGATCTGCACGGCGCGCAGCGCGGCGGAGAACCGCTCGGCGGCCGCCTCGTCCACGGCGACGCGGGTCATCGCCGCGACCAGCGCGCGGCGCACGGCCGGGCGATCGGGGACGCGAGCCTGCAGCGCGCGCAACGCCTTGACCGCGGCCGGGCCATCGTCGTCGAGTTTGATGCCGAGGAGCCCGAGAGCAACCTGCTCCGCCCGCGAATCCTTCGGCTGCGCGGCCGCCGCGGTCGCGAGTTCGTCGGCGCTCGCCGTGGTCCACGAGATGATCGTGCGCGCGAGCGAGTCGGCGCGCGTGCCCTTGCCGATCACGCCGCGATCGAGCTGCGCTGCCACGCCGCGCTGCTCGCCGGGACGCGTGATCGCGAGCCGCGCGAGGAGATCCGCCCAGGCGGCATCGAAGCCCGGGCCCTTCGGCAGCTCGGCGAGCTTGTCGAGGCCGCCCTTCGCCTGCGCGGCGAGGTTCGTCTCGGTGTGGAGGAACTTGGCGGCGGCGTGCTTGGGATCCACCTGCAGCGCGCGGTCCGCGATGTTGCGTGCGGTGCGCGCCTCGCCGCGGCGTGCGGTCGCGAGCGCCTTGATCACGAGCACGAGCGGGAGATCGGTGACGCCCTCGGGCAACGCATCGAGGCGGGCGATCGCCCCATCGAAGTCGCCGAACCGCAGCCGTACGAGCGCGTCGCGCACGCGGTGCATCGGGTCCAGAGGCTCGAGCTCGACGGCGCGCACCGTGGATGCGACGGCGACCATGAAGTCATCGGAGAACCGGCCGCGGAGGCTCGACACGGCGGCGAGCGCCCGGCGCGCACGCGGCGTCCCGGTGCGGTGGTGCTCGTCGGCGAGCTCCACGGCGGCTGCCGACCAGTTGATCCGCTCTAGCTCCACTGAACCTCTGGTCCGGACGCACGGTCCGGAGCGTCAGACGCACGATTTCGCATCAATTCCACGCGACGTGCCCCCGGCTGACGCGTGCGCCGCCGGATTCGGTCCAGTGCACGGCGATCGAGCCCCGAATCTGGTTCGGTTCGGGCAGCGCGAGCACCACGCCGCCGTCGGCGATGCGCCAGCTCGCGCCATCGTGGCCGACCACGTGGAGCACGCCATCGGTGGTCCACACGAGGACGGTGCCATCCGTGCCGGCCACCGCGCCCGCGACCTTGGACTCGCCGATCCGCACCCGCGCGGGGCGGGCGAGGCTGTCGTCGATGATCCAGGCGTCGCCGTTATCCGCGTACGCGAACGCACGACCTCGCTCGGCGAACACCGCGACGCCGGCGATCCGATCGCCGAAGTCCGTGGACACGGAGCCGAGGCGCTGCCGTTCGAGGAGCCCGAGTCCGCGCGCGCCGGCGACGAACGCGGTGCCGCGGCGCACGCCCGGGAACAGCGCGTGGGCGCGCCCGATCATCCCCGTCGACACCGGCGTCAGCGTGGCCTCGCCACCGGGCCACGTGCTCGTCTCGATCGTGCCGCTCGCGCCGAGCGCGACGAGGCCATCGTCGATGCCGAGCATCGCGAGGATCGGCTCGGGCGACGTCAGCTCCTGAACCGGCACGCGCGAGGTCCCTGCGAGCAGCGAGATGCCTCCGCTGGTATCCGCGAGCACCAGGCCGCGCGGCGTGATCGCGAGCGCCGTCGCGGGCGCGCTGAGCGCGAGGTCGGTCCACGTGCCGCTCCGCAGCTGCTTGAGCACCGGTGCCCAGCACGCGACCGTGAGGGTGCCGTCGTTGTGCTCCACCGCATCGCTCACCGGACCGGTGTCGGCGAGCGGATCGAGGCGATCGCCTGACCCCACCGCCAGCCACTCGCCGCGGTCGGTGCCGATCACGAGCGAGCCGCGCAGCGAGAACGCGCTGACCGGGATCGAGGACATGGCGTCGGAACCTAGCACGCCGTCGGTGGATCCCGTCGCGGCGCCGTCAATCCGGAGCCGCTCAGGCGAAGTCGATCGCCGCGACGTTCTGCATGCCCATCATCGTGCCGCCATCGAGCTTGAAGTCGCGCTGGCCGAGGCCGCGACAGGCCCGCCCGACGTAATCGAAGCTGGTCTGGCGCCCGATCCGGATCATCGGGTCGGTAGCCGTGGTGCTGCAGGCATAGAGCAGCGGCATGAAGCCGTGGATGACCTCGCCCGTCCTGGTCGTCACCGTGGCGCGGTACGCGAGCTGCTCGATGAACTGCGACGGAGCCTTGAGCTCGAGCCGGCGGACCAGCTCCATCGGCGCGTAGGTCACGCCGTTGCCGACGAAGAGCTCGAGCATCTGGCCGATGCCGTCGTCGTAGTCGCGGAGATCCGAGAACGGGCGCGCGCCGCCGTTGCGCAGCGTGATCTGCCCGGCGACGGGGCGAACCACCTGCGCGAAGTCGGCGAACATCTTCGTGGCGAGCGCCTCGTCACGGTGCAGGAGCGCGACCGCGAGACCGGCGTACATCGGCGCGCTCGCGGTCGGTGCGAGGAGGCCGAGGCGACCGGCGGCGGCCGGATCACGCCAGCGCTGCCAGCGCGCCTGCTCGCCGCTGACGATCACGTCGACGGCGGGCGCCTGGGTCGACCGAAGGCGGGTGAGCGCGTCGTCGAAGCGCTCCGCGTACGCGAGGAGCAGCGCGGTGCAGGCGATGCCCGAGGGCGTGCCGGCGTCGCGCTGCTGCATGAACGCGACGGCGGCGCGCGCGTAGTCGCCGGCATCCATCGCGGGCTCGAGATCCGCAGCGGTCGCCTGTGGCAGCGGCGGCAGCGCCCGAGAGGTGGGGGGAGCGCTCGGAGCGTCGGCCGGTTTCTTCTTCAGGAAATCGAATAGCCCCATTGGCGGAGCATGCCACCGTTCAGGGCGGCAACGTGGCGGTGACATCGCCGGCCGCGCCACGACGCGCGATGCAGCGGTCGATCTGCGCGAGCGTGCGGTCGATGGTGGCGCGGCCGTCGGTGATTCCCGCGGGGGTGAGCTCGGCGGCGAGCGCAGTGCGTGCGGCGGGATCGCAGAGCGTGCCGAACGCGCCGACCA
>JBBRED010000058.1:0-30072 GCA_038203335.1 Haliangiales bacterium | reverse complement strand
CATGATCGGACCGGCGGCGATGAAGGGTCCAAGGCCCGGGATCGCGAGCGCGCCGATGCCGAGCAGAAGGCCCAAGGTTCCACCGATGGCGCCACCGGCGGCCGCGCCGACGAGCGCGCCTTCAGGCGCCTTCGTGTGCTTCTCGTGCGCGACCTCGGCGGTCTCCTTGCGATCCGGGAGGAGCGCGGACATGTCCGACTCGCGGAAGCCCTCGCTGCGGAGGCCATCGATGGCGCGCTCGAGCGCGGCGCGGTTCTCGAACAGGCCGAAGACGGCGATCTTCTTGTCGTGCTTGGTATCAGTCATGTGCGTGCTCCTTAGTTCGTGACTTCGAGTTGGTTGACGACGTTCTTGTCTCCGACGACGGCCGACGCGATCTGAACGACGCGCGAGACCTCCTCGGGACTGGTGACGGGACCGACGAGCGTGACCTTGCCGTCCTGCACGACGATCTTGCAGTTGTGCGCAGTCGTCGACAGCGAGCTGTCGTCCATGACGGCCTTCCGGATCTCCTGCGTGACGTCGAGGTCGGACTTGCGAGCGACCGCGTTGTCAGCCGTCGGCGTGACGGCCTCGTCGCGCTTGTTCTTGGCGGTGTTATCCGCCTCGACGCGCGTCGTGTCCTTGGTGTCGGCCGCCTTTGACTTGCAGGCGCCGAGTGCGGCGAGCGCGAGCGCCGCGGCGAGAATCGTCTTCGAGAACATATGATCTGCTCCTTTCTTTTGCTCTCGGCCACGAATGCAGCACGCGCGCCAGCGGAGATGACACGCGAACAACGACCTGGACGGTGCGTCCGAGCGTGTTCACCACAGATGCGCGCCTCCCGCGCTTGGGCGCGCGCTGAACGCTATCCAGCGCGACGCGCGCGAGACGGCGCGAGCACGCGCCGCAGATACGGCGCGGTACGGCTCTCGGCGCACGCCGCGATCTCGGCTGGTGCACCGGCGCACACGACACGGCCTCCGCGCTCGCCGGCGCCGGGCCCGACGTCGATCACCCAGTCGCTGCCCGCGACCACGCGCATGTCGTGCTCGACGACGATCACCGTGTTGCCCGCGGCGACCAGGGTCTCGAGCTGGACCATGAGGCGCTCGATGTCGGCCGGGTGCAGACCGGTGGTCGGCTCGTCGAGGACGTAGAGCGTGTTGCCGCGCTCCTTGCGCTGCAGCTCGGTGGCGAGCTTGATGCGCTGGGCCTCGCCGCCGGAGAGCTCGGTCGCCGGCTGTCCGAGGCGGAGATAGCCGAGGCCGACCTGCCGCACGACATCGAGCGCGTGATGGACCGCGGGTTCTTCGGAGAAGAACTCGAACGCGTCGTCCACGGTCATGCCGAGCACGTCGGCGATCGAGCGATCCCGATAGAGGACCTCGAGCGTCTTCGCGTTGTACCGAGCGCCGTGGCAGACCGGGCAGGGCGTGTACACGCTCGGCAGGAACAGCATCTCCACGAACACGAAGCCCTCGCCCTCGCAGTTCTCGCAGCGCCCCTTCGCGACGTTGAACGAGAACCGGCCTGCGTCGTAGCGCCGGGCCTTCGCCGTAATCGTGGAGGCAAACAGCTTGCGCACGTGATCGAACAGGCCCGTATAGGTGGCGAGGTTCGATCGCGGCGTGCGGCCGATCGGCTTCTGGTCCACCCGCACGAGGCGGCGCAGATCGCCGATGCCACCGACGACGCGTCCGTCGAGTGAGATCGGGGCGTCGAGCGAGTCGTCCTCCTCGTCGTCACCGACGTGCGTGCCGAGCTCGGTCGCGACCAGCTCCACGAGTGCCTGACTGACGAGCGTGGACTTGCCGGAGCCGGACACGCCGGTGACCGAGGTCAAGACGCCGAGCGGGAAGGCGACATCGAGCCCGTCGAGGTTGTTGCGCGTGATGCCGGCGAGCTTCAGCCAGCCGCGCGGCGAGCGCGTGGCTCGGGCGGGCAGTGGCTTCTCGTCGAACAGGTGCAGCCGCGTCGCCGAGGCCTCGATCTCCGCCAGGCCGCCCGGCGGACCGCTGTACAGGATCTCTCCGCCGCGCTCGCCCGCGCCCGGCCCGACGTCCACGATCCAGTCGGCGCGCCGGATCACGTCGAGGTCGTGCTCGACGACGAACAGCGAGTTTCCCGAGCTCTTCAAGCGATCGAGCACGCCGAGCAGCGCCTCGGTATCGGCCGGATGGAGACCGGCCGATGGCTCGTCGAGCACGTAGACCACGCCGAACAGGTTCGAGCGCACCTGCGTGGCGAGGCGGAGCCGTTGCAGCTCGCCGGGCGACAGCGTGGGCGTGCTGCGCTCGAGTGTCAGGTAGCCGAGCCCGAGCTCGAGCATCACCGCGATGCGCGCGTGAAGGTCCTCGGCGATCCGCCGCGCGACGATCGCCTTCTCGGGATGGTCCGCGGCGTGAGGCACGGTGCGGCCGTCCGCGTACGGAGCGAACATCTCGCCGAGGCGCTCGATCGGCACGCGCGAGAGCTCGGTGATGTCGAGCCCGGCGAACGTGACCGAGAGCGACTCGCGGCGCAGGCGCTTGCCGTCGCAGGTCTCGCACGCGGCGGAGAGCATGTACTGCATCACCCGCTTCTTCATCATCGCGCTCTGCGTGGACGCGAAGGTGTGGAGCACGTGGCGGCGCGCGCTCGAGAACGTGCCCATGTAGCTCGGCTCGGCCTTGCGCTTGAGGAGCCGCCTCGCCTCGGCCGGCGGGACGCCCGCGTACACGGGCACCGTGGGCTGCTCGTCGGTGAACAGGATCCAGTCGCGCTGCTTCCTCGTCAGCTCGCGCCAGGGGACATCGACGTCGTAGCCGAGCGTGATCAGGATGTCGCGCAGGTTCTGGCCACCCCACGCCTGCGGCCAGGCCGCGATCGCGCGCTCGCGGATCGTCAGCGAAGGATCCGGAACCATCGACGCTTCCGTGACCGTGTAGAGCCGACCGAGGCCGTGGCACGTGGGGCACGCGCCCTCGGGCGTGTTCGGCGAGAACGACTCCGCGTAGAGCAGCGCCTGGCCGCGCGGGTAGTCGCCCGCGCGCGAGTACAGCATGCGCAGCAGATTCGAGAGCGTGGTCACGCTGCCTACCGACGAGCGCGCCGTCGCCGTGCCGCGCTGCTGCTGGAGCGCGATCGCCGGCGGCAGGCCCTCGATCGAATCGACCTCCGGGACCGGCATCTGATCGAACAGGCGACGCGCGTACGGCGAGACCGATTCGAGGTAGCGGCGCTGCGCCTCGCCATACAGCGTGCCGAACGCGAGCGAGGACTTGCCCGAGCCGGAGACCCCGGTGAACACGACCAGTGCATCGCGCGGAATCTCGACCGAGATGTCCTTCAGATTGTTCTCGCGTGCACCGCGCACGCGGACCCGGTCGCTGCCCATCCGTCCCGTTTAGCCGATCGCCCGCCGCCTGGCGATGCGCCTCGGGGTTTCTCTGTGGGAGAGTGCGGCGTGGTCCGGTTCGCGCTGCTGATGATGCTCGTCGCATGTGGCGGCGGCGCCCCGCATCGCTCGCGCTTCGCGGGGGATGCCGAGGTCGCCGTGGTCGCCGGCCCGACGATGCAGGGCCGCGCCGCGATCGATGCGTGGAGCGCCCGGTACCCCGGGCTCCATCTCGCGAGCGGGAGACGCTGGATCCACGGCATGACCGAGGTCGTCGAGCTCGCGATCACCGGCACCTGGTCCGGTCACGCGGTCGGCGTGCCCGCGGCGGCCATCCTCACGTTCGATCGCGCGGGGTTGATCGCCACAGCGCGGGTCTACCTGGATGTCCCCACGCTGGTCGGTCAGGTCTCACCCGAGCGGCTGCCCGCGGGTGCGAAGACCCGCGCGCCGATCACCGGACCGCTGACCGGCTCCGCGACGACCACCTCGACGGGCTCGCCGAGCGAAGCCGCGAACCTCGCCACCACCGGCGCGATCTGGGCGCGCCTCGATGCGCACGATCCCGCGGGCGTGCTCGCCTCGTCCGCGCCGGGCTACATCTACGACGACTACTCGGGCCCCGCGCCGCTCGATCTCGACGGCACGCACCGGCTGCTCGACGGGTTCCTCGGCCTGGTCCAGGACTTCACGATCGTGGAGAAGCCGACGTACTTCGCGGCGGGCGCGTTCGTGATCACGGAGTCCGTCGAGCACATGATGTTTCGCGGCAAGCAGATCACGTTGCACGGTCTCGACATCAAGGAATTCGTCGACGGCCGCGTTGCTCGCGAGTGGCAGTACGCGAACGGCGCGGAGGTGCTGAGCGCGCTGCTCGGCGTCACGATCGACCTGCCACCCGCGGAGAACACGCCATGACCGAAGACTTCACCGACTTCATGAACGCGAACCTCGGCGGCTGGAACACGGCGATGGGCCTCCGATTCACGAAGGTCACCGTTGACGAGTGCATCGCCGAGATCGTGATCGGGGACCAGCACCGGCAGCCGTACGGCATCGTCCACGGTGGCGTGCACACCGGCATCATCGAGGCCGCGTGCTCCACGGGAGCGGCGATGGTGGCGATCGGGCGCAAGCAATCTGTCGTCGGTCTCGAGAACTCCACGTCGTTCATCGCGGCGGCGCGCAGCGGAACGGTCCGCGTCACCGCCGTTCCGGTGACGCGCGGCCGGCGTACACAGGTCTGGGAGGCGAGGGTCACCGACGAGGCCGGCAAGACGCTCGCGACCGGGCGCGTGCGGTTGATCTGCCTGGACAACGGATCGGAGCTCGCAGGCCAGACGGTCGGGTAACACACGCGTGCACGCGCGGCGGGGCCATCGTCCCGATCGCGATCCTCGCGACGTAGGCGTACGTGCACTTCAGTCCACGAAAGAAACCGGCGGCCCGGCTCCCTTCGCGCGCCCCGTACCGGTTAGATCATCCGATGGGTGGAACCTCGGTTCGCGGAGCGCTGCTCGCGCTGCTGATCGCCGGCACGGCACTGGCTCAGACTCCGGTACCAACGCCTCCTGGGCCGGTGCCGGCGGCGCCGGTTCCCGCGCCTCCGGTACCGGCACCGGTTCCGGCACCGGCACCCGTGGTGGTCGCGCGGCCGAGTGGTCCCGCGACCTGCACCGAGGTGGCGACGTGCGACGTGGCGTGCAAGGACGGCACGGCCTCCCTCGAGTCCTGCGTTCGCCTCGGCGACCTCGTGCTCGCCGGGCGGAAGATCGAGCCCGATGCCGCGCGCGCGCTGCGTGCGTACCGCCTCGCGTGCGGGCTCGACGAGAATCTCCGCCCGGAGCGCGATCGTCCCGGCATCGCGTCGGGCTGTATCGCGATGTGGGAGCTCCTGGAGCGCGGCTGGCTGTTCGAGGTCGAGCGCTCGCCGGAGAAGGCCGCGGGCGTGCTCGACCGCGCGATCGCGATCGGGCGCCTCCACTGCACGGA
The DNA here is from genome assembly GCA_038203335.1 of Haliangiales bacterium. Taxonomy (GTDB): domain Bacteria; phylum Myxococcota_A; class Polyangia; order Haliangiales; family Haliangiaceae; genus JABFXX01. Next base: position 24,722 of record JBBRED010000058.1, on the reverse strand, counting down.
CGCCGATACGACCGGCTGCGCGGCGGCGGCCAAGGCGGTCCATGGCCGCGACAAGAAGCTACCGCCCGGCAAGGCCGACATCCTCGGTCGGATCGCGCTCGCGGAGCGCGGATGCACCAAGGGTCGTCAGCTCGCCGCGTGCCAGCTGCTCTTCGATACCTCCTGGTCGCTCGAGTCGATCGAGTCGTTCCGGTCGGAGGCCTCTCGGCTGCGCGACGTCGCGAACGCCGGCATGGTCGCGGCGTGCACGACCGACGAGGATGTCATCGCCTGCACCAAGGTCGAGGGCCACCTCGATGGCTCGACGCGCGTGGCGGTGCGCAACGTGATCGAGAAGCGGTGCAAGGACAACGATAAGATCGCCTGCGCCACGCTGCAGATGGAGCTGATCATCAAGCACCGTCGCGAGCCCGACAAGCTGAGCGCCGCGATGAAGGCGATGATCGCGCTCTGCGTGGGCGACGGTCACCCGCTGTGCGCGAGCGTCGCCGAGGCGCTGCTCGTGCCGGAGAAGGCCAAGCGACTCAACATCTCCGTCGAGCTGGTCGCCGGCCTCGCGCTCGCCACTCAGCGCTGCGATCTCGGTGACGCGGATGGCTGCCGGCTCGCCGCCACCGCGCTCGCGGTACCGCCGCCCGCGGCCGCGAAGCCAGCACCGGCCCCCGCGGCTGCACCCGTACCCGCCGCCCCGGCGGCACCCATCGCGGGTGCTGGATCGGCCGCGCCTCAGATCCCGGCGACGCCGCCTCTGGCACCCGTCGTCCCCGCGGTCAACGCGTTGACCCCCGATCCGATCAAGTCCCGCGGCTTCGCCGACCGCGCGTGCTCGCTGACCCGTCCCGACCGAACCTGTCGCGAGTGCAAGACCGATCCGACGCTGCCGAGCTGCCAGCGCCGCGTGGCCTATGCGGATCACGAGCAGTGCTACACGGCCGCGGCCGGCGCCTGCGAGCGCGCGGCATCGCGGTTCGCGCAGGGCCGCGGCGTGGTCCGCTCGATCGAGCGCGCCGCGGACTATCTGCGCCGAGGCTGCGATGCGGCGGAGCGCGGCGCGTGCGTGGCGCTCGACGAGCTCTGCGTCGCGAACCCGACGCTTCCCGCGAACCTGTGCCAGCAGGCGCTGATCCACAGCGATCTGTTCTACGAGGCCGAGTACCAGCTCGGCGCCGGTGGCGATGCGGAGCTGATCGATCCGGATCGCCCGACCGCGGGCACGCCGAACGCTCCGGCGCCGGTCACCGTGGGCTCGGTCGTGGCGGCCGCGCCGACCTCGATCCAGCGCGGCAAGCTCGACGCGGACCTCGTCGTCAACGTCGTCCTCGATCGGCTGCGGCAGGCGGCGATCCAGCTCGTCGTCGATCAGCTGATCAGCGCGGAGCGCAAGGCGCGATACCGCTACCTCCGCGATCTCCTCGAGCAGGGCGTGGGTCTTCTCGCTCAGCCCTCCACGCTGCGGCGCGAGAAGTTCCAGGACCTCGGCATGATCGTGGTGCGCGCGTTCGTCGCGGCGAACCTCATCGACGGCCTGTATCCGACCGGCGCGGCGCTGATGGCGTCACCGCACATCGGGGCGACGGTGGCGCGTGGGCAGAAGGAGCTCGGAATCGACGAGAAGAAGGAGCTCCCCGGCAAGCTCCATGGCTACCTGGTCGACGTCGCGTACTACTGGCTCGGCGAGACCCGGCTGTTCGGGCGTCCGGGCGGCAACGCCGCGCGCTCCCTCGAGTGCCCGTGGCCTTCGGGGCAAGGCGCGATCCTCTGCACGCAGCTCTCGGAGCGCTCCACTGCCGAGCGCGTGATCGGCGTGGACAAGGTGCTCGACGGCCTCCGCCTGTGCAAGGCGCTCCGCGATGGCGGGTTCGATGATCTGCGCCGGTTGATCGAGGCCTCGAGCCGCTCGCGCACGATCGCCGACTTCGGATCGACCGCGGGCCTGACGCTCGAGCAGTGGCGCGCGCGGCTCGTCGACGGCACACGCCGCCGGCTCGATGGCGTGCGTAGCGGTCTGCTCGACATCCGCACGCTCGTGCGCCCGGGGGCGTTCGGCGAGGCCGGCCTCGACCTCGCGACGCTCGCGGCACGCGCACGCAACGCGCGCGAGGCGCTGAGCTCGCCGGCGGTGCGCCTGTCGATCGGCAACGAGAGCTCGCTCCAGCTCATGCGGCTGGTCGCGATGATCGATCGCGCAACGCGCGATGCCGAGGCGGACGATGGCGACGCACAGAGTGGCGACCAGGTCTCGGTTGGCGCCATCGGGCCGGCGTTGCCGCTTCCGGTGAAGGCGCCCGCGCCGGCGCCGAAGGGCAAGAAGGCGCCGAAGGCGGAGCCGGTCGGGCCGCTCTCCGAAGCGTTCGATGCCGACTCGCTGATCCTCGCGAAGCTGCGCCAGGACGCCTCCGTGGTCCTCGCCGGCTGGGCGACACGCGAGATGGGTGAGCTGCCGAAGCGGATCGATCAGATCAACCAGAAGGTCGACCTGGTGTATCCGACCGTCGATCGCCTCGAGGCTTCGGTGGCCGACATCGCCAGCCTGTTCGCGCGGTTCCCGAGTGCCGACGGCACGGCCTCGCTCGACGTCGGAAACCTGCCGCTCTACGCGACGCCGGATCTCGCGCGCGAGCTGCGCGCCGCCTCGAAGGCGCTGGTCGCGCTCGATGACGGCCTGCGCTCGCTGTTCCCCGGCGAGGTCAACGCACAGGTCCGGTTCGCGCGCTCCGCGACGGTGCGGCTCGTCGGCTTCCTGGATCTCATGGAGCGCGTGGCGCGGTCGTCGCGCCTCACGCAGCGCACGGGCGACGTGATCGCCGCGCTCCGCATGCTCGGTACGTTCCAGCTCGGCGTGTTCGATGCGCCGCTCTACGACGTGCTCGAGCCCGTGATCGATTCGATCAAGACCCACGAGCCGATGAGCCTCGAGATGCTCTACGCGGTCATCGCGCACGTCCGTCTCGACACGCTGATCAGCTCGCTCCAGGGCGGCGGCGATCCGTGCAAGCACGAGGGCTCGGTCGATTGCTGGACCACGCGCCTCGTGCACGCACTCCAGGAGTCCGTGGAACAGGACGGGAGCGGCGGGCTGCGCATCGATGGAGGCAAGTTCGCGCAGCGCCTCGCGCAGCACGGCGACGACTTCCGCCGGCACCACACGTGGCGCGGGTACCTCCACCTCACGGTGGGCTTTGGCGCCCTCTACTCCGATCCACTCGGCGACACCGACGATACCCGGCGCAGCGTCCCGCTCGTCAGCGAGCAGATCGGCGCCGGCATGGCGAGCCCGACGTTCTTCAAGGACCGGCTGACGTTCAAGGTCGGGATCGCCGCCTCGGGTCTGCTCTACCGCGCGGTCCTCGACTCCGCGGAGTCGAACGCGATCATGGTGCACCCGCTGTTCTTCGCGCTGGATATCGGCGACCTCGTGGAGGCGTATGTCTCGCCCGGGATGCTGATGGTCTACCCGCCCGACGAGGGGCGCGGTACGCAGCTGCGGTGGGGCTTCTCGGCGGGCATCTCGGTACCGCTCGCGTCGTACCTCGAGCGGCTGTGATCTGCGGCATCACGGAGCGAGCGTGATCGGCTGCGAGCTCGAGATCACGCCCGTCGTGTTGCAGCCGAACGGCGCGTCGCATCTGTCGACCGCGAGCTCGAGATCTGCGGCCGCGGTCAGCGTCGTGGTCGCGGCCCGGACCGTCGGCATCGTGAACCGGATCTCGTTGCCCATGACCACGAGGCCGCTCATCTGGTCGACCTTGAAGTACTCGACCTGGCCGGAGAGCGCGTACACGCGCGCGTTCGTGAGCGTCCCGCTCGCAGGCGACATGCGCATGGTGACGACGTCTCCCGACGTCAGCGTCCCCGTCGTCGGTGCGATGAGGGCGAATGTTCGCTGCGCGGAGGCGTCGCGAACCACGAACGTCAACGAGGTATCACCGTCGTCGAACACGATCGTCGATGCGCCGAGCATGTTCGCGTGCCCGAGCCACGAGGCGTATGCACCGTGGCAGTGAATCTCGCCATGCGGGTTCTCGTATCCGCCGAGCGTGAGCTCGGCGAGCTCCCCATCGAGGGTCGCGGTGGTGCCGTCGGGAAGGACGGGGCAGGGCACGCTCGCCGCCGACGTCTCCAGTCCGACCACTGGATCTCTCTCGGACGGTGACATGTACATGGTCGCCTTCAAGTCCGCGAGCGAGACCACCTCGGTCTCGCCAACGCAGCCGGCGAGCAGCACGATCGGCAGGACGATCCAGCGCACGACCTCACGGTGCCACGGATCGCGCGCCCGCCGTCTGGCAGGATTCATCCGGCCGAAACGAAAACCGCCGTCGTGATTGCTCACGACGGCGGCAGTTCGAGATTGGTTGGTCGCTTAGACGACGCGAACGTTCTCGGCGCGCGGACCCTTCGGGCCACGGCCCTCGTTGTACGAGACCTTCTGCCCCTCGCGGAGCTCCTCGTAGCGCACGCCTTCGACGGCGGACATGTGGAAGAACAGGTCGGTTCCCGAACCGTTCTCGATGAAACCGAAACCCTTGTCAGTCAAACGCTTGATCGTACCTTCAGACATCGTCGCCGCTCCTGGTAGCAAGAATGACTCTGGCGATGGGCCAACACAGGCGGGCCCGACTAGATCGCTAGAAGTCAGGAACGTTGGTGCCTCGTAATGAGCAGATTGTCGAGGGTTTTCCCGCCCTAAGCAGCAAACAATCTGCAGATGCCCCGAGAATCGGCCTCAGGGGCCGTTCAGGCATCGAATAGCACCACCATTGACGCAGCGCGCGGCAGCCGAATCGTGGTCCAGGCGGGGGCGCATTGCGGGTGGTCTACCAGCCACATCGATGAGAAGGTGCCCGGGTGACCCGGTTCGCGGCTGTTCTGATGCTCGCCGCGTGCACGTCTCGCAGCCCGGCCAGGCCGCTGCCGCACGATCTCGACGTCGCGACGCAGCCGCACGCGACCGCACCCGAGGCTCCAGTCGTCACGCCGCCGGTGGCATCGGAGCCAACCGCACCGGCGGTTGCCGTGGTCGCGCGGCCCGCGCCGCCCGCGCCGCCCGGGGTCCCCGATCCCGCGACGCTCGAGCGGCTCGGCTGGCCCGCGACCACCGCCTCGTTCGAGCTGCGCGCCTCCGCGCACGTCTACGGTGCGCCGGACATGAACGGCGAGCCGCTGGGCAAGATCATCATCGCGACGCGGCTCCCGGTCGGTGACAGCGTCGCCGGTGACAAGCAGTGCAAGATGTGGCTCGCGGTCACGCCCGCCGGCTGGATCTGCGCGCGCTACGCCCGGCCGAGCACGCGCCCGCCGGAGGCGACGATCCAGCCAGAGGTGCCGGCAGGTCGCGTCCTGCCGCAGGACTACTTCGGGATCAAGAAGGGTGCGGCGCGCTATGCCACCGAGGAGGATGTGCGCGCAGGCATCGCGCGGCCCGAGCCCAAGACCGTGTCGACGTACATGGTCACGAAGGATGCGAAGGACAGGGGGCTCGACATCGACGGCATCGCGTACGTGAAGACGAGCGCCGGCATCGTCGCGAGCTCGGACCTCTACAAGCTGTATCCATCGACGTTCACCGGCGTGGATCTCGTGAAGACACCGCCGCCCGCGTGGCCGTTCGCGTGGGTGGTCGCGGCCAACGGGCGCACGGCGATGACGCGCGCCACGCCCGACAAGAAGGGCGCCGAGGCGGGCACGCTCGCGCATCGCCAGCTCGTGCCGGTCCTCGAGGAGTCGGGCGCCTACGTACGCGTCGCCGATGGCCAGTGGATCGATCGCGCGAGCGTTCGCATGGCGCGCAAGCGACCACGGCCCGCCGTCGATGGTGCACAGGCGCGGTGGATCGATCTCGATCGCGACGAGCAGGTCATGATCGCGTACGACGGCGACGTGCCGGTGTTCGCGACGTTGTTCTCGTCGGGGCGCCGCCAGAACGACACGCCGGCGGCGCTCTATCGCATCCGCTCGAAGACCGCGGTGACGAAGATGGCGGCCGAGGAGCGCGAGGCCTCCCACTACGAGGTCTCCGAGGTGCCGTGGGCCACGCGGTTTCGCAGCGGCCTCTACTTCCACGCCGCCTACTGGCACGATCAGTTCGGCAACCCGAAGAGCCACGGCTGCGTGAACCTCTCGCCGGTCGACGCGAAGTGGGTCTACGACTGGACCACGCCCACGATGCCCGCGGGCTGGAACGAGCTCGAGGTCCCGGTGCAGGGCTCGATGGTGGTGAGCGTCCACGACGTGAAGCATCCCGATCCGCCGGTGTTCGACTACGACCGCGAGGCGATCGAGCGGGTGAAGATCCGGAAGCAGGAGAAGGAGCTGAAGAAGAAGCGCGAGGAGGCCGAGGCCGCCGCGCTCGCCGCACCGCCGACGAGTTCACCGGCACCCTGATGCCCGCCCTCACGATCCGCCGCGGCACGCCCGTGTTCTGGATGGTGTTCCTGACGTTCCTCTGTGGTGCGTTCCCGGTCGGTATCGCCGTGTGCCTCGTGCTCGCCTACGGCGCGAGCGCTCCGCTCGTCGCGCTCGTGGTGGTCCTCGCAGTGCCGTGGGTCTACATGTTGATGCGCGCGATCGGCATTCGCTTCATCGCCGCGGACTCCGGTGTGATGATCGCGAATCTGTTCCGGACACACCGCGTGCCGTGGTCCGAGATCGCGGAGCTGACGACCGGCCTCGGATCGACCGGCATGCAGATGGGGGCGGGCCGCGTCGAGGTTCATGTGGTGCTGAAGGCAGGCTCGACGGTCCGATCGACGGCGACGGATACCGCGACCGAGCGCTTCGAGCAGCTCGCGACGGAGCTGATCCCCGTGATGCAGCTCGCCACGGCGAACGGCGTTCCGAGCGAGTGGAAGAACTTGAGTCCACTCGAGATGCTCGTGGTCGAGCGACTACTGCGTGCGACCGAGGCCGCGACGGCCGGTGCGCGCAACGTCGGTCGACTCGACTGATACCGCTTCTACGGCTTGATCCGGGCGCCGTCGCGGAACACGCCGCCGGTCTCCGTGGTGGTGACGGCGAACAGCACGCTCGCTGCGCCCTGCTCGATCGATCGCGGCGCGCCGCGGCCGCCCATGTCGCTGCGGACCCAGCCGGGATCCGTGGCGTTGACGCGGATCTTCCGCGGTGCGAGCTCGGCGGCGAACAGCCGGGTCAGCGCGTTCAGCGCGGCCTTCGACACGCCATAGGCGTCGGTGCCCCAGCCGGCGCCGCCGTCGCGCACGAAGCCGTGGACGAGCGCGACGAGCCCTTCGCGAGTGAGGGCAGGGTCCGCGAGGGAGCGTCGGTGCGCCGCGTCGAGGTTGTCGAGCGCGCCGAGGCCGCTGGTCACGTTCGTGATCGTCGCGCCATCACGGAGCAGCGGCAGCACCGCGAGCGTCACGCGTAGCGGTCCGAAGAAGTTCGTCTCGAGCGTGCGCGCGACGCCATCGCTGCCACGGGACTCGCCGTAGACGCCGGCGTTGTTGACGAGCGCATCGATCCGGATCGCTCCATCGCGCAGCTTCTGGGCGGCCGTCGCGACCGATGCATTGCTGGTCACGTCGAGCTCCACGCCCCTCAGGCGACCGCCGGTGACCTTGCGCAGCCGCGCGGCCGCCGCGTCACCCTTCTGTCGATCGCGCGCCGCCACCAGCACATCCCAGCCATCCGTCGCGAGCACGCTCGCGACCTGCTGTCCGATCCCTCGGTTCGCGCCCGTGATGATCACGGTCCTGGCCATGACCACAGTCTACGTCGCGAACCGGCACAGAGGTTTTCGCAGGGGGAGCGGAACGCGAACTGCACCGTGATGCGACATGCTCAACCTCCTCTCGAATCTGTTCCTGGGACGTCGCCCCTCGGGCCTCGCGCGGCTGTTCAGCCGCAACCGGCAGGGCGGGCTCGCAAATACGGTCAACAACAACCGCGGCATGAGCGCGCTCGGCACGATCGCCTCGATCGCGGCCCCGTTCGTGATCCGCAAGATCATGGCGAGCCGGGCGCAGCGTCAGCAGCGGGCCGCGGCGTAATCGCTCAGGGCGTGCGGCGCTGCCGAGGCGGGCCGAGCACGTCGACCACCGAGTTCTCGCGGTCCGCCGCGAGCTCGAGCGGCGTCTTCCCTGCGGAGTTCTTCGCCGCGCGGTTCGCGCCCGCCTTGACGAGCACCTCGGCCGCGGCCGCAGCGTCCATCATGGCCGCCTGGTGCAGGGGCGTGTTGCGATGGTCATCCACGATCTCGAGCTTCGCGCCGCGCGTGATCAAGAGCTTCACCAGCGGCGCGCTCGGCTTCGCCCGGAACACCGTATCGTGCCGCTCGCCGAGCTTCCGGTACATGTGGATCTCGTCGGGCCGCGCGGCGAAGACGGCCCAGTGCAGCGCGGTGAGCTTCTCGTCATCCTGCATGTTGATCCGTGCGCCGGCGTCGAGCAGCGCCTTCGCTGCCTCGAGCTGGTTGTTCTGGCACGCGACCATCAGCGGCGTGAAGTGGTGGTCGTTGACGTCGGCATCGTTCACCCGTGCGCCCGCCTTGACGAGGCGGATGATCGAGCTCGTGCGGCCATAGTGCGCGGCGAGCGCGAGCTCGGAGCCGCCGGTGACCTTGACGCCGCGCTTCACGAGGACGTCGATGATGTCATCGGCGCCCTCGCGCGCAGCGAGCGCCAGGACGCGCGCTCCGATCGGACCCGTGATGCTCGCACCGCGATCGAGCAGGTGCTTCGCGGCCTCGGGGCGTGAGAACTGGAGCGCGATCTCCATCGCGGTCGCGCCGCTGTAGACGTTCGCCGCGTTCGCTTCCAGGTCCGCGCCCTTGGCGAGCAGCGCGTCGATCTCCTTGACGTCGCCGCTCTGGGCCGCACGCTGCAGCGCCGTCCAGCCGCTGGAGTCCTTCACGTCGACATCCGGCGCCGCACTCGCGATGCTGGCGCCCAGCAGGAGCACGAGGACGAGCACACGCATCTAGCGAGCGTCCGACGACCGCGGGAGGATCAAGAGGCTCATACGGGCCGAGCGCGGTCGACGAGGTGCATCCCCCAGTATCGCAAGGCAAGGCCAGCGCTGCCATGCCTTTTCGAGGACGTGCCGGTGCTGTTCCACGGTCATCCCCGCCCCACCTGCCGCGCCGCCTCGGCGAGCGCGATCGACGCCATCAGTCGATAGCGGTAGGGAAACGCTGTCCGCGGCAGAATCAGGTGCACGCGACGCGCGTGCCGCGCGAGGCGCGCCGCGTCCTCCGCGCAATATTCGGGGAGCCTCGCCGGACGCATCAACCGCAGCGAGCTAGCGCGCGGATCGACGACGAATGTCGGAGGAGAGGCTCGATGAACGATGAATGGTGCGAGTCATGGTCGGCCTCCTTCCGTCAGAAGGAACGCAGTCAGTAGCGAACCGCTGACACGTTGTCGAGGAGAATCAACTGCGGACCATCGCCGCGACGGCGATGAAGTGGCACGCGCCGGCGGCGACCACGCACGCGTGGAACACCTCGTGGTAGCCGAACACCCGCGGCGCCGGATCGGGCCGACGCCGCGCGTAGACCAGGGCGCCGATCGTGTAGAGCACGCCTCCGCTCACGATCAGCATGATGGCCCGTGGCGCGAGCGCTGCGTACGCCTCGGGGAAATAGGCGACCAGCGACCAGCCGAGCGCGATGTACAGCGTCACGGACAGCGCACGGGGCGCGCGCGACCAGAACACGGCCTGGAGCGCTCCGGCTGCCGCACCGATCCAGACCAGCGCGAGCAACCTGGCGCCGGCGGTACCGCCGATCGCGAGCAAGCAGATCGGGGTGTACGTCCCGCCGATGAACACGAAGATCATCGCGTGATCGATCCGCTTCCATAGCTGCTGCGCCCGCGGCGCCCAGAACACCCGGTGATAGCTCGCGCTCACCCCGAGCATGATCGTGAGCGAGGCGGCGTAGATCGATGCGCCCACGAGCGCGCGGCTGCCTTCGGCGGTGGCGATCAGCATGATCCCGGCGCCGAGCGCGATGAAGCACCCGATCTGATGGGACACGCCGCGGAGCGCTGGCTGACCGATGACCGCCACGCCTCACCATGGACCCTGTCGCCTCACGGCGGCGTCACGACCTGGTCATGCCTGAGGGTGGCACGCGTCGGGGAGTTACACGTCGAGCGCGACAAGAGCGAGGGGCGGAAGGGCGTGTATCGGCTGAAGGTGCGGGTGAGGTTCTTCGGCCCGCTCACCGACGAGCAGCGCACCGCGCTATGTGCAGATCGAGACCGTGATGCCGCGCTGCTCTCGCCTCGTTCAGCCCGGCGCGAGCACCGTCGCGGTCAGATAGAGGCCGAGGCCGTAGACGGTGTGGGTCACGAGGCTCTTGATCGTGTTGAACACCGGCCGCGGTGTCCTGGACGACGCGATGCCGGCGCCGAGTGCCGGTTGCAGGATCAGCAGTGGGGCGAGAACGGTCACGATGCCGACGATCAGCGCCGGCAGGAGCGTGGGTGACCGCGCCCAGCTCAGGCCGAACCCGGCGATCAGGACCCCGGCGAAGCTGATGCCGATCGCGTAGTGCGCGGACCATCCGATCAGGCGTTCACCGCGGACCGGCGATGCCTTCGCGATGCTCTGATGGATGAACCGACCCTCGGCAAGGTGGCCGATCCACCGCCCGAGGAGCCCGAAGTTCAGCGACGGCACACCGAGCGCCCGGAGGACCGCCGCCCACAGATCGATCGTGATCGTGGCACCCACGCCGATCAGCACCGTACGTACCACCGCTTCCACCATGTTCGTCATGGTCGCAACGTGCGCCTCGTGCGCGCGGTGGTCCAATCGTGGTTTCGGAGGGGAGCCCTCGGAACATCCGATTGGTCCGCTCGCGCCGCGATGACCACGCTGCCGCCATGAGTGTTCAGCAAACGTCGTTGTGGAAGGTGCTCGCTCCCATCTGCGTGATGGTGTTCATGGAATTCCTCGCGATGGGACTTCCGCTTCCGGTCCTTCCGATGCGCGTCCACGGCGCGCTCGGGTTCGGGACGTTCGTCGTCGGGATCGCGATCGGCGCCCAGTCGTGGGCGACGCTGGTCACGCGTCATGCCGCCGGTACGTGGAGCGACGTGCGCGGGCCACGACGCGCGGCCGTCCTCGGCCTGGCCATCTCCGCGCTCGCGGGTAGTCTCTACGCGGTCTCGGCCGCCGTTCCCGGCTCGTCGGCGAGCCTCGCGGTCCTCCTCGTCGGCCGCGGCCTTCTCGGCGTGGGAGAGAGCCTGCTGATCACCGGGGCACTGGCGTGGGGGGTGGCACTGGCGGGGCGCGAACGCTCGGGGCTCGTGATGGCCTGGGTCGGCATCGCGATGTACGGCGCGCTCGCGATCGGCGCACCGCTCGGTGCGCTCCTCGATGCTCGGGTCGGGTTCGTCGGCCTGTCGATCGTCGCCGCCCTCGCGCCGCTCTCCGGCATCGTGGCCGCGCTCGTCGCTCGCCCGGTGACGCCCGTCGGCGGATCGCGGCTCCCGTTCTATCGCGTGGCGACGTTGATCTGGTTGCCGGGCGCGGGCCTCACGCTGTGTGCGATCGGGTTCGGTGCGATCGCCGCGTTCGCGACGCTCCTGTTCGCGGCCCATGGCTGGCCACACGCGGCCCTCGCGATGACCGCGTTCGGTGCGGCCTTCGTCCTCGCGCGCCTGCTGTTTGGCAATCTGCCCGACCGGTTCGACGGCGCGCGGGTCGCCGCGGTCTCGGCGTTTGTCGCCGCGCTCGGCCAGGTCGGACTCTGGCTCGCTCCCTCCGGTGCCGTGGCGGTCGCCGCCGCCGCCCTGACCGGCTTCGGCTTCTCGCTCGCGTTTCCCTCGTTCGGAGTCGAGGCGATCAAGCGTGTGCCTCCGCAGAACCGTGGTGTCGCGCTCGGTGCCTACACCGCGTGCTTCGACCTGGCGATGGGCGTCGGCGTACCGCTGCTCGGTCTCGTGGTGGGCACGTTCGGGTACAGCGCCGCTTACGCGGTGGGTGCACTCACCGGGGTTGGCTCGCTCGTCATCGCGCTGGCGCTCGGCCGCCGCGCATGATCGAAGCCGCGACGTCGAGGATCGGATCCTTGACGCGCGACGCCAGGTGGGCGAACAGCACCCGCGTGATCGTCGACGACTCGAACAGGAGCTCGACCTCGCCACGATCACGTGCGTCGTGCGCGGTGGCCGCGTGGAGCAGACCCACGCCGAGCCCGCCTGCGATCAGGGTCCGCGTGACGCTCTCTCGGTCGACGGTGACGATCCGCTTCGGGCGGATCTGATGCGCCTTGAACATGGCGTCGGCGGTCCGGCCACAGCACGCACTCGACGTCGGATAGATCCACGCCTGGTCCGCAAGGGCGCGCCAGTCGAGCGGGGCGGTCAGGTCCACGAGCTTTGGCGGCGCCACGAGGTACGTCGTGAAGCGCGAGACCTCGACGACGGCGAGGTCCGGTTCGGGATCGCCGCCATCGTTGTAGAAGCCCGCGTCGAGGCTGCTGTTGTGGAGCCCGGCGAGGATGTCCTGCGATGTACCGTGCTTGAGCGTGACCTCCACGTCGGGACAGCGCTCCGACAGGCTGGTGAGGAGCCGGCCGACCGCCTCGTTGTTCGTGTTGCTACCCGCGCCGATCCGCAGCGTTCCTGCGAGGCGCCCTTTGATGCGGGTGGCCTCGTCGATCAGCTCCTGATGCGCACCGAGGGTCTGCTCTGCCTTCGCGAGCAAGCGCTTGCCCTCGGCCGTGAGGCTCATCCCGCGCGCCGTGCGATCGAACAGGGTCACCTCGAGCGCGTCCTCGATCGCCTTGATGTGCGCGCTCGCCGCCGGCTGGCTGAGATGGAGAAGCTCCGAGGCGCGCGTGATGCTCCCTTCGCGTGCGACGACGACGAAGGTCTTGAGCTGATACAGGTCCATCGGGCGCGGTCATCATACGTCCACGGCGTGTCCGGACAGATGTCCGCGGCCGGGCATGTGTCCGCGCGACCGAGACGGAACACCGCGGAATCGAAGCGCGTTGCGTGGCACGCCGGGTGCTCCTGGGCTCGGCATGCACCAGCTTCGAACCCGCATCGCAGCGTTCCTGTTCGGAACGCTCGTCGCCACCACCGCATGGGCGCAGCCCGCGCCGACGCCGCCCAGCGTTGCGACGTACGTGCAGGCCGAGTACCCGCAGGCGGCGCGTGAGGCGGGCCGCGAAGCCGCGGTCGACCTCGAGATCGTGATCGGTATCGATGGCCTCGTGCGCGACGCGCGCGTGCTGTCACCGGTCGGTGATGGCTTCGACGAGGCCGCGCTCGCCGCGGTCCAGAAGTTCGTGTTCACGCCGGCGACGAAGGACGGCCAGCCGATCGCGGCGCGGATCCAGTACCGCTACACGTTCACGCTCGAGGCTCCTCCGGTCCCGGCACCGGCCGTCGTCACGACGGGGCGGATCGAAGGCCGTCTCCTGTCGCGCGCTGAGGGCACGCCCCTCGCGGGCGTCGAAGTGCTGGTGACCGGCGCCGATGCGGCCATTCATCGCGTGACCACCGACGAGACCGGTACGTTCACGCTCTCCGATCTGCCGGCGGGCACGTACCACATCGAGATCACCGCGCTCGACCACGCATCGTTCGCGCAGGACGAGAACGTCGTGCCCGGCGAGGCGGCCTCCGTGACCTATCGCCTGACTCCCACGCTGGGCCGCGAGGACGCGGGGACGTTCGGTGCGGTCGCGACGATCGAGGCCCCGACCCGCGAGATCACGCGCCGCTCGATCGATGCGGCGGAGATGACGAAGATCGCCGGCACGCGCGGGGATGCGCTCCGCGGAGTCGAGCTGCTCCCCGGCGTGGCCCGCCCGCCGGGACCGTTCGGCCTGCTCATCGTTCGCGGCAGCGCGCCGACCGACAGCCAGGTGTTCCTCGACGGCGAACCGGTACAGCAGCTCTATCACTTCGGTGGCCTGACGAGCTTCATCAGCGGCTCGCTGCTCCAGCGCATCGATCTGTATCCGGGGAACTTCTCCACGCGATACGGGCGCAAGATCGGCGGCGTCGTCGAGGTCGAGCTGCGCGATCCAAAGACCGACCGGCTCCGCGCCGAGGCCGACATCAACATGATCGACGCGTTCGCGCTCGTCGAAGGGCCGATCACCGACAAGACGTCGTTCGCCGTCGCCGGGCGGCGCAGCTATGTCGATGCGTGGATCGGTCCGGCGCTGGAGGCGGCGAATGTCGGCATCGCTGCCGTGCCCGTCTACTACGACTGGCAAGCGATCGCCGCCTACAAGCCGACCTCGCACGACAAGCTCCGCCTGGTTGCGTACGCGAACAGCGACGATCTGAAGGTCATCGTCGCAAATCCGAGCGGGATGACGACGAACCGCGACCACATCGGGCTCGGCAACTCCACGAACCGGATCCGCGGCGAATGGAAGCACACGTGGCCCGGCGTCGAGCAGTCGATCTCGCTCGCCGTGGGCAAGCGCATGTACAAGGCGAAGCTCGGCGTGGATATCAACATCGATGGTGACGTGACCGACGTCCTGGGTCGCGCCGACTGGAAGGCGGCCATCTCGGATCGCGTCGAGCTGCGCTGGGGGCTCGACGTCCAGAACGTCATCTCGGACATCGTCTACGACGCACCGCAGATCCGTCAGGTCGAGGGCAACCCCGACAAGTTCGCGCGCCCCGAAGAGGTGGAGCGGACCCACTACAAGGGAGTCGGTAGGTTCTTTCGACCGGCCGCGTACGTCGAGACCGCGATGTCGCCGGTGCCGGCGATCGTGCTGACGGCCGGCGTTCGTGTCGATCGGTTCAACGAGATCTCGGAGTGGGCCGTCGATCCGCGGTTCACCGCGCGGTACACGCACGGCGCCACCACGTTCAAGGGCGGCGTCGGCCGGTTCTCGCAGCCCCCCGAGGAAGGGGAGGCGCTCGCGGGGCTCGGCAATCCGAACCTCGAGGCACAGCACGCCACGCACTACGGGCTGGGTGTCGATCACCAGTTCACGGACCGCATCACGCTCGGCGTGGAGGGCTACTACAAGGACCTCCAGCACATGATCGCGCAGCGCGCAGATGGCGTCCGCGATAACTCGGGTACGGGCCGGATCTACGGACTCGAGGTCGCCGGTCGCTGGCATCCGGGCGGCGACTTCTCCGGCTTCCTCTCGTACACACTTTCGCGCAGCGAGCGCAACGAGGGCAATCAGTGGCGGCTGTTCGACTACGATCAGACGCATATCTTCACGCTGTCGGGCTCGTACAAGCTCGGCCACGGCTGGGAGCTCGGCAGCACGTTCCGCCTCGTCTCCGGCAACCCGGAGACGCCGGTGATCGGCAGCGTCTACGACGCCGACATCGACTCGTATCGCCCCGTCTACGGCGAGAACAACAGCGCGCGGAATCCGCTGTTCCATCGTCTCGATCTCCGCGTGGAGAAGCAGTTCCACGTCGCGGGACATCGGTGCGCCGGCTATCTCGACCTGCAGAACGCCTACAACCGGCAGAACCGCGAATCCACCGCCTACAACTTCGACTACTCGGAGCGCGCCGACACCCCCGGCCTGCCCCTGCTTCCCAGCCTCGGGATCAAGGGCGAGCTCTAGATCCGATGCGAAAGGAACCCGCCATGACCAAGCTCATCGTGACCCTGCTTCTCGCCCTCTCGGCCTGCGCCAACCTCGATCCCGCCACGCTGATCAAACGCGACCGCGTGCTCGGCGCGAAGGTCACCGTTGATACCGACCCCGAGCGCGCGTGGCCCGCGGCCGGCGAGGCTGCGACGGTGACGTGGGTGACCGCGTCGCCGGGCGCGCCACCGACGTTCTCCTGGATCCTCGCGGCGTGTCCCGCGGCGACGAGCTCATCGATCCCCATGTGCGCGGGACCCGTGTTCGCCGCCTCGAGCACGTCGGGTGCGGTCCCGACGCTTCCGCTCGTGATCCCGGCCGACATCGCCGCCTCCGCGGTCGTCGTCACCGGCGTGATCTGCGCGAGCGGGAGCCCCGCGGTCGACGGGGCGGCGGCAACGTGCGACGACGGCTCGCAGGCGGATGTGGTCTCGCAGCACATCTTCATCGCGACCGGCGACGCGACCAACCATAATCCGAACCTCGCGGGGGCACCGCTCACGGCCGGCGGCATGGAGTGGAGAGCCGCCACCACGGGATGTGACGGCGACCTGCCGGTAGTGACCGCGGGCTCCGGGAGGACGCTCCTCGGAGTGACGTTCGATGCATCTGACCGCGAGCCGTTCGCGGTGGGAGGCGAGCTGCGGGCGTCACGCGAGGATCTCCAGCTCTCGGCCTTCGCGACGGCGGGTGAGATCCTCCAGCAGCACACGTACGTCGAGGCCGACGACGAGCGGGAAGAGTCGCCGGTCGCGCTCGAATGGGAGTCGCCGGGTGCGGACGAGGTCCCATCGGAGGGCCTGCGGGTGCGGTTCCACTTCGTCGTGCGCGATATGCGCGGTGGTGTCGACTCCACGGTGCGGGAGCTCTGCGTCAGGTGACCCGGCTGCGGGTCCGAAGTATCATCGCCGACGTGACGGTGATGGCAGCGCGATGAGCGGGCCGCTCTGGTTCCTCGCGGGACTGGGAGTCGGCGTCCTGGCGTTCGCGATCTCCCGCCTGAACGCGCGGCGCGGTGCGCGCGATGCGGTTGCCGGCATCCGCGCCCTCGCCGCCGGGGAGGATCCACCGGCGCCGCACGGTGTCGAGCACGGTGAGGTGTTCCGCGCTGCGCGCGAGATCGCCGATGCGCGACGAAAGGACGTGGTCGCCGCATCGGAGCGCGAAGCGCTGCTCCGGGCCGCGCTCGACGGGACGCCCTCGGCGATCGTCGTGTTCTCCGAGGCGGGGCGCATCTCGCTCGCGAACGCCGCCGCGCGCGAGCTGTTCTTCGAGGACAAGGATCCGCAGGGCGAGGACTTCGTCGCGATGCTCGGCAACGCTCCGAACGCGCTGCGCCGGGCGCTCACGGGGGATGGAGACGAGCTGTTCTCGGTCGACGACGCGACGGGGGAGCGACAGACGTACATCCTCGGCAAGCGACGGTTCGTGGTCGCGGGCGAGTCGATGGTGCTCGTCCTCGTCAAGAATCTCTCGCGGGAGCTCCACCGCCAGGAGACCGACGCCTGGAAGCACATGATCCGGATGTTCTGCCACGAGCTGAACAACTCGCTCGCGCCGGTGTCGAGCCTGATCCATTCGGCCCGCATGGTGGTGGATGGGTCCCCGATGGCTCCGAAACTCGAGCGGATCTTCGTGACGATCGCGGAGCGGACCGATCATCTGCGCCGCTTCCTCGAGAGCTACGCGCAGTTCGCACGGCTGCCGTTGCCGCGAAAACAAGAGGTCGCGTTGCGGCCGTTCGTCGACAAGCTCCTGGCCCTGTGGCCCACCGTGCAGCTCGTCGAGGAGCTGCCCGACGAGGTCGGTTGGTTCGATCCGGGGCAGGTCGAGCAGGTGGTGATCAACCTCATGAAGAATGCGTCGGAGAGCGGCGGTCCACCGGAGGCCGTCACGCTCGCCGTTCACTCCCTCGGAACGCGTGGCATCTGCATCACGGTCGCCGACCGTGGTCCCGGAATGAGCCCGGAGGTCATGGAGCGAGCCCTGGTGCCGTTCTATTCGACCAAGGAGCAGGGCTCGGGCCTCGGCCTGACGTTATGCCGGGAGATCGTCGAGGCGCACGGCGGTGCGATGCGGCTCGAGAACCTCGACGGCGGTGGCCTCGCCGCGCGCGTTCGGCTCGTGCATCGCAGCGCGCCTCCCGATGCGCCCGATCGCCGCCTGACGCTGACGCGCAGCTGACCGGACAGGTGTCCGGTTGTCCGCGGACACGCTCGCGAGAGTCGCGTGATTCCGTGCAGTTGCCGAGGCACAACCGCTGCACGAGGGGTCGGACGAACTCGCAACGTCCGCACAGGAAAGGTCCACGTCATGAATCTCCAGGCTCGACTCACTGACTTCGCCATGAATGGCTCCGAATGGGTCATGTGGCTCCTCGTCGCTCTCTCCGTCCTCGGCTTCGCGATCGCGATGGAACGCGCGTATGCGCTGGTTCGCAGCCGCGAGCACATCGGTGCGCTCGGTGCGGACGTCAAGCGTCTCCTCCAACGCGGTGATCTCGAGGCCGCACTCGCGCGGCTCGCGCGCTCGCCGTCGTTCGAGGCGCGCATCGTCGGCGCCGGGCTGACGCAGGCGGCCGCCGGGCCAAAGGCGATGGAGGACTCGATGGTCGGCGCCACCCAGCTCGCGAAGTTGCAGATGGAGAAGCGTCTGGCGTTTCTCGGCACGCTCGGTGCCAACGCTCCGTTCATCGGCCTGCTCGGAACCGTGATCGGCATCATCCGGTCGTTCCACCTGCTCGAGAAGTCCGCCGGCACGATGAGCTCGGGCCTGATGGCGGAGGTCGGCGAGGCGCTCGTCGCGACCGCGATCGGTATTCTGGTGGCGCTGCCCGCGGTCGCGTTCTTCAACGCCTTCCAGCGCGTCATCAAGACCCGCCTCGTTCGCGCCGATGCGCTCGGACGCGAGCTCCTCGTTCTCGTTCCCGCGGCGTAGCACCCCAACGAAAGGACCGTGTCATGGCCGCTCAGAATCTCGCCGACGACGACATGATCACCGGGATCAACGTGACCCCGCTGGTCGACATCACGCTCGTGCTCCTCGTGATCATGATGGTCACGGCGAGCTACATCGCCTCGAAGACCATTCCGATGGAGCTGCCGAAGAGCACCACGGGTGAGTCGACGCCCACGGTACTCGCCGTCTCGATCACCCAGGCGGGCGAGCTCTATCTCGACGCCGCACCGATCGACGAAGCAGGTCTTCGAAAACGGATCGCGCTCGCCCGCGCCGACCATCACGAGCCGCAGGCGATCATCGCTGCCGACGGCCGCACCCCGCACGCGAAGGTCGTCCACGTGATCGACGTGCTGCGCCAGGAGAACGTCATCAAGTTCGCGATCAACGTCGAACCCGAATCCGATCGGCGCTGACATGTGGAGCGAACACACCTCCCCGATGTTCCTGATCGTGGTCGCGGCGAGCATCGTCGGGCACGTTGCGTTGCTCGCCGTCCTGCCGGCGCCCGACGAGCCGGCGTCTCCGCCGGTGACGACCATCGTCCAGTTCGAGACCACCACGACGCCTCCGCCCCCGCCTCCGAAGCTCGAGACACCGGCGGTCACCGACGAGGTCACTCCGAGCCCTCCGAGCGTGCCTGCACCGCGTCGGGTGGCTCGCCGACCGGCGGCCCCACCGCGTCAGGTCGCGAGCACCGAACCACCCGCGAGTCCGGAGGCGCCGGTCGACTTCTCCGGCGTGACGCTCTCCAACGAAGGTGCGAGCTGGTCATCGCCGACCGGCAACGGTGCGCCGATGACCGCCCCGATCACGGCGGGGGAGCCTGCGGCGAGCCCGGGTCCGGTGCGTCGCGCTCCCAGCGGGACGTCGGCCGAGCGGGTGGTCGCCGTGGGGGACCTGTCGCGACCTCCGAAGGCGCCGGATCTCGATGGTGCGCTCGCGGCGAATTATCCGAGCGAAGCGCGACGTGCGGGGACCACCGGCAAGGCCGTCGTTCGCGCTCGAATCCTCGCGGATGGCAGGGTGGGGACGATCCGGGTGGTCTCGGAGAGCGCACCCGGGTTCGGTGCGGCGTGCAAACGCACGCTGGCGGGCTCGCGATGGCAAGCCCCACTCGACGCGCGGAGTGAACCGGTCATCACCGACGTGAGCTATGCGTGCACGTTCGCGGTCGCGCGATGAGCGAAGCGGCTATGCTGGGTGACTTCATGAAGGTGCTCATCGTCGACGATCAGCGCGCCATTCGCACGGCACTCGAGGTTCTGTTCGAGCAGTACCGGATCCCGACCCTCGTCGCGAGTGGCCCCGCGGAGGTGCTCGATCTGATCGCGCGCGAAGACATCGGCGTGGTGATCCAGGACATGAACTTCAGCGCGAACCAGACCTCGGGCGCGGAGGGCGTCGCCCTGTTTCGCGCGATGCGGAAGCTCGATGCCGATCTGCCCGTGCTGCTCATGACCGCGTGGGCATCGATCGAGATGGTCGTCGCGCTGGTCAAGGACGGCGCGGCCGATTACATCGCGAAGCCGTGGGACGATGCGAAGCTCGTCGCGGACGTCAAGAAGCTGCTGCACCTGCGGGCACTCGCCGAGGAGAACGCTCGCCATCGCGCGCGTGGTCGGCGCGCTCGACAGAGTCTCGCGGCGAAGGCCGATCTGTGCGGCCTGACGTACTCGAGCGAGGTGATGCACGACGTGGTCTCGCTCGCGGTCAGCGTGGCGCCGTCGGAGGCCGCGATCCTGATCACCGGACCGAACGGCGCGGGCAAGGAGAAGCTCGCGGAGATCGTGCAGGCGAACTCGCGACGTCGCGACAAGCCGTTCATCAAGGTGAACGCCGGTGCGCTGCCTGACGACCTTCTCGAAGCGGAGCTGTTCGGCGCCGATGCCGGTGCCTTTACCGGCGCGACGAAGCAGCGGATCGGGCGGTTCGAGGCGGCGAACGGTGGGACGCTGTTCCTCGACGAGATCGGAACGCTGTCGATGGTGGGTCAGCAGAAGCTCCTGCGGGTGCTCCAGACCGGCGAGTTCGAGCGCCTCGGCTCCAGCTCCACGCGCAAGGTCGACGTCCGGATCATCAGCGCCACCAACGTGGACCTGTCGCGCGCGATCGCCGCTGGTGCGTTTCGCGAGGACCTCTACTTCCGCCTCAACGTGATCGAGCTCAAGGTGCCGCCGCTGGCCGAGCGGCCCGACGAGATCGTTCCGCTCGCCGACCGATTCCTCGTCGGCTTCGCGATCGATGGAGGTGCTCCCGCAGTGCTGTCGCGATCCGCACGCGATGCGCTGATCTCGCATGACTGGCCGGGCAACGTGCGCGAGCTCCAGAACCGGATCCAGCGCGCGACGCTCGTCTGTCGCGATGCCACGATCGAGCCCGAGGATCTCGGGCTCGGAGGCCAGACCCGGGGACGCTCCGACGAGCCGAGCCCCGCGCCGTCGAGAGAGCTCGATCCCGAGCGAGCCGCGATCGAGGAGGCCCTCGTGCGCGCCGGTGGCATCGTCTCCAAGGCCGCAGCGGACCTCGGCATGAGCCGGCAGGCCCTGTATCGCCGGATGGAGCGGCTCGAGATCACCCTCGAACGCCGGCCGCGCGCATAGTGGCCGACGTGCCCGACCAGCGCGCGTCGTGGACCGACGACAGCTCCGAGGAGGCACGGGCCTTCTTGCAGCGTCGGGTGGCGCTGTTCTGGAAGGTGATCTTCTTCTTCATGCTGTTCGCCACCACGGTCGGTGGCATCGGGCCGCTGATGCATCCCGGGCTCGACCTGGTGTTCGACATCACCCTCGTCTGCGAGGCAGGCGCGCTCTGGTGGCTGTGCAGCCGCGGCCGCCGATCGATTCGGTTCTCGCGGCTGGTGGAAGCCGGCGGGCTGATATCCTACTTCGCGAGCTCCGCGATGCTGGGGCGCGTGGTCCTGGCCGGGTTCACGCGCGATCATGCGATCGCGACCGCCGAGGGTGGACTGATGGCCGACGCGTATCTCTCGGCGATGGGCCTGATCGGATGCGCGCTGCAGTTCGTCATCCGGGCGGCGTTGATCCCCTCGTCGCCTCGTCGAACGATCCTCTACGGGCTGTTCGGCTCTCCCGTGCTCCTGGCCTCGATCTTCGTGGTGCCAACCATCGATGGCGGGTTCGGGATCCGCGCGGCAGATTCGGGCGCGTACTCGTGGCTACCCGGCGCGATCGTGATGATGTGGGTGTTCATCACGTTCACGAGCGCCGCGATCTCGCGGATCATCTTCGGACTTCGCGCCGAGGTTCGCGAAGCTCGGCGCCTCGGTCAGTACGTGCTCGAGCAGAAGATCGGCGAGGGCGGGATGGGGGAGGTCTACCGGGCTCGTCACGGAATGATGCGGCGACCGTCCGCGCTCAAGCTGCTACGCGCCGCGCACGCCCGCGAGGGAAGCCTGGTGCGCTTCGAGCGCGAAGTGCAGCTGACCGCGCGGCTCACGCATCCGAACACGATCACGATCTTCGACTACGGTCGAACCGACGACGGCGTGTTCTACTACGCGATGGAGCTACTCGATGGCGCGAACCTGCAGCGCATCGTGGCGGTGGGCGGCCCGCAGTCGCCGGGCCGGGTGGTGCGGATCCTCTCGATGGCGTGCGGCGCGCTGACGGAAGCCCACGGCATCGGCCTGATCCATCGCGACATCAAGCCGGCGAACATCATGCTGTGCACGCAAGGAGGCGAGCGCGACGTGGTGAAGCTGCTCGACTTCGGCCTGGTCAAGGAGGTCGCCGTCGACGGCGACGTCAAGGTGACCGGAGGCAGCACGTTGACGGGGAGCCCGCAGTACATGGCGCCCGAGTCGATCAGCACGCCGGAGCTCGCCGACGCGCGCTCCGATATCTACGCGCTCGGCGCCGTCGCCTACTACCTCCTCGCCGGGAGCGAGCTGTTCCAAGGGAAATCGATCATCGAGGTCTGCAGCCAGCACCTTCACCAGCGGCCGGATCCGCTCGCCGCGCGAGGTGTGGAGATTCCGGCTGACCTCGAGGCGCTCGTCCTCGCGTGCCTCGAGAAGGACCCCGACCGTCGTCCGCAGACCGCGGCGGAGCTTCGGCAGCGGCTCGGAGCCTGCGGTCCCGAGGTGTGGGACAGCGAGAACGCGCGGTCCTGGTGGACCCAGCATCAGCCCGTCCTCGATGCCGACACCACCAATGACCCGCGGTCGCCGAGGACCATCGTCGTTGATGGAGCGCTGCGCCACCCCGCTCCGAGCTAGGTCTGGTCGAGAAAGTACTGCTTCTGCGACGGATAGTAGTCGTCGAACGTCGGTAGCGCTTCTCCGGCGAGAACGGCGACGAGGTTGTCGAAGTAGTACTCCCAGCCGGGGCCGAACTCGCCGCGCATTCCGAGCTTCTCGCCGAGGTGGTGTACGAACGTCAGCTGCGTCGTGTCGCCGGTCTGCGCGAGGCGGATCTCGAGGCGCTTCGTTCCGAAGTCGCTCGTGGTCTTCACCACGAGGTGGTGCGGCGCATCGCAGGTCTCGATGAGGACGTTGGTCCACGCGTCGCCCTTCTCGAACACCATCAGCAGGCGGACCGTCTTGCCCACGCCGGCATCACCTTCCCATCGGCCGAACCAGCGCTCGGTGCTCTCGGACTTCGTGACGCTCGTCCACACGTCCTCGATCGGCGCGCGAAACGTGCGGGTGATGATCAGCTCGCTGCCGGCGACGCGACCCGTCGGTTGGGGATTCATGCGGTCTCCTTCTTCGTCGTTTGTTCGGTACTGGTGATCACGGGGTTGCGTACGCGCTGGCGGCGCACGCGATGAACTTCGGTCTCGAGCGCCATGAAGCGGCGCTCCCACTCGGTCGCGACCGTGGCGTGAAGCTCCTCGAGGAACGCCTCGAGCTCCACGAGCGCGGCGAGCTCGATCTGATAGACGCGTTCGCGGCCGTGCATCTCGTCGCGAACGAGGCCTGCCTCGCGCAGCACGCGCAGGTGGCGGCTGACCGCGGGGCGGCTCACCGAGAACGCACCGGCGATGGCCCCTGCGGTCAGGGCGCGGTCTCGCACCATGCGCAGGATGTCCCGGCGAATCGGGTCTGCGAGGGCCTGAGCGACAGCGTCCACGCCTTAACGTGTAGCGAGTTGGTTACGCGTTGTCAATCAGAAAGGCCTGGCCCGGCAAGCGTAGGGCGATCAGGGCGTTGCGACGATGTCGTCGCGGTTGCTCAGCGCGGCCGCGATCGAGGCCTCGTCGTAGAGGTCGCCGATCGCGGGATCGAGCGCGCGCCCGGTGCGCACGCCCTTCGCGGCGGCATAGACCTCGAAGTTCGGGGCGCCGTGGCGGCGGACCAGCTCGCCGATCGTTCGTGCCCCCCACAGCGAGAACATGTGCTCCTTGCAGCTCACGAGCGTGCCGATCCGCGCCGCGCCGAGGACGTTGGTCGCGTAGTTCGTGCAGTTGCCGTAGAGCACGCCGCTGACGTCCAGATCGCCGAACACCAGGAGCTCCGCGCCGGTGATGATGTGCTTGGCGCGAAGCGACCCGAACACGACGACAGCGTTCGAGCGAAACGGCTGGAACAGCCGCCCGGTGATCGTCAGGTTGCCCAGCACGTACAGGTTCGAGCCCTCCTGCTGCATGCGCAGCTCGTCGAGCGTGACGTCACCGTCGATCACCTGGACCGACGGCAGCAGCAGTGTCTCGATGTCGACGGTGCCATCGACATCACCCGTGAGGTTGCGCAGCTCGTAGCCGCGCGGAGCGAACAGCTCGCGGGCCTCGGCGAGCGTCGCGATGCGCGCGCCCGGATACCGTGGGCTCGCAGCGGCGTGGCCAGCGGCGGCCGACTCTTCGTCGCGCTGGCGCTGCTCTGCGGCGTGATCCACCTGAGGCGCGGCGGCGGCCTTCGTCGTGGCGGTGGGCTTCGCAGCGAGCCCCTTCGCGAGCAACTGGTCCTTGAGCGATCCCATGGGCGCTTACCAGACCACGCAGCGCTTGGCGGCGGGACGGACCATGGCCGCATCGGGCTTGCACGAGAACGTCTCGGCGAGCTCGGGCATGTTCGAGAGCGGGCCGATGACACGGTACTTCGCGATCGGGTGCTGATCGCCCTGGATCATCAGGCGCTGTTGTTCGAGGCGAGTCTCGTCGCCGCGGAACTGGCCCCAGGCGATGAAGAACTGCTGATCCGGGGTGAAGCCGTAGAGGGTGGGCGCGGGGGCTTGCT
>JBBRED010000057.1:0-30285 GCA_038203335.1 Haliangiales bacterium | reverse complement strand
GGGGGCTCAGCGCGGTCGAGGTGCAGCTCGACGGGAAGTTACCGCTCGTACCGCCACCGGAGACGTGCATGTCGGAGAACACGACCTTGCCGCAGCGGTTGTCCTTCGGAGACTCCTGCGGGGTGGTGAACTGGAAGTTCTGCGGGAGCTCGGTGCCCGTGAGATAGACCCAGCGCTCTGCCTTCGTGTTGTCGACAGACGAGCAGCTGCTGCGGCTATCCGTGATGTTGAACGAACCGCCGGGCACGCCGACGTTCATCATCCACGTGGCGAACGCCGCGCCCTTCGGGTTGTTGACCTGATCGATGACGCCGGTCGAGTTCGGCGGCGAGCCTTCGACGGCGCACGCTGCGACCGGCGCCCAGACGGGCTGCGGTGCCGAGGCGCTACCGCTGATCCACTGCGCGTTGTAGTGGGACATGAACACGCGACCGCCGAGGTCGGCGAACGCCTTCACGTTGCTCATCATCGCGGGCGTCGCCCCGGAGTGCGGGCTGCACTCGCAGGAGAACGCGGCGATGTCGTACTTCTTCAGCTTGGCGAGATCGCCCCACAGCGAATCAGCCGAGGTGAGGGCCACGCCGGTCGAGTCACCGGAGTGCCCGCCCGAGTTGTACAGGTTGATGCGACCGGCGCCGGACTCGGCGGTGAACTCCTTCGCGTCGACGCCGAGCTTGCGCACGAGGCACTCGAGCTGGTCGCAGCCAGCCGTGGTCATCGCGATCCTCGGGATGTCGCCTTCGTTCTTGTTCTTCGGAAGTGAGGTGACGTTCGGCGGCAGGATGTTGTCCTGGCACGGAATGACCATCGGGATATCGACGCGGCGGCGCCACTTGCCGACCTGGATGACGAGCGGCACGTTCACGCCGTCGGGCACCTTCGTCAGCATGAACTTGCCGTCGGCGCCGGAGATCATCTGCGCGACCGAGCCACCCGGCAGCGCGTTCTGGCACTGCGAGCAAGCCACGCCATCGGTGAGCGGGCCCGGATCACTGTTCGGGATGTAGACGTTCACGCCGTACAGCGCGAGCGTTCCGTTCGGGGCGAACACGGTGCCGGAGATCGTGGTGTCGGGCATGTTGCGCATCGCGCAGTTCGTGACGCGGCACTCCAGGCCCACGCACGCGTCCGCCTCTCCCGTGTCATCGCCACCGCGACGATCGGGGGATCCACAACCAGTCCACAACGCGACAACAAGCGGGGCGAGGGAGTAGCGCATCTGCGGCCTTATACTAGAGGACCGCGCGGCGAGCGATAGAAGGATCTAGGGGCGGTCCCGGACGGCCCAGCTACGTGATCTCCCTGACGAAATCCTGACCGATAGATGCCGCCGGAGGTGAGCAGGCGCACATGTAGCTGAAACTTCCCGGGCCCGGGCGTGTCTCACGAACATGCACGTCGCGGTGGTCGAGGTCGTCGCGAGAATCGCGAGCTCGATCGTCGATCTGGCCCACATTCCGCCGCGTGGCCGCTACCGGATCGGCACGGCGCCCGAGGTCGAGCTGCCCGTGGCCAGCGGTGCGCTGCGCTGCTTTCCGCTGCTCGATGAGGGATTTCGGTTCCGCCGCCCGGTGGGCATCCCCGCCACGCTGCACACCGCGGATGGCGTGCTGCCGATCACCGACAGCGAGCTGACCCTGCAGCCCGGGTGGCGCGTCGAGCTCGTGCTCGGCAAGGTCACCGTGTCGCTCGCGATCATCCGCCGCGCGCCCGTGCCGGTGCCGCGACGACCGTACGACGTGCGGCCGGCGATCTACGCGATGGTCGTGCTCGCGCTGCATCTGATCCTGTGGGGCACGGCGATGCTGCTCGAGCCGATCGAGCGCCTCGGTGTCGAGGTCGCCGCGGCGCCGGAGCCGCCGCGGATCCGTGTCACGCATGTCGAGGAGCCGCCGCCACCGCCGCCGCCGGTGAAGAAGGCGCCGTCCAGGGAGCAGACGAGCGCCGGTCCGCAGGCGCAGCTCGATCCGGGCCCGAGCGATCCGCGGGCGCGCGCGATCGCCGGTGCGCGGAAGGTGGGCCTGTTCGACGCGCTGTCGGATCTGTCGTCGCTCGTGCCGAAGGTCAACGTCCGGAAGCTCGTCGAGGAAGCGGTCTGGTACGACGAGGTGGAGGGCACGAAGAACAACTTCGGCAACGGCCGCCGCTTCGATCCGATGAAGAGCTGCACGAAGGACTGCGGCACGATCGCGGTGGGCAAGTACGCCACGGTGTCGACGGGCCGCGGTGCCGGCGCCGACTACGATCTACCCGGTGCCGCGCGCCACGCGCAGCCGGAGATCGCGGGCTGCGAACCGAAGGACTGCACGATCGCCGGCGGAACCTCGCGCGAGGTCGTTCGCCACAACGTGGAGCTGCGGATGGGCGCGTTCGGCTACTGCTACCAGCGGTTCGCGCGGAAGCAACTGCGCGGCACGATGACCCTGTCGTTCACGATCGGCCCCGAGGGCGCCGTGCACGATGCGAAGGCGCGCGGCGGGCTCGACGAGTACGACGACTGCGTCGTCGAGGTGCTGAAGGTCATCCCGTTCGAGCCGGCCGTCGATGGCACGAAGGTCACGTATCCGCTGCAGTTCCGGCCAAACGCCGAGGTCACCGCCTCCGCTGCTCAGTAGAGGACTTCGAAGCTCGCCACGAGGCCGATCGTCCGATCGGTCGCCGCGCTGACGTCGCGGACCTTGGTGCGGAACGACAGGCCGACCTGCGAGACCTCGGCCGCGATCTTGAGGCCGTAGTTCTTGTAGAGCGCGATGTCGACGCCGCCGGCGACATCGAACGCGAGCGTCTTCGCGTAGCCGAATCCGTCCTTCGTGGTGATCGCGCCCGCCTTCATCAGGAACAGGAATGCGCCGCTGAAGAACACGCCGACCTTCGGAGTGGCCGCGAACCGGCCGATCACGTTCGGCGCGATGCCCGTGTAGTTGACGTCGGGCATGTCGAGCATCGAGCCCGCCGGGATGCCAGAGCGATCCGCGGTGTAGCGGCGCGCCGCGTAGCCCACGCCGAACGCGACCGAGTGCTCGCCGAACGGCACGCGATAGCGCACGCCGATTCCGTAGTGCTGCTGGTTGATCGGCGCTTCCTTGCCGCCCGTGCCGGGCACGCGGATCGAGACCGCGAAGGACTTGTCGTACTCGCCGTAGATGCCGATGCCCGCGGCCACGCCCTTCAGCGTCGACATCGCGCCCGGATACGCCTCGGCCTCGACGCGCGCCGACGGTGCCGCGGTGCCGATCGGCGGCGGGCCGGCTTCCCCGCCACCGCCGTCATACGTCAGACCGCGCCGGCCGAAGCCCGCGCCCGCATTGAGGCGAATCGCGACCTGCGTGACCGCGTGCCGCGGCGGCTCCGCATCGTCATCGCCGCGGCGCTTCCGCTTCTTGCGGACCGAGCCACCATCCTCGTCATCGTCCGCGGAGACGCGCTTCTTCGGTTTGTCCTCGTCGTCATCGCGTTTCCTGGGCTTGTCCTCGTCATCGCTGCTGCGCTTCTTCGGCTTGTCTTCCTCGTCGTCGCGCTTCTTCGGTTTGTCGTCGTCGTCGTTGAGCCGCTTCGGCTTGTCCTCGTCGTCCTCTTCCGCCTCGCCAGGGGCGAGCCGCTTCGCGAGCGCCTCGCGCAGGTCGTTCCGGAACTTCGTCGACACCGTCTTGAACCGCAGCTTCAGCTTGCTGCTCTTGATGCCCTTGCCCGCGACCGTGAGCTGGATGCTCTTGTCGTCGCCGTCGTCCTCGACCTTGCCCTGGATCAGGATCTCGACGTCGAGCTTCACGCGGAGCTTCTTCGCGTCCTTCTTGTCGAGCGTGCCGGAGAGGTCGAGCTTCTCCATCGCCTTCTTGGTGTCCTTCGGGCCGGTGACCGCGGACGCTTCGTCCTCGGCCGCCTTCGCGACGGCATTGCCGACCTTGTTGCCGGAGTCGCCGTCGAGCGGCGCGACCGCAACACTTGGTTTGGCGCGCGCGAGCGACGGCACCATCACGAACACCGCCGCCGCGATCAGCAGGAGTCGCATCGCGAAATGATAATCTAGGCGACGAGCGTGCGCACCGGCGACGTGGTGTTCTGATGCCGGGCCGTGAGCAGCGTCGCGCCGATGGCGACTGCAGTCTCCGCATCGTGGGGGATGGTGACCCGCTCGGGATCGAACATCTCGCTGATCATTCGCCGGAACGCGAGGGTCTGCGAGCTTCCGCCGACGAGACCGACCACATCGACGGACTCCGGCGTCCAGCCTGCACGAGCGAGGCCGGTCTCGATCACCTTCCGCGCACGCACCAGGAGCCTGCTCCAGACGCCCTCGGCCCAGCCCTCGTCGATGGTGAACCGGAGATCGCGGCGCGCCCCCTCGTGCATGTACGCCTCCATCATCGCGAACGGCACGTCGCGCGAGGTCGACAGCTGACGCTTCGCGAGCTCGCAACGAAACACCAGCTCGTTCCAGCGCACGAGATCGCGATGCATGTCGTAGCCCGTCCGCTTGACCACGAGCCCCGCCATCGCCTCGGCGAGCGCGACGTCGAGGTCATCGCCGCCGAGCCAGTGATCGCCCGCGACCGCGACCGGCGTGAACCGCATGTTCTGCTGCAGCACCGCCGAGACATCGAACGTGCCGCCGCCGAAATCGGCGATCAGGATCCGGCGATTCTCGTCCTGCCGATGGAGGTCGAGCGCGAGCGCGCCCGCGATCGGCTCCGCGATCAGCTCGACGATCTCGAGATGCGCGATCTTCGCCGCGCGCATCAGCGCCCCGCGATACCCCGCCGGCGCCGCCGCGGCGCACGTCATCACCACGCGCTTCACCGTGGCGCCGAACCGCGTCTCCGCGAGATCGCGCACGCGCCCCAGCACGTGCGCGGCCACCTGCTCCGGGGCGAGGTCGCCCGAGCCGAGCTTCAGGATCACGCGGTCGCCGCGCTTCTCGATCGGCGTCGGATGCGTCGCCGCCCACTGGTCCACCAGCTCCGAGCCCGGCGGCACGCCGAGCAGGCGTTTCACCGAGCGGATCACGCGCGTGGGATCGCTCAGCGCCTTCGAAGCGGCACGCCGGCCCACCTCGGGCGGCCCGCGATCCGGGATGTGCACCACCGTCGGGATCACGCGATCGCCCTGGTCCTGGAGGAGCTCGACGCGGTCGCCGACCAGGGCGCCCGCACTCGTGGTGCTGGACCCGAAATCGATCCCGAGCACGACCTCGCGAGGCATGGCGTACCCGGGTGAATCGCCCGATCGGCGGATGCGGATAGGGCCGCTCCGGAATAGAGCCGATGTAGGTCTGACCATTTTCTTCCAGTAACCTGCCCACGGCGCGCGCAACTCGCGCGACCATGGACGGGCATGAGCGACCAACCGTACTACCCCGGCCAGCAACCTTCGTCGTTCGACCCCATGACCGGCAAACCGGTCTACCAACCGCCGGCGGGCTACAGCGCGCAACCGCAGCAAGCGCCGCAATACCCGCAGCAGCCCGCGTATCCGCAGCAGCCCCAGCAGCCTCAGTATCCGCAGCAGCCCCAGCAGGCGTACGGTCAGCCGCCGCAGCAGCAGTACGGTGGCCAGCAGCCTCAGTATCCGCAGCAACCGCAGCAGCCCCAGTATCCGCAGCAGGGCTTCGGTGGCCAGCCGCAGCAGCAGCCCCAGTACCCGCAGCAGCAGCAGTACGGTGGCCAGCAGCCCCAGTACCCGCAGCAGCAACAGTCGCCGTATCCGGCGCAGGGCTTCGGGGGTCTGTCCTCGGCGCCCATGCCGATGGGCCAGGACACCGACGACGATGACGACTCGAGCGATGGCTCGCTTCGCAAGAACGCGAACGCCACCGTCGGTCAGTCAGATCGTCTGCGCTTCATCCGCCTGACCTACGTGCATCTCCTCGGCGCGATCCTCGTATTCGCGGGCCTCGAGTGGTGCATGTTCAACGTCAAGTTTCTCGTCCTCAAGGTGTCGGTCCCGCTCGTCACCTTCGCTCTCGGCGGTGCCGACGGCTCGCACGGCCGCTTCAACTGGGCGATCGTCCTCGGCGTCTTCATGGTCGTGAGCTGGCTCGCCGACTACTGGGCGCGGCACTCGGCTTCGAAGGCGATGCAGTACGCCGGCCTGTTCCTCTATGTCGTCGCCGAGACGCTGATCTTCGTTCCGCTGCTCGCGATCGTGCAGTGGAAGACCCAGATGATCCTCGCCAAGGGCGGCGGCGATCCGAACATCATCCGCGACGCCGCGTTCTGCACCCTCGCCATCTTCGGCGCCCTCACCGCGTTCGTCCTGATCTCGAAGAAGGACTTCTCGTTCATGCGCGGCGCCCTCGTCATGCTGAGCGCTGCCGCGATGATGCTGATCATCCTGTCGCTCGTGTTCGGCTTCAACCTCGGCATCGTGTTCGCCGTCGCCATGGTGGTGCTCGCCGCCGGCTACATCCTGTTCCAGACCTCGCAGGTCCTCGCCCACTACAACACCAACATGTATGTGGCCGCAGCGCTCGCGCTGTTCTCGTCGATCGCGCTGATGTTCTGGTACATCATCCAGATCTTCATGCGGGCCCGCGAGTAAACCGCCAGGTCGCTACCGACCTGGCGGTGCGTTACCAGATCTTGACGCGCTTATCGGGCGCCAGGAACAGCTTGTCGGACGGCGACGGCTTGTACGCCTCGTACCAGGCGTCGAGGTTGCGCACGACCGACGCCCGGAACTCCGAGGGCGAGTGCGGGTCGGTCACGAGGCGATTCGCGAGCTCCGCGTCGCGATAGAGGCGGCGCCACACCTGGGCCCAGCCGAGGAAGAAGCGCTGGTCGCCGGTCATGCCGTCGATCATCGGGGCGGCCTTGCCGTGGAGCGAGATCTTGTAGGCCTGGTACGCGACGGTGAGGCCGGCGAGGTCGGCGATGTTCTCGCCGAGGGTGAGCTCGCCCTTCACGCACTGCGCGGGCTTGTCGCCGGAGGCGGGGAACGGGCAGTACGCGCTGTACTGCGCGACGAGCTTGGCGGTGCCGCTCTTGAACTTGTCGGAGTCGTCCTTGGTCCACCAGTTCGAGAGCTTGCCGGTCGCGTCGTACTGGCTGCCCTGGTCGTCGAAGCCGTGGCTGATCTCGTGGCCGATGACGGCGCCGATGCCGCCGTAGTTCACGGCGTCGTCCGCGTTCGGATCGAAGAACGGAGGCTGCAGGATGGCGGCCGGGAACACGATCTCGTTGAGGCCCGGGTTGTAGTAGGCGTTGACGGTCATCGGCGTCATGCCCCACTCGTCGCGATCCATCGGAGCGCCGAGCTTCGCGAGGCCGCGGTCGTACTCGAACGCCGAGGCGCGCATGTCGTTGCCGACGGGGTCACCCGCGGTGACAGCGAGCTTTCCGTAGTCGCGCCACTTCTTCGGGAACCCGATCTTCGGGTTGTACGTGGCGAGCTTGGCCTTCGCCTTCGCCTTGGTCTCCGCGCCCATCCAGGTCAGGCCATCGAGGCGCTGGCCCATCGCGACGAGGAGGTTGTGCACGAGGTCGTCGGCCTGCGCCTTGGTGGTGGCCGTGAAGTACTTGTCGACGTAGAGCTTGCCCACGGCCTCGCCCATCGCGCCGGTGACCTCGTCGACGCCGCGCTTCCAGCGCTCCTTGTTCTGTGGCGTGCCCGAGAGGATGGTGCCGTAGAAGCCGAACCGCGTGTCCACGAACTTCTTCGGGAGGTACGGCGCGGTGGCCGAGAGCAGACGCACGGTCATGTAGTCGCGCCACGCCGCGATCGGCTCGCTCTTGACGAGCTTCGCGGTGCCCGCGATCGCCGTCGGCTGGTTGACGTTGAACGAGTCCGCCTTGCCGAGGCCCGCACCGCCGGCCCACGCCTTCCAGTCGATCTCCGGGGCGAGCTTCTGGAGCTCGGGGAGGGTCATCTTGTTGTAGGTCTTCACCGGGTCGCGGTTCTCGACGCGGGTCCAGTGCACCAGGGCGATCTTCTCCTCGAGCGCGTACACCGCCGCGGCGCGCTTCGCCGCGTCCTTGGTGCCGATCAAGGTGAACATGTCCTCGACGTACTTCTTGTAGCCGGCGCGCTGCGCGTCGAACTGCTTCTTGGTGACGTCGTACATGTCGCGATCCGGCAGGCCGAGGCCCGACTGCGCGACGACGGCGATGTACGCCTCGGGGTTCTTGTCGTCCTGGCCGACGCCGGTGGCGATCGGGCCACCGCGACCGATCCGCGAGTTGTGCGCGAACGCGGCGGTCAGCGACTTCGCATCCTTGATCTTCGCGATCGCGGCGAGGTCGGCCTGGATCGGCTTGATGCCGGCCTTCTCGATCGCGGCCTCGTCCATGAAGCTCGAGAAGTAGTCAGCGACCTTCTTCGCCTCGGGACCATCCGCCGCCTTGGCGTTCATGATGATCTCCTTGGTGCGCTCGTCGCTCTTGTCGCTGAGCACCGAGAACATGCCGTAGTTCGACTTGTCCTCGGGAATCGGCGTGTTCTTGAGCCAGCTGCCGTTCGCGTACTCGTAGAAGCTGTTGCCCGGGGTGACGGTCTTGTTCATGCCCTGGACGTCGAAGCCCCACGCACCGATCTCGGGCTTGCCCGCCTTCATCGGTGCCGGCGTGCCGGGATCCGGCATCGCGGGACCACCTGCCGTGGGCGAACCGTCGGGTGCGCTCGGCGGCGGAGCCGACATGGTCGACGACGGCGGGGACTTGGATCCACACGCCGCCAGGAACAGGGTCGCTGCGATCAGCTTCTTGGTCACGAATTCGCTCCGGGTAATGTGGCGCCTGCGTACCAAGATGCCCTCGGTTTGCCTAGTGCGACGGGCCCGCGACCCCTGCGACACCCCCGGCGCGGATCGCGCTTGCACCGCGGTCGGGAGTCGAGGAATGTCGGCCTCATGACCAGGTGGTTGGTTGGTATCGCGATCGTGCTGTCGGCCGTGACCGCGGCGCACGCTGACAAGAAGAAGTCGGACAAGAAGCCGGCGAAGGCGCAGAAGAAGGTCGCCGAGCCACCGCACGAGGCCGAGCCGCCCGCCGAGGCGCCGCCGGCTGAGGAAGCGAACCCGCTCGATAGCCTCCCACACGTGGTGGGCCCGAAGCTCGTGCAGCTCGGGCACGAGGCGGAGATCGATCTGCCCGCCGGGCTGACGTTGTTCGAGCGCGCGACCGCGCAGGATCTGATGAAGCAGATGGGCAACGACGCCGACGCCGTGGTCGCCGCGATCCTGCCCGCCGCCGGCACCGGCGACTGGATCATCGTCATCGAGGCCGACGACATCGGCTACGTCAGCGACGAGGATGCCGACGAGCTGGACGCCACCGCGATGCTCGATCAGTTCAAGACCGGGACGATCCAGCAGAACGTCGAGCGCAAGAAGATGGGCATCCCCGATCTGTTCGTCGACGGCTGGAGCGAGCGCCCGCACTACGAGCAGGTGCTGCACCACCTCGTGTGGGGCCTCGACGCGCACGACGCGAATGGCAAGGTCATCAACTTCTTCACGCGCTTCCTCGGCCGCAACGGCTACCTCTCGATCAACCTGATCGACGAGCCCGCCAACATCGAGAAGTCGAAGCAGCAGGCGATCGAGATCCTCAACGCGGTGCGGTTCAAGCCGGGCTCGCAGTACGCGGATCACGCGAGCGGCGACAAGGACTCCGGCATCGGCCTCAAGGCGCTCGTCCTCGGCGGCGCCGGCGTGGTGCTCGCGAAGAAGGGCGGCATCCTGATCGCGATCCTGCTGGTCATGAAGAAGGGCTTCATCGTCGTGATCGCGGCGATCGGTGGCTTCTTCAAGTGGCTGTTCGGCAGGAAGAAGTCCACGGACGCTCCCCCGACGCTGCCGTCGGACCCGAACGCCGGCGCACCACCCGTTGGCTGACCGCAGCGCGTCGGCCCTCTCCGCGCACCATCGTCAGAGGCGCTGGATCCACACGATCTGACCGGGCTCGCCACGCACGGTCTCGGCGAGCGAGTCGCGATAGCCGCCACCACCCGGGTGCTGCTCCTCGCGTACGCGACCGATCACGGAGACCCGGTCACCCGCCAAGATCGACACGCGCGAGGCGCGCAGCTTCTTGCGCTGGGCCCGGGTCACCGGAAGATCGTTGACCTCGAGCTCGCGCAGCGCATCGGTCGCGCTCGGCAGATCGGCGGGCACCAGGCTCGCGAGCCACACCACGCCGGTGATCAGCACGCGCTTGTCGTCGAGGGCGAGCCAGAACGGAACGCTCTCGATCCCGCGCACCATCACGCCGGCCGCGTTGCCGATCGTGGTCGCCACGGCGAGCGCGTTCCCCGCCAGCGTTCGCTCGAACGGGCGCGCGATACCGACCAGCGCGTCGCCCTCGCGACGCACCGGTGCATTCACCGCCGCGAGCCGCGGTCGCCGTCTGAGCGCCGCCCGCCAGTACTGCTTCGTGTACCCGAACAGCCCGAACGCCGGGCCGAGCAAGATTCCCGGCGGTCCGGCAAGGAGCGCACCGACCACGCCCGCACCGAACACGCCGAGCGCGGTGCCGATCAGCGCCACGCTATCGCGCCAGCCGGTGGCTGGTCGCTTCGCGATCGTGGTGACCCCTTCGATGCGGCTCCGCGTCAGCTCCGCGATCGATGCGGTGGCAGACCCACATGCAACGCACGCCCCGGGGCGCTGGAGCAGGCGGCAGCGGGGACAACACGCAGGCGGCACCAGCCCTTAGCGTACGCCAGGCGCGAGATCAGGGTCTTGCCTGCAGCGTATTGCGGCACCCCTCCGGTGATCGTCAGAGCTCGCGAATACCCGTCGCTTACCCGCCGAGATTCGGTACGCTACTCGTTCGAGACATGGGTGAGGTGGCGGAGTTAACCAGAATCAAGAGCGTGCTCGTGCTCGACGACGACGAGCGCACACTCTCTGCAATGGCCCGAACTCTGCGCCACTCGCGCAAGGTGTTCACGGCTTCAACCACAACCGAAGCGCAGACGCTCGCTCGCCGAGAGAAACCGGACCTGATCGTCGTCGATCTCCGGATCGGCTCGAGCTCGGGACTCGATGTCGTCCGCACGCTCAAGGCGGAGATGCCCGGCAGCATGTTCGCGCTGGTGAGCGGCTATCTCACGGTGGACGCCACGGTGGCCGCGGTCCGCGCGGGTGCCGATGTCGTGATGACCAAGCCGGTCACGGGTGGCGAGATCGTTCGCCGCATCGAGGACAAGGCGAACGAGCCGCCGCCGGAAGCGGGCACGCCGACCATCGCGCAGGCGGAGTCGGAGCACATCGCGCGCGTGATGGCGGACTGCAACGGAAACATCTCGGAAGCTGCGCGCCGGCTCGGCATCTATCGCAGCTCGCTGCAGCGTCGCCTGCGCCGTCTCGGCCAGCGCAGCTGATCTACATCGTCGGGGCGCGCGGCGCTTCGACGATGAACGTTCGGTGTCCGCACTCGGGGCACTGCGGGTTCGGGCCGCCGCGCTGCTCGTTCTCGTGAAGAACGCGCGCGCCGTCCTCGGTCAGGCGCCACGGATGCAGCGGCGGTTTGCGCTGTTCGAGCTCCTGGAGCGTGATGTAGCTCTTGCAGTTCCCGCAGCGGAGGGGCTTGGCCACGCGCCGATTCTAGCCCATCGTGGGCGCGTGATCGCACGCAGTAGCGACGGTGAGACCCTGAGATACGAGATCGTCGGCCGCGGTGACGGCACGCCGATCCTCACCACGCATGGCCTCGTGTCGAGCAACCACCACTGGCGGTTCTTCAATCCGCACTTCGGGGCCGATCACCCGATCGTGACCTGGGACTACCGCGGTCACGGCGAGCAGCAGACGCCTGCGAACCGCGAGGTCAGCGTGGAGCAGTTCGCCGACGACGCGCACAGCGTCTGGCAGGCGAGCGGGCTAGCGCCGGCGATCGTCGTCGGGCTCAGCTTCGGCGTGCAGGTCGCGCTCGAGACCTGGCGCCGGCATCCGGAGATGGTGCGCGCGCTGATCCTGATCTGCGGCACGCCCGGGCACCCGCTCGATCGAGTGTCGCCATCGCCGCGACTTCGCCAGGCGGTGATCGGCGCGTTCCAGGCGTTCGGCCGCCAGCCCGCGCTCGCACGCCCGATCCTCGGGTTCTTCCGCACGCCGCTCGGGCTGAGAATCGCCCGCGAGCTGACGTACGCGAGCGGGGGTGCGCACCGCGACACCTGCCCCCCGGATGTGCTCGAAGGCCTGTTCCAGCACGCCGGCGCGCTCGATCCCGAGCTATTCGGAAACGTCGTCGGTGCGTACTTCGATCACGACGCCGAGGACGTGCTGCCGACGATCACCGTGCCCACGCTGATCATCGCCGGCGATCGCGATCAGCTCACGCCGGTGGCGACCGCCGAGCGCATGCAGCGCGCGGTCCCGAACAGCGAGCTCGTCGTGTTCCCCGGCCACTCGCACCTCGTGCAGGTCGAGAAGCCCGACGAGGTTCACGCCGCGATCGAGGACTTCCTCCACGACCGTGGGCTGTAGCGGTCAGTCGCCGCTGGCGCTGCCGCTGCCCGCGGGCTCGTCGTCGCCGTCGCCGGGTGGTGGTACCGGCGGAACGGGAGGCACCGGCCCGACGATGACGTCGGGATCAGGCTCGTCGCCGGCGTGGCTCGGATCGCACATCACCACGCCGACCACCAGACCGGCGAGCGAGGTCGGATCGAGCTCGACCGCACGCGGCAGGACGCCGCGGATCGTGGACCCGGCGCTCTCGCGCGCGGCGGCGAGGCACTCCAGCCGCGCATCACGCTCGGCGCTCTTCGGCTGCGCGCAGGTCGTGGTGTACATGTGGATCCACCGGCGGCTGGTCTCGTCGAGGATCGCGACCGCGGCGAGCGATGGGGCGCCGTGGTTCTCGCGGAGCGCGGCGCGCTGCGTGTCGCCCCAGGCAGATGCGAACGCCGCCGCGGGATCGGCGCAGTCGCCGCTCGCCGACTTCTTCGCGGACGCTCTGTCCGAGAGCAGCATCGCGGTGCCGCCGCCGATCGCGAGCACGCTCAGCGCGATGGCGATCGCGAGCACGCGCCTTCTCCGCGGACGCGGAGGCTCGCCGACGGCGGTGGCGAGTGCGGCGAGCAGCGCGGGTACATCGGGCCACCGCGCCTCCGGATCCGGATCGAGCCCGCGCGAGAGCACGGCGCGGATCCGCGGCGGAAGATCGGCGGCGAGGTCGCGCACGCCGCCGCGCGCTGCGGCCTCGAGCTCCTCGAGCGTGCCGCCGCGGAACGGCCGCGCGCCCGTGAACGCCTCCCACGCGGTGATGCAGAACGCGAACTGATCGCTCTTCGGATCCGGCACGCGGCCGGCGAACTGCTCGGGCGCCATGTATGCCGGGGTCCCGATCAAGACCCCGGTCTGAGTCAGCGGCGAATCGAGCACCGAGTCGCGACGGCGCTTGCCCGAATCGAGCGCGACCGCGGGTGCGGTGAGCTGGACCACGTCGGCGCCGTCCTCGATCTGACCGCGTGCGAGCCCGAAGTCCGTGACGTAGACGTGGCCGTCGGTCGCGCGCAGCACGTTGTGGGGCTTGAAGTCGCGATGCACGAGCCCGGCGGTGTGCGCGGCGGCGAGGCCCTTGCCGGCGGCGACCAGCGCCTCGAGGAGTTGCGCGCGCGTGGGCTTGGTATCGAACCAGGTCTCGAGCGTGGAGCCATCGACGAGCTCCATCGCGATGTAGTCGCGGTTCTGGTCGGTGCCGACCTCGTAGACGGTGACGACATTCGGATGGCGGAGACGAGCCATCGCGCGCGCCTCGCGGAGCAGTCGCGACCGCAGCGTTGGCTCGGAGGACTCGGCGTGGAGCAGCTTGAGCGCCACGCTACGCTCCAGATCCGGATCGAACGCGGCCCACACGATGCCCATGCCACCGGAGCCGATCACGCGGTCGAGGCGGTACTTCCCGACGGTCGCCGGCGTCGAGCTCGCCGCACCCGTGCTGGGCTCGGCGGCTGTCACCGCGGAGGGGTCGACCGTCATGCCGCGCAAGATAGCGCTTCCGGCGGTAGGATGCCGAGACGCGGCAAGCCGAGCGCGACGGAGAAGCCGGCCGCAAAGGACAACAAGCCCGCGCGATCCAAGCGCGCGGCCTCGGCCCGGTAGCCTCGTGCGTGCTACATCAGTTGCATGAGCGAGCCCGCCGCCGACGCTCCGCCCGCGACCGCGGAGGCACCGCCTGCTCCGCCCGCGAAGCGCTCGCTCAAGGAGCGGCTATCGGCCCACATGGCCGAGTACGGCAAGGTGGCGGTCTACACGTATCTCGTTCTCTCGCTGTCGGCGATCGTCGGGTTCTCGATCGCGATCGGTATGGGCGTCGAGCCCTCGACCCCACGAGGCGTGCTCGGCGTGATCGGCGCCGGCTGGGTCGCCGCCAAGGCCACGATGCCACTCCGGATCCTCGCCACCCTCGGGCTGACGCCGGTGGTCGCGGCCGTGATCAAGAAGTACTGGCCGCCGAAGCCGAAGACCGACGACGACGACGACGACGACGAGTAGCGGTTCCTGCCGGACCGTGCCGTCGATCACCATTCCCGCACTGAGCGGGTCGCGTGTTCTAGAGGCATGTCCCCGCGATTTCTTCTACCGCTGACCGTCCTCGCCACCGCTTGCACCACGCTCGGCCCGATGCCGACGACCACGGGTGTCTCCGCCATCCCGAACGGCCGACCCGGTGTGGAGCTGCAGGCCGGCATCATGCCGTCCACGTACCTGAGCGACTCGGCGCAGAAATACGACTCCGATGGCGAGCCGACGCGACAGCTGTCGGCGGTGCTCGAGCCAGCGCGCCTCCTCGGCGTGAAGGGCCTGATCCTCGGCGCGCGCACGTGGGGCGATGAGGGCGACAGCCCGTTCGAGCCGATGATCGGTATCCGGCGCAAGCTCGACGACACGTTCGCGATCGCCGGCATTGCCTACGGCACGCACGCGTACGGCGAGAACAGCGGCGCGAGCTACTCGGCGAACCGCGCCGGCGGCGAGCTCGCGTTCGATGCGAAGATGATCCCGTTCGGCGACTACGTGGCGCTCCACGGACAGGCCTCGGTGTCGGCGACCTATCTCGACGCGACCGGAACGTACTGCGTCGGCGCCGATGGCTTCGCGATCGATTGCGAGAACACGAGCCGCCGTGTCGACACCGACGTCGAGGGCATCTACGGCGCGGCCACCGCCGGGTTCTCGCTCGACATCGCGCGGCGCCCGCACGGCGTGGTCCACAACATCCGGATCGCCATGCTCGCCTCGATCGGCGCGCGCCCGCGGATCCGCGATGGCGTCCAGCAGGAGAGCAAGGACACGTTCAAGTCGTTCGGGCTGTCGCTGACGCTCGGTCTCGGCGAGGACTAGCTCGTCACGCGCGCCACCGGCACCGGCGGCGTCACCACCAGGCGGGTCCACCGCTCGAGGATCAGCACACCGGTCAGCGTGGGAATGCACGAGACCGTCGCGAGGTCCTGCATCCCGAACTCGCTCGCAAGGCCAAACACCACGCCGACCGCGGGCAGGGCGAGGATGGGCATGCGGAGCAGCGGGTGGTGCGAATCAAGTGCACTCGCGGCGGCGCCGAGGAACGCACCGGCGATCACGCCCGGCACCACGCCGAACACCACGACGAGCATCATGAGATTCGGTTCGTGATCGAAGGCGGCCATGCCCATGGCGATGACGATCACGTTCGCCAGGCCGAGGAGCGCTCCCTTCCAGACCCCGTGCACGCCTCTAGCCTAGCAGCAGGCCGCCGGGAGATCCCTACTTGATCGCGTCGACCATTGCGGGCAGCTCGGTCAGCGGCTTCGCGGTCGCGGGTGCCGCCTCGAGGGCAGCGAACTCGATGCCGCCGATCTTGGTCTCCATGTCGTACTCGCCGATCACGTGGTCGAGGATGATGAAGCCGAGCTTTCCCATGTCCTGGTCGTCCTTCTTGTAGCCGGGCAGATACACGTCGATGTCGAGCTTGCCCTCGGCCGGGGTGCCGACGAACTTCACCGTCTTCGGCTCGATCTTCTTCCCCGCCATCTCGATGGCGAAGAACGGATCGCGCTGGCGAAATGCCACGATCTTCCAGCCGGGCACGGTCGGGCGCGCGGCGTAGACCTCTTGTACCTGCGGGAACAGCTTCTTGTTTCCGTCCGCGCTGATCACGAGGAGGAGCTGATCCTTGTCCTTCCCGATCTCGGCGAAGACGCCGGGGTACGCCTTCTCGAGCTCCGCGCTGATGCTCTCCATCGTCTTCTGGAGATCCGTGTTCGCGTGCAGCTCATCGGCGTGAGCCGAGAACCACGTCCAGAACGCGGCCGCACCCTTGCCGGTGGGGGCCGGGTCCGCCGGAGCAGCGGGCGCCGGCTTGTCCTCCGACTTCTTGCCGCCACACGCACCGAGAACGAGCGCGAGCATCACCATCCAGTGCGTCATGGCCGCGGACGCTAGCACGGCGTAGAATCGACGACGTGGCGATTCCCTGCGATGCGTGCCGCCTGCCGGTACACGAACGTGTGGTGACGTGCCCGCACTGCGGCGGAGCGACCGGCACCTCCGCCGATGCCACGCTCACCGCCGAGGAGCGCCGCGCCGCCGTGGCCCTCGCGGTTGCCGAGGCGGATCGCAATCTCGCCGTCGATCCGTACGCGAACGCGTTCGGAGGAAACGTTCGCTACGACCCGGAGC
Source organism: Haliangiales bacterium (assembly GCA_038203335.1). GTDB lineage: Bacteria > Myxococcota_A > Polyangia > Haliangiales > Haliangiaceae > JABFXX01. The sequence continues at coordinate 13,685 of JBBRED010000057.1, read as the reverse complement.
TCGCGCTGCTCGGCGGGATGGCGATCGCAGCCGCGGCCGTTGGCGTGGTGGTCAAGACCGCCATCGAGGCCGTGGTCGACGAGCGCAAGGATCGCGCATCGCGCCCCAGCCTTCCGCAGGCGATCGCACGCGAGCGCACGGCGCCAGCGGTCGCGCCGGAGCCATCGAAGGCTCCCGAGCCCGCGCCGCCGCCGTCGGATACGCCGCGCTTCCTCACGTGAGCTAGCGAACGACGAGCGCGAGCACGGCCAGGAGCGCCGCGATCGAAACGAAGCCGATGAAGAACAGGTTGTTGTTCATCTTCCAGTCGGTGGGCTCGCCGAGGCGCGAGGAACACAGGTGCCGGTAGTCCTTCTCCGCGAGCTCGCGGGTCTCGGACTTGTTGAGGTGGAGATGTGAGACGGACATGGAAAAATTGTCCCGCATGATTCGCTCCGTGATCAACGTTTCGTGAGCAGTCGGCGAGCAACGACCAGGAGGACCGAGAGCAGGAGGAGGGTCTTGCGCATGACTCCACGGTAGGAAATCCCCGTGGAAGCCGCCGTGATCCGCACGTGAAGCTCGCGTGAACCCCAATTCCGACGCCGAGATACGGACTTGCGCGGTCATGCGACACTCGCGGCGTGGCGATCCGCGGCTACTACCTCGGCTGTCCCGGCTGGGGGCTCAAGTCCTGGGTCGGTCGCCTGTTCCCGGCGGGCACGAGGACCACGGACTTCCTCGCGCGCTACGCCGAGGTGTTCAACACCGTCGAAGGGAACACCACGTTCTACGCGCTCCCTTCGGCCGACACCGTCGCGCGCTGGCGCGATCAGGTGCCGTCCGAGTTCCGCTTCTGCTTCAAGTTCCCGCGCACGATCACGCACGACCGCCTGCTCGTCGATTGCGCGGCCGAGGTCTCCGAGTTCCTCGACCGCATCGCGCCGCTCGGCGACACGCTCGGTACGCTGTTCCTCCAGCTCCCGCCGCGGTTCGGTCCCGGTCAGGTCACGCGCCTCGGCGAGTTCCTCGCGGCGCTGCCGAAGGACTTCCACTACGGCGTCGAGGTGCGCGACGAGGTGTTCTTCCACGCCGGTCCCGCGACCACCGAGCTCGTCGAGCTGCTCACCGCACGCGGCGTAGATCTGGTGACGATGGACACGCGCGGCGTGCACTCGAGCAAGAGCCTCGAGTTCGCGGACGTCCGCGGCAAGAAGCCGGCGCTGCCGGTGGTGATGCGCGCCACCGCCGCGCAGCCGCTCGTTCGCTTCGTGCCGCACGAGCGCTTCGACGAGAGCCGCGGGTTCGCCGAGCCGTGGAGCCGGCAGCTCGAGGCGTGGATCGGCGAGGGCAGGCGCCCGTACTTCTTCATGCACGCGCCCGACGACACGTTCGCCCCGGAGAACGCCTACGCGTTCCACGCCATGCTGCGCGCCCGCACCGATGTCGGCGAGCTGCCGACCTGGCCCGGCGCGCCACGGCAGCTCGGGCTGTTCTAGCTGCTAGACTTTGCGCGATGCGCGCGCTGCTGACCTGTCTCGCCGTCGCTGCGTGCTCCCACCCTGCCCCGCCGCCCGCGGCGAAGCCGGCACCGGTGCCGACGACGATCGCCGCGCCACCGCCCGTCGCGAGGCCAACCTCGCCATCGTGGATCGGCGTGCGCTTCGATCCGAAGACGACGCGCGTGATCCGCGTGGTGCCCGGCGCTCCGGCCGAGCAGGCCGGCGTGCGGATCGGCGATGTGATCGCGGTGGTCGATGGCCATGCGGTGTTCATCGACATCGAGGCCGTGGAGACCATCCGCGGTCACGCGCCCGGCAAGACGCCGTTCGTGGTGAAGCGCAATGGCAAGGACCTCGCGCTCACCATCGCGATCGCCGAGATGCCGAGCTTCGATCAGATCGCCGAGCTCTCGCTGCTCGGTAAGCCCGCGCCGGCGTTTGCCGCCGAGAAGATCGCAGGAGCCTATTCGCCCGTGCTCAAGGACCTCGCCGGCACCGTGGTCGTCGTCGATTTTTGGGCCACCTGGTGTGGGCCCTGCGCGATGACGCTGCCGTTCCTCGACAAGTGGCAGACGGCGTATGGCGCGCGCGGGCTACGCATCGTGGGGCTGACCGCCGAGGATGCGAGCGTGGTGAAGGAGTTCCTCGTCGCGAACCCGCTGAGCTACGCGATCGCGCGGGACGTCGACGACGAGATCGGTCAGCGCTATCTGCGATTCGCGGTGCCGATGCTCGTCGTGATCGACAAGGCCGGCGTCGTGCGGTTCGTGCAGGTCGGAGCCGAGAACTTCGACGCCGTCGAGGCCGAGATCACGAAGCTGCTCTAGGTCCAGTCGAGGCCCGAGCACGGGAACCGCGTGCCGGCGGGGAACGCCAGCCCGAACTTCGCGTCGAGTAGCGCGACGAGCTCGTCGGGCGACGCGATGTTCTGCTCGGCGGCCTTGCCATCGCGTTCGCGGACCGAGAATTCGCGGTTGAGGATGGTGGTGCGCCGGCCCTCGGGGAGAGCGCGCGTCACCAGGAACCGGTGCTTGAAGTGCGAGTCCGGGTGCGTGCTCGTGTACCAGTTCGCGGTGATGCGATCGATCGGGGGCATCTCCTCGAGCGTCAGCTCGGCCACATCATTCCAGTCGTCACCGAACTTCACCTGGTGGTAGATACGATCGTTCTCGCGCAGCAAGCGGCGCGTCTCGTGCGGCGTGTCCTGGGGACCGTGCTCGGCGAGCCGCAGCGCGCACCCGATCGACATCGTTCCGACGCCCACATCGACGAGCCACGACTCGTCGAGCTCCACGCGCACGAGGAGATGCGTGCGTGCCGGAGTGTAGTCGCGCGGCCGGCCGTAGCGCACGCGCGCGCTCAGCGGCTGCACGCGATACCCGAGCTGCTCGAGCACGTGGAGCAGGAGCGCGTTCTGCTCGAAGCAGTAGCCGCCGCGGCGCGCGTGCACGAGCTTCGCCTCGATCGCCTCGGGCTCGAGCCGGATCGGCACGCCGAGCAGCACGTCGAGGTTCTCGAACGGGATCGCCTGGATGTGCGCGGCAACGATGCCGTTCAGCGTATCGAGCGTGGGCGCCCGCGCACCGGTGTATTCGATCCGGGCGAAGTACGCATCGAGGTCGAGCACGCCCGCATCCTAGCGATACGGCGTGCCCGAGTCCGCTGCCTTCAGCACCTGCTCGAGCACCCGAACCATGTTCGCGAGCTGCGGCTCGGTCGCCACGCCGCGCACGGCGACGTGGACCTCCGATGCGCACGAGATCGAGACGATCGACCCACGCTCGACGAGCTGATCGAGCTGGGGCTTCGCCAGCGTTGGATTCCCGGTGAGGATCATCCGCCGGTGGCCGATCACGAGGTTGCTGTCCTCGAACGGCTCGGCCTCGCGCAGCCTCCAGCGCGCACGCGCTCGGCCATCCTGCCCGACGAGCTTCGTGCGCAGCGAGTCCTCGTCCTTCGCCGCCCAGCCGAGCGTGAGCCGCAGCGCGCCGACGTGATTGATCAGCGTCGCCGCTGGGGGCCAGTGCGGTTCGGCGCGGCCGTGCACCTTGGTGACGAGCGCGTCCCACGCGGCCATGAGCTCCTCGTGGTCCTGGGCGAGCGCGCGATGCACGTCGATGTGGCGGGTGACGGCGGTCGTGTCGTCGATGTGGTTCGTGCCGCTGACCCGCGTGACCCCACTGACGACGTAGAGCGACAGCGCATCCTCGAGCCGGCCCTTCACCCCGAGGGCGCGCCGGGTCTGCGGGCCGAGGATCAGCGGCAGCAGCGCGGGAGAGTCGCTGAACACGAAGTGCCGCTGATCGAACGCCGCGTCGCCGATCCGGTAGTCGCGCCAGAATCCGTGGTCCATGCCGTTGCGCGACGCGAACAGCAGCAGCGGCTCGGGCACGGGAAACGCGGACTCGCTCGTCACGGTCCAGCGCTTGCCCCACCACCGGGACCGGGCGGTCACGGCCACGCCATCGATCTCCGCGCGGATCCCCGGCGAGGCCGCACGCCACTCCGCATCGGAGCGCGCCTGGAGGAACGCCGGCAGCACGCAGCGAGCATACTCGCGAGCCGGCGGTAGAGTCCGGCCATGACGGCAAGCCCTACTCTTGCGATGCTCTCGGGTCGCAGCATCCCGCAGCTCGGACTCGGCGTCTATCAGGCCCCCGCGGGGGCGACCACGCGCGAGGCCGTGACCGCGGCGCTGCGCCTCGGCTATCGCCACATCGATACCGCGCGGATCTATCAGAACGAGGCCGACGTCGGCGCCGCGATCAAGGAGTGCGGCATTCCGCGCGAGGACATCTTCGTCACCACGAAGCTGTGGAACGACGACCACGGTCGCGACAAGGCGCTCCGCGCGTTCGATGCGAGCGCCAAGCGACTCGGTCTCGACTACATCGATCTCTATCTGATCCACTGGCCGGTGCCGCGCCTCCGCATCGAGTCGTGGCGCGCGCTCGAGGAGCTGCATGCGGCGAAGCGCGCGCGATCGATCGGCGTCAGCAACTACCTCGTGCCGCACCTCGAGGAGCTGATCGCCGTGGCGTCGCGTGCTCCCGATGTGAACCAGATCGAGCTGACCCCGTTTCTCCAGCGCCGCGACACGGTCGCGCTGTGCGCGAAGGAGAAGATCGTCGTCGAGGCATACAGTCCGTTGACCCGCGGCAAGCGACTCGCGCATCCCGTGATCCGCGCGATCGCCGGCGAGCTCGGCAAGACTGCCGCGCAGGTGCTGCTGCGCTGGGGCGTGCAGCACGGGTTCGTGGTCCTGCCGAAGTCCGTGCGCGAGGCGCGCATCGCCGAGAACGGAAGCCTGTGGGATTTCACGCTATCTCCCGACCAGCTCGCGCGGCTCGATGCCCTCGAGGAGAACCTGACCACCGGCTGGGATCCCTCGGACCAGGACTAGGAACCAGCGCGCGCGCGCGGTGTCCAACGCGCGATGAGGCTCCTCCCCGTCGCGATCTTCTGTGCCCTTACCGCGACTGCGGCGGCCTATCCCGACAAGTCGCCGATCCGCGCCGGGATCCGTGCGCACATGCGGGAGTTTCGCGGTTGTTACGAGAAGGCGCTCGAGAAGAACCCGAAGCTCGAAGGCCGGGTCACCGCGAAGTTCGTGATCGGAGGGACCGGCGCTGTCGTCGAGAGCACCGCCGAGGGAATGCCGGCGATCGACGCCTGCATCGCCGGCGTGATCTCGAAGATCACGTTCCCGCGGCCGCCGGCGTCGAAGGGCGCGATCACGATCATCTACCCGTTCACGTTCGCGCCCCGCTGATCGCCAACTTTTCGAATCCGCGCGTGACGCGCCTGTCATAGCCACGGTCCGCCCAGCGCGCGAAATCGCCGTGGAACGTTCTCGAGAGCGCCGGCACGCCCCGTGCTCTGCCTGGCGGCCATGCGCCTCGCTTGCACGCTCGTCCTCGTCACCGGCTGTGGGCTCTCGTCGGGAGACGCCCCCGACCTCTACACCCGCGACTGCATCCGCACCATGGATCGCGGTCCCACGCTCCCGAACGGACCGACCGCGCTCGTGCTGACCAGCGCGTGCAGCGACGCTTCGATGATCGACAACGTCCAGTGGTACGAGAACAAGCTCCAGTCGGTGACATCGCACACCGCCTATGGCGCGAAGTACCGCGCGACGCGGATCGCGGACCTCGACGGGCAAGATGCCGTCGAGACGATCGGCATCCTCGACTCGGCGCCGTCGTACGTGGCGTGGTTCGGCGTGACCATGGCGCATCCGATGCGCGTGAACTACACCCAGGACTTCGACGACCTCACCGTTGCGGATCTCGATCGCGATACCAAGGCCGAGATCATCGTCGCCGGCGGTGATGCGCTCCGGGTCTCCGGCGTTCCGAGCACCGAGCCCGCGCCCGTGATCTCTCCCACCGACGAGCGCACGCTGGTCGCCGGCAAGGCGTTCCGCAACGTCGCGGCCTCGACCAAGAACGAGCTGTTCTATCTCGCGCAGCCGCTCGGCAGCACGACGGTGGAGATCGGCGTTGCGCGCGCGACCCCCGCGGATCCGTTCGCGTTCACCGCCACCGCGCTCGGCACCGATGCGGCCGGCACGCGCAGCCTGACCATCGCGGATGTCGATGGCGATGGCCTGCCCGACGCGATCGGCACGGCCGCGCGGATCTTCGTGGTCGGAAGCCGCACGGGCACCGTGAGCTTCCTCGACGAGGCCGCGCTCGCGATCTCGACCGGCGACACCGACGCCGACGGCATCGCCGAGCCGCTGTTCCTCGCGGCCGATGGCGCCTCGGTGCGCCGCATTCACATCGCCGCCGACGGCTCGCTGAGCGCGGAGCACCTGCTCGACGTGCACGCCCAGGCGATGACGGTCGGCGACTTCGACGGCAACGGCATCGCGGATGTCGCCACGCTCGACAAGATCGGCCGTACCGGCGCGACCGTCTCGCTGTATCGCTACTAACTCACTTCAGCTTGTAGTCGATGATCCGCGGCGTGCCGCCGTAGTAGTCGAATCGCCCGCGCGTGATCCCGGCGCCGGCGGTGAAGCACGTCGTCTCGATCGCGCCGTCGCCCGCACCAGCCATCGTGGTGTCACTGTTCGCGCACCACGTGCCCGGTCTCGGGCTCGTGACGGTCTCCGTGAAGTGACCGCCGAAGTCGTCCTTCGTGCGCTTCCTCGCGAGCTGCGGCACCTTGCGCATCGTCGGCGTCTGCATCTCGATCTCCGCCGCAGACGCGGGCAGCGTGTCGGTCGCTCCGCCCGCGCGCCACGCGCCGGCCTTCGTGGCGACCCACATGCCATCGGGACGGAATCCATACGACGGATCGATCTCGCGGTCGCACTGCACCGACGACACGATCGCCTCGGTGAACGTGATCACCTCGGCGACCGTGCACGTGAACGTCGAGAGCACGGGCTTCATCTTCACGGACTTGTACGAGCCGTCCTTCCGCTCCACGAGATCGAACTCGACGACCGAGAGCTGGTAGCGGAACGTCTTCCCTTTCTCGAACAGCGGCGCGTAGTGGCTCGCCAGCTTCGGTGCGCCCATCGCCGTCGACGACATGCACAGCATCGCGAGGGCGATCGCTCTCATTCGAGAGCCAACGTCAGCAGCGCGCCAAGAATTCCAGCGCCGCGGTCTGCACGGCGAGGGGCGCCTCGATCTGCGGATAGTGGCCCACCCGCGGGAGCTCGACGACATCGGGGTCTGGCACCAGCTCGCGATAGCGCGCCGCCATGTGCGCACCCGAGATCGGATCGAGGAGGCCGCAGATGAAGCGCAGCCGTGCCCTCGGGCTGGCGAGCGTGCCGACCCAGCGGTCACGATGCTTCTTGCGCTCCTCGATGTAGCCGATCAGCTTCGGCATCACGCGCATCCCGTCGCCCTCGCCGATCAGCGCCCACATCGCGCGGACCTCGTCGTCGGGCGGCGGCGTCGCGCCCCAGATCCGCCGCATCGTGCGCGCGAACGTTCGATACGACGACAGCCGCGCGATCAGCGAGCCGAACGACGAGGCGAGCAGCTTCTGCGTGAGCACCGGGCGATGGGCCTCGGGAAACATCCCGCCGTTGAGCAGGCACGCGCCGCGGATCGCATCGTTTCGCGCGAGCAGCTCCTGCGCGACCGTCAGCCCGTAGTCGTGCGCGAGGATCCGGTAGTCGTCACGCCCTCGCGCGCGAGCAGCGCCTCCTGCAGGTCGGCCTGCCGCATGATCGAGTACACGCTGCCGACAGGCTTCGCGGAGTAGCCGAAGCCGAGCATGTCGACGGCGTAGCAGCGATACGCCTTGGTCAGGGCGGGCCACAGCTTCCACCAGTCCCACGACGCGGTCGGAAAGCCATGGATGACCAGGAGCGGGTCGCCCTCGCCCCCGACGCGGCAGAACATCCGGTGCCCGAGCCAGTCGAAGTAGCTACCACCTGCACGCCACGCCTCGGGAGTCATGACAGCACGGTAGCTCGGGGAGGGATGTGGGCAGGGGTAGGAGCAAACTTTCCGCCCGGTCGAGCGTTCCAAGACACCATGCTCGTTCCCTTCGGCAAGACCCTGGTGATCGGCGGCCTCACGGCGTCCCTGATCGCGATCCTCGTGTCGAGCGCCGCCCTCGCCACGCATGCGCCCCGCGCGACGCTCGATCCGTGCGCGGTGACGTTCGACATGACGTCGCTGTCGCAGCGCGACCGCACCCTCGTCGCGCGGCGCACGCTCGCCTGCTCCGATGTCGAGCACGGCCGCATCGGCCAGGACGAGTACCAGCGGCAGGTCGCCGCGATCGACGCCGCCTGGACCGCGCCGCCCGTCGCCCCGTTCGTGCCGGCGGTCCAGTGGGCATCCACCGTGCGTGGGTTCTCCAGCCAGTACACCACCACGTCATGGGCCGCGGACCGCGTGCTCGGCGCGCCCGACGTGTTCCCGGGCCACGGCGACAACGCGAACGCCTGGGCCTCGCTCGGCGCCGACGATGGCGAGGAGTGGCTCGAGGTGGGGTATTCGCAACCCACCCGGATCTCGGCCGTCGACGTGTTCGAGACGTACAACCCCGGTGCGATCAGCGCGGTCGACATGATCACGGCGAGCGGCGAGCACATCACGGCCTATCAGGGCGCGCCACGCGCGAATGGCTCCGCAAACAAACTTCACATCGACGTTGGTTGCACCGCCGAGCCGATCGTCGCCGTGCGCGTGCAGATCGCGTCGACGCAGGTTGCCGGGTGGAACGAGCTCGATGCGATCGGCGTGTCGCCGTGCGCGCAGTGACCACCGTGCTCGTCTGACACGCACGGAAGCTACTAATGGTGGCCTCACCCAAAAGGGGTGGACCATTCTCGATCGCCCGCATACGGTCAGACGTGCCCCGAGGACGAGTCCTGGTAGTTGACGACGACGACGACATCCGCGCGGCAACGCAGGACGCGATGGAGCGCCGAGGCTACGAGGTGGTCGCGGTCGGCGGCGGTGCGGAGGCCCTCGCGTTTCTCGACTACCAGACACCGGAGATCGTGCTGCTCGATCTCCACATGGACGACGGGAACGGCTGGGAGGTCCTCGGCGCGCTGCGCGGCCATCCGCGGTTCGCGAACACGAAGGTCGTCGTGGTGACCGGCTCGAACGCTCACGTCTCGCCGCCCACGCGCGTGCTGCGCAAGCCGTTCAAGTTCGAAGCGCTGCTCGAAGCACTCTCCTAGTCGAAGCGCATCTGCGTCGCCACGGTCGCGCCACCCGCGCTGACCTCGGCGGTCCACTGGCCACCGAACAGCGAGTCGGCGACCTCGTCGTGGTCGTCATCGGCCATGCCGGCGGTGCCGCGCTGGAAGTGCACCGTACGCATCTTGAACGCGCCCGCCTCGGTGCGGCCGGTCGCGGCGATCGCATCGAGGCCGCGCTCGCAGATCTGCTCCAGCTCGTCCGCGTGACCGACGCACGCTCCGCCGGAGCACCTGGTCGCAACCGAGAGCGCCACGATCGTGCACTGCGTCGCAGCGCCGAGCAGGCCGCGGATGCCGCCGTTCTCGGCGAGCGACTCGTCGATGGCGTCCCACGCGTAGGCGCCCACGCCGAACGCGAGCGTGTGCTCGCCGATCTCGAGGCCGTTGCCGTAGGTCGACGTCGCCGGCATCGCCTCGAGGTGCTCGTCGGTCTCGGCGCCGAGATCGAACCGACTCTTGACACCAGAAGGCGTGAAGTCGATCGAGACAAGGTGATGGCGCGCGATGCCGTTCGTGAACACGAGCACGCTGTCGAGCGTGAACTTGTCCATCGAGCTCGAGACGCCCCGCTCGATACCGAGCACGCCGAGGCGCGCGAGCGGCGAGACCGCCTCGTCGATCCACGTCGACAAGTTCGCTCGCAGCGCGAACGGCAGACCATCGAGGGCCGACGTATCGGTCGCGGCGAGGATCGCCTGGCCGGGGGAATTGGCGTAGGCGCGCAGCGAGCGGGTCAGGGTCGACGGGCTCGACACCAGCGCATCGACCGAGAGTTCGAACGTGGTCGTCACGTCGTACGACCCCTTCGGAGCGATGAACACGGTGGGCAACGTGCCCGGCGGGTCAAGCTGCGGGCCGGGCTCGAACGGGTCCGAGGTCGTACATCCGACGAGGAGCATCAGGACGGCAACGTGGCGCACGGGAACCTGAGGCAGCAACTTCGGCGCCGCCGGGAAGCTACGTCGATCCGGGCACATGACGCGGCCTGCCGTGTGGGACGAACGGCATTGTGGTGGGCATCTACCAGCGCCGCGGTGGCATCCCCTCGGTGCCGCACTGCGCTAGCATGGGCGCGTGGAGTCCGTGTCGGTCCAGTTCGCCCTCCTCGCCGTCGCGAGGACCTCGGCGGCGTCCGTTCCAGACGAGATCGATGCCGCCACCGATCGGGCGACTGCGGCTGGCCACAAGGTCCTGACCGACGAGATCATCGCGGACTCCGAGACCGCGATCCGCGAGCGGCTGACCGACCTCATCGCGAACCCCGAGATCGATGTGGTGCTCGTGCTCGCTGGTGCCGAGAGTGATGCGGCGAGCAAGGCGCTCAAGCCGCTGATCACCGAGGTGCTGCTCGGGTTCACCGATCTGTTTCGCTGGCTGATGTTCCAGGAGGCCGGCGCATCCGCGATGCTGTCGTCGGCGGAGGCCGCGCAGTGCGGATCCACGCTCGTGTTCGTGCTCCCCGGGGCGATTCCGGCGGCGATGGAGAAGCTGATCCTCCCGCAGTTCGATCCGAAGACCACGCCGCGCAACCTCGTCGACAAGCTTCCGCGCCTGCGCACCGAGCCCGGCGCGCCCGTGCGAGACGCCGTGCCGCAGCCGATCGCGGTCGAGAAGACGCAGGGCGGCTCCGGGATCCATACGCGACTCCCCGCGATCCCGTCGGGCCGCCTGCGCTCGCGCACCGGCGCAAACGTGGTCCATCGCGATCTGCCCACCGACGATCCGACCAAGCCGATCGATCTCGAGAAGCTCGAGAAAGATCTCGCGGCGAGCGCGCCGAACGAGGTCCCGCCGAGCGACGACCACACGCGCCCGATGGATCTCGGCACGATGCTGCCCGCCGTTCCGCCCGGCGCGGATCCCGACGCGTACGCGCCCGACTCCGACGACGATCACACCGACGTGACGCTCGCCGCGCCGCCGCCACCGCAGCTGTTCCCGCGGCCGATGGCGATCCCGTCGATCGCGAAGCCGCCGCCGCGCGCGAATCCCACCGGTGCGCGCGGCATCTCGCCGTCGACGCCGCCACGGATCACGAATCCGAGCACGTCGCCGGTGCGCCGCGACCTGACGATGACCCCCGCCACGCCGATGCCGGCGGTGACCATCAACCCGCGGAAGAAGCCCGAGTCGGCGAAGCCCCTCGTTCCGGCCAAGCCGCTCGACGCGAAGACGCAGGCGATCGAGGCCCAGCGCGCGAAGGACGCCGTCGCGACCGCCGAGGCGCGCAAGCGTGCGCTGACGCCGAAGCCGATCGCGGTGACGCCGCCGCCGAAACCCACCGACTGGGTCGAGCCTCCGGCCGCGACGAAGCGCGACACCGGGCGCAACGCCGCGATCGTGGTGCCCGACTCCGCTGCCGTCGCCGCGCAGGGGAAGAACGTCGAGCCGAAGTATGGCGATCCGGTGAAGCGCGCCGAGTCGCCCGCCGCGGGCGCGAAGCCCGGGCGTCGCGACGCGACCGATGTCGACGATCCGGGCACCGCGCACGGCGAGCTGTCGGAGCCCGATGGGCCGACCGTGCGCCGTACGCCGACGCCCAGCGTGCCCGAAGGGCCGACCGTGCGCCTCACGCCGCCGCCGGGAAGCGATCCGCTCACGCCGCAGCCCGGCGCGGACTTCGAAGGTCCGACGGTGCGCCGCACGCCGACGCCGGGCGCCGACCTCGAAGGACCGACGACGCGCCGCACGCCGACTCCCGACGCGGTCGACAACCTCGACGGTCGGCCTACGGTGCGCGCGATCGCGTCCACGGCGAGCGAACCGGGCGCGCGTCGCACGCCGGATCCCGCGGACGATCTGGACGGTCGCCCCACCGTGCGCGTGATTCCACCCGCCGCCGCTCCGGCCGAAGATGCAAAGCCCGCTGCCGCGAAGCCTCCGTCGAAGCCCGCCGCGAAGAACGAACCGCCGGTCGCGCGCATCAACGGCGCCGCGGTCCACGAGGCCTCCGACCTCGACGCCGCCGAGACCGTCGACGGCATGCGCGCCGTCGGCAACTCGACCGAGGCGCTCGAGAAGATCGATCAGGAAGATCTGATCGACGCCGCGGATGACGCGAGCCCCGCGGAGATCCGCTCGGTGCTGATGAAGGACGTCGCGCCGGCGGCAAAGCGCGCCCGCCCGATCACCGAGCCGCCACCGCCTCCCGCGAAGCGCGCGCTCACCACCCCTCCGCCGCCCGCCGCGAAGCGCGCGCTCACCACCCCTCCGCCGGCACGTGCCTCGGTCGACGAGCTCCCGCGCGGCAACTTCGCCTATCCGGTGAAGAAGCCCGGCAGTGGCCTGGCGCTCAAGCTGTTGCTCGCCGCGGTTGTCCTCGGTGCGGGCTTCTTCGCCGTCGTCTGGATCTTCCGCGACAAGGAGCCGGCATCGACGAAGTCACCGGAGCCCACGCCGGTCGCCACGAACCCCGCGCCGGTGCCGCCGCCGGAGCCCGCTCCGGTGATCGCACCCGATGCCGCGGTCGTCGAGCCCGACATCGAGATGGATCCCACGCCCACCAAGGGCCCGGCCGATCCGCCGAAGACCACTCCGCCGAAGACCAACCCGCCAAAGACCACTCCGCCGAAGACCACTCCGCCGAAGACCGGTGACAACACGCCCGTGGCCACGCCGCCCGATGCCGCGGTCGCCGCGCCCGTCGACGACGACTGCGACGAGACGTCGTGCGTGCTCTCGAAGTACGACCGCGCGTGCTGCGCGAAGTACAAGCCGGCGACCACAGACTTCAAGCCGCGCGTCGGCGACGTGCCGGAGTCGCTCGACAAATCCATGGTGCGCGCCGGTGTGGAGCGCGTGAAGCCGCGCGTGGTCACGTGCGGCGAGAAGTCCGCGGTCAAGGGCACCGTGAAGATCGCGCTCAGCGTGTCACCCGATGGCGCGGTGACCTCGGCGTCGGTGGCGGACTCGCCTGATGCCGCGCTCGGCGAGTGTGTGCTCGGCGCGATGAAGTCCGCGAAGTTCGGCAAGACGGTCAACGGCGCGTCGTTCACGTATCCGTTTGCGTTCTGATCGGCGTCGCGTTGCCGCGGGCGAGCGCGTCGGCCCGCTTGAGCAGCGTGGGGATCCGAAACGGTCCGTGCATCGCCGCGATATGTGACGCGGCGACGTCCTGCGCGATCCCGATCGCCGTCACGAACAGCGGACTCGCACTGCCGCCGCGCACCACCTCGGCCGGCGTTGCCCCCGAGAACGCGGTCTTCGCGACCCCGATCACCGGCACGCCGAATCGCTCGTGCACGTGCACCCCGAGTCCCTTGCGATCCGGCGCGAGCCACACGTAGCCATCGATCACGATCAGCTCGATCGGATCGGTGACGCGCGCGATGATCGCGGCGAGGTACGGCAGCTCGCGCTCGAAGAACGCGCCCGGTACGTACGGCGCGGGATCCGGCGCGTGCGTCTCGACCAGCTCGCGCACGGCGGCCGCATCCGTCCACGCGGTCCAGCCGACCAGCGCTGCGCTGATCGCCGTGTCCCCGTAATGGACGTCCACGCCGATGATCATG
>JBBRED010000056.1:0-30525 GCA_038203335.1 Haliangiales bacterium | reverse complement strand
CTGAGGAACATGCCGGTCCTCGAGAGATCCTGGAGGCTCACGCGCTGGGTCATGCCCTGCGCGGTGATCTCGACGGGGAAGTCCATCGTGTAACGGTCTGCTTGTCGGCGCACGGTGAACCTCAATAACCCTGGTGGCCCGACCACGACTAGCAGAACCTGACGGTGCAGCCCCACCCGTACCCCACCGGCGTCAGGTCCGCGATCCGCCTTACGCGAGCTACGTGCGTTCGCGCTTCTGACGGTACTCGTCGACCCCGTCGAGGACGGGGGCCTTCTCGGCCTTCACCTGCGCGATCTCGCCGGTCACCTGCTGGAGCTCGGGGCGCTCGGGCGCCGGCGAGGCCTGGATCAGCGCACGCCCGAGGTCGTCGAGACCGATCATCTCGGCGATCGCCGGCACCGGGCGCGGCTGGTACGTGCCGGCGCGATACGGATAGGTCATCGCCACGGCGAGGACCTCGCTCTTCCTGCCAAGGACCGGATCCGGTGGGAACCAGGTGAACAGCACGCCTCCTTCGATCGGCGCGCCGGCGTGATTCGGATCGATCGGGCTCGCGAGCCGGATGGGATCGTCGCTCATGCCACCGCCATCGCCGACATCGACGTGCACCGGGATGAGCTCGCGCACGATGCGACCGTTCGCGACCATGATCGCCGCGATCGCCGACGGTGCGCCGCGCGTGTCCTGACTCGCGCACACGCTCGCGATCGGCAGAGGTCGAACGTCGCCGGTCGCCGGCACCGGACCGGAGAGATCGAGCATGCCGACTCCGGCGTAGCGGCCCATGCCCCAGCTCGCGACGGGCACGGCGATCGATCCGTCGAATGAGAGCAATACGGAGAGCTGTTTCGGATCCCACGAGCGCAGCAGCTCGGCGCTGGTCATACCGATCGTCTTGACGCCGTTCGTGACGAGCAACACGGGCGCGATCAGCTCGCGCGTGGCCGAGGCGACGAGCGGCGCGACTCCGCGCAGCTCCAAGGCGTCTCGGTCTCGGGGCGGCACGTGACGACTGTCCCACGACCGATATCGTTCACTCAACGGGACACGCGCTCGCCCTGTGCGCGGGCGCGCGCCGCTACCCCGCGCTGCGCAGCAACGTGCACACTCGGCCGCAGGCACGACCTGTGCAGCGCTCTGCCTCCATATGAGCCCCCCACTGCGTGAACCGAATCTTCTCGGCCGCGTGCGGAGATACCGCATCGTCGTCGGCATCGATCTCTCCGAGTACGCCGACATCGTGATCGAGCACGCGCTCGACCAGGCTGCGCGCCACGATGCACCCGAGCTTCACTTCCTCACGGTGAAGGAGAAGCGCAAGCCCGCGTCCGCTGATCTCAAGCAGGCGCTCTGGGATCGTGTGTATCCGGCGCTCGAGACGTTCAACCAGCACGGCTCCGAATGGCGTGCGCGTCTCCACGTTCGGCGCGGCTCGCCCGACGAGCAGATCGCACAGCTCGCCGACGAGATCCGCGGTGATCTGATCGTGGTCGGGCAGTTCGGCCTGCACAAGAAGAACATCCCGAACCGCGTGCTCCAGGTCGCAGCCTGCCCCACGCTCGTCGTCGGCATGCCGAACGACGCGGATACGTCGCCGCGCTGCGGGATGTGCGTCGCGGTACGCGAGGACTCCGAGGGCGAGCGCTGGTTCTGCGCGGCCCACAGCTCCACTGCCGAAAAGCTCGACGCCAGCATCACGCCGATGACGACGTGGTCCGCGGGCAACCTTGTCTACGGCTGACCGTGGCATCATGGCGGTGTGACCGTCCCGTTCGCCGACGAGGTTCGCGATCCGCCGACTCTACGCGGTGCGCTGGTCGGCACGTTCCGCCGCCTGATGCGGCTGTACTTCCGTGACATCGAACGCTTCGGCGAAGCGCCCGCCGTGGAGACCCACGGGCGTGTGTTCGTTTCGAATCACTCGAACGCGCTGCTCGATCCGGTGCTCGTGATGACCGACGCGCCGTGCGAGATCTCGCCGGTCGCGAAGTCGACGCTGTGGAACATCCCCGGGCTGTCGTGGTTGCTCGACCGCGCCGGTGCGGTGCCGATCATCCGGAAGAAGGACAACCCCGACAAGGATGCGTCGGCGAACGTGGCCGTGTTCGAGAAGATCGCGGCGCACATCGCGGGCGGTGGAAACATCCTGATCTTCCCCGAGGGCACGAGCCACTCCGAGTCCAAGCTCGCGCCGCTGAAGACCGGCGCCGCGCGCATGCTCGCCGCCGCCGCGGATCGAAACGGCGTGCCGCCCACGTTCCAGGCCGTGGCCCTCGAGTTCGATGCTCCGAGCGACTTCCGCTCGCGCTGCCTCGTGCTGTGGGGACCGGTGCGAACGTTCGCGGACGTCCCCGGCGAGGGCGAGGACAAGATCCGCGCCGCGACCGCGCAGATGGAGGAGGACCTCAAGGAGCTGCTCGTCGAGGGCGAGACGCACCAGGACCGGATGCGGATCGCGCGCGTCGCCGAGCTGCTCGCGGCCGATATCGGTGATCGCACGCTCGGTGGGTGGTCGGCGGTCGGTCGTCAGGTCGAGGTCGCCGCGCAGACGCTGCGCACCGTGGATTCGTCGCTGATCGCGCGTGTCGCGCAACACGTGGATGCGTACTACGGCGAGCTTGAGCGCCTCGGCTTCGACGACGCGCAGATCGCAGGCGGCCCCCCGGCGCCCGCGCCCGCACCGATGTCGCCGCTGCGCCGTGCCGCCCTGGCGCCGCTCGCCGCCTCGGGGTTCGCGCTCTATTGGCTGCCGTACTTCGTGCCGCGATGGATCGCGCGCAAGGCGGATCCCGACGCGACGTCGACGATCAAGCTCGGCGCCGCCCTCGTGGTGTACCCGCTGTGGGCCGCCGGCCTGGTCGCCGGCTCGATGGTCCTCTTGCCGCCGCCGATCTCGTTCGCCGCCGCGGCGGTCGCGCTGACCTCGCCGTTCGCGGCGCTGCGCTGGCTCGACGCGATCTATCTGAAGAAGCCAACGCCCTCGTCTGACGTGCTCGCGAAGCTGTCGCGCCTCCGGATCGCGGCGCGCACGGCGATCGACGAGGCCCGCGCGAAGCTGCCGTCGTAGCGCCCGCGAACGCGCGAGGGCCCGCGGCTATTTCGTGAATCGCGACGCAACGTTGGCGTCGACGGACTGTCTTGTTGTCGATGAAACGCGCAGCCCTCGTACTCGTGGCGATGACCTCTTTAGCGAGCGCCGCCCCCTCGCAGGAGGAGACGTGGCTCGGCGGGCTCACCGATCGCGTGATCGCGGACGCGAAGGCCGGCAAGCCGCTGGTCGTCGAGATCCACGTGCCGCTATGCGAGAGCACGATCATCGCGTGTGGGAACAAGAAGCTCGGCGACGGCAACAACCCGGAGACCAACCTGTACTGGTCGACGACGCCGGGGTTCGGCGAGTGGTTCGCGCGGCGTGGCAGCGGCTGGAAGCGAATGCTGAAGCAGAAGGCGGGCGAGACCGGCGATGTCGACGTGCTCGCGGTGCACGTCTATCGCCGCCTGGTCAGCACGCCGGCATCGTGGCGCAAGGCCGGTGCGCCCGCGAAGCTCGAAGTGGATCTCGTGATCCACGGCTGGCGCGGCACCGCGATCGATCGCGCGCTCGCCGCGTACGCCGACGACGTGTCGGGGTCGAAGGGCCGACCGGTCACGCTTTCGGATGGCACCACCCTCGATGCCGGGGGCGCCGCGCAGATCGTGGCGTGGGTCGGGCACAACCGGCTGATGGACCTCGAGTCGTTCCAGTGGCCGACGCCCGGCAGCATGCCGAAGGGCGCGAACGCGATCGCGTGCCACACCGCCGCGTACATGGAGGAGGAGGTTCCGTCGGCGACGCGCGTGCCGCTGCTGATGACGCGCGACTTCCTGTTCGCGAACGCCGCGCCGCTCGAGGCCACGGTGCTCGCGTTCGCGAACGGCGGCACGTACGCAGCGATCCGGCTCGCGGCGGCCACGGCCTACGCCGGCGTGCAGAAGCGGGAGGTGCGCCAGGTCTACGGCGCGTTCACCAATCCGGCCGACAAGCGCTGGAAGAGGAAGTGACTACTTCCTGAGGATCGGCATCAGCGGCCCGTGCGCCTCGTCGTTCGCGGGCTGCACGGTGCCGCCGCGCGTGAGCAGCCGCAGTGATCCGAGCAGCGCTTCAGCCGCCGGCCACTCGGGCTGTTCGCTGCGCACGGTGACGATCACGCCGCCCTGGATGCCGAGGTCGTGCGGTGCCATCGCGAACACGTAGATGTACGGCAGGCCGTGCTTGCGCGACGGCTCGACATCCGCCCGATATCCGCTCGCGCCCGGCAACGAGACCGCGAAGGTCCCCGCGACGCTCGCCGCATCGCTGGTGCCCGCCGCGGCCTCCCGCGCTTTCTCTTCGAGAATGCCATCGCGATCGATCAGCAGCGCGGCGGAGAACATCGACACCTCGAGCTCGCCGACCGTCTTGCCATCGCGATGCTCGCGGCAGCGCAGCACGGACGCACCGACCGCGATCGGCGTCAGCTCCAGCTCGTCCGGAGGGGTCACCTCCAGGCCGATCGAGGGCAGCCCGCGCTGGCGGGAAGCGGTCGCTGCATGTCGATAGGGACGTATGCCTATGATTCTATTGCGGGAGCGGCGGGAGAGGGAGGAAACATCGTGCGCAGGTCATCCTCGCGGGATCGCAGCGGATTGCTCTACAATGGACGGGATGAGACTCGCCGCGTGCGCGCTCACCTTCGCGATCTCGGCGTGCTCCCCGTGGTCGGGTGGAGCCGCATACCACTGCGAAACGGATAGCCAGTGCACCGGCGGACCGGGTGCAGGTCGCTGCGAGATGCTGACGGGGTTCTGCAGCTTCGACGATGCGGAGTGCACCTCGGGTCAGCGCTACGGCACCTCGAGCGGAACGCTCTCCGGCGTGTGCGTCGGTGACGAGCCGCCGATCGATGCTCCGCTCGATGTCTCGGTCGATACACCCGATGGCTACATCGCGGATGCGCGCCAGTGCTTCGGCACGCCGATCAACATCTGCCTCACCACCGTGCCGGTGACCACGAACAACCTTCCGGCGACGATCAGCACGGACAACGGATGCACGCAGGTGGTGCCGCAGACCAACGGGCCCGAGCTGTGTGTCATCGCGGCGGCCACGATCACGGTTCCCGGCGCGACGCACGTGATCGGCGCGCGACCGCTCGTGCTCGTCGCCACGCAGACGATCACGGTCGCCGGTGCCCTCGATGCATCGAGCTCTGCCGCCGGAGCTCCGCCTGCCGCGGCGAACTCGGCGGCGTGCACCGTCGCACAGGCCGGCGGCGATGACACCGGAGGCGGCGCCGGCGGAGCGGGTGGCGGATTCCAGGCGAAGGGCGGCGATGGCGGCCGCGGTGACGAGAACAACAACGGCGCGCCGAACGGGAAGGCACCCGGCGGCACCGCAGGCGCATCACAGACCACGGCGGTGATCCGCGGTGGCTGCAAGGGCGGCAATGGTGGAACCGCCGGCGCGCAGATCGGCGTCGGCGCGAACGGCGGAGGCGCGGTCTATCTGATCGCCGGCACGAGCATCACCGTCGAGACGAACGGCGGCGTGTACGCCTCCGGCGCCGGCGGCTTGTTCGGCAACAACTGCGACGGTGGTGGCGGCGGTGGTTCGGGCGGCATGATCGGCTTCGACGCGCCGGAGATCACGATCAACGGCAAGGTCGCCGCGAACGGTGGCGCCGGCGGCGGGGGCGGCGGCAGCGGCACGGCCGGCGGCGCGGGTGGGGACGGCACCACGACGAACTTCAACACGCGCGCCACGGCGGGCACCGCGGGCGCCGGCAACGGCGGCGCCGGTGGTCAGGGCTCCGCGATCGGTAACACCACCGGTGCGACCGGCGCGAACGGCGATTGCGGCGGCGGCGGTGGTGGCGGCGGCGTGGGTCTCGTCTGGACGCACGGCACGGTCACCGGCAATCAGATCTCGCCGCCCGCAACGCCCAAGTGATCCGGAACGGCGAATGGGCCGGGATTGCTCCCGACCCATCGCTCGATCGGGTGTCGTTCAGGCCGGGACGCCGGCGAGGCGCGGCGCCTGCGCGGCCGGCGCGGTGCGCTCCGGCTTGATCAGCGCGAACAGCCCACCGGCGGTGCCGAGCGCGCCGGTCGCGAGGAGGAACGTCAGGCCGAGACCGGAGTCACCGCCGGCGGCGCTCTTCAACAGCATCGCGATACCGAGACCGATCACTCCGAGCAGCAGCGAGAAGAATCCCGCGAGGCGGCCGAACCGGCGCTTGGTCACGGCGAACGCGCCCATCGCGGCGAGGAGGATGGCGGGGACGAAGATCGCCATCACGATGCCCTTCATCGCATCGAGACCTTCCTTCGCCGACGCAACGGCTTCGCTGTTCATCGCCGCCGCGCGGATCTCGTCGGAGCTCGCCGCGTCGCCCGCGACCTGCAGGCCCTTGATGATCTGGAAGGCGCTGGCCGAGCCCGAGTAGTCGGCGCGGTGCAGCGTGACCATCGGGAGGAAGAACGCGAGGATGCCGAGGATGCCGCCGGCGAGAACGAGAAACTTGCTTGCCTTCATGACCGTGCCTTTCGTGAATTGACGGGGAGCCGATGTGCAGCCGTCGGGCCACCCCGGCTCGCGAGACACAACGGGCAGTTGGCGAGGAGCGCGGGTCCGCCCGAACCCATCGGGGGTCGACGAGTTGGGCCCACGGCGACCCGATCCGGGCGATACTGGTCGGGTGAGGCATGCCTGGATCCTGGCGGTGCTGAGCGCGTGCTTTCACCCCTCGCCGCCCGAGGGCAAGGCATGCGCGAACGGGACCGACTGCCCGGATCCGCTGATCTGCGATCTCGGCGTCTGCGTTCGCTCGCCGCATGACAGCGGGGTCGATATCGACGCGCCGCCCGATGTCTCGATCGACGCGAACCTGTCGTGCTCGTGCCTCGGCTCGATGCTGACCTGCGGTGGCGTCGCGCCGGTGACGTGCGCGCTCGGCTGCATGCCGCAGGCACCCGGCGCGCGCTGCTACGAGGTGGATCCGAGCAACGGCGTCGGGCTCACGTCGACGAACGGGCTGACGATGGACATCACGATCAACGGCGGCGTCGCGACGTTCAACACCGACTCCGGCGCGATCACGGGCGTGGTCACGCGCGCCGCCGGTCAGGGCGTCAACGCGGGCATCGCGTTCGAGCTGCGCACCACCGGCACGCAGCCGATCGGCGTGTGGACGTTCCATCGCCTCGGCCTCAACAGCGGTGCCACGATCCACTTCACGGGAGGCCGCTCCGCGGTGTTCGTCTCGGGCACCGATGCGGCGATCGGCGGCACGATCGATGGATCGGGCGGCTGCTACGCGGGCGATCCGATGTGCGGGGGACCGGGCGCGGGTCTCGGCGGCAACACGGCACCAGCGTCCGGATGCGGCCCCGGCGGCGTCGGTGCGTCTGCGTCGACGGGCACGGCCGATGGCGGTGGAGGCGGGGGTGGTGGTCGCGGCGCGGGCGGCGTGGGTGGCCTCGGCGGCGCCGACGGAACCGGTGGACTGGCCGGCGGCGCGTGCGTGGCCACGACCGCGGAGCCGCTCGTCGGCGGGAGCGGTGGTGGCATCGGCGGGCTCGGCGCGGTGACGGCGTGCAAGGGCGGCGGCGGCGGCGGCGCCCTGCAGATCACCGCCGTGGATGAGATCACCGTCGACGGCACGATCACGGTGGGCGGCAGTGGCGGCGAAGGCGGCAAGGCCGACATCGCCGGCGCGAATGCGGGCGCAGGATGCGGCGGAGGCGCCGGCGGCACGATCCTCCTCGAGGCGCGCAGCGTGAAGCTCGGTCCGATGGCGGTGGTCGCGGCAAACGGAGGCGCGGGCGGCGGTGGTGGATCGCTCGGCATCCCCGGCAGTCGCGGCGCGAGCGGCGGCCTCACGACCACGCCAGCGATCGGTGGTGGAGCCGGAAACACGGGCAACGGCGGCGCCGGTGGTTCTGGAGCGGCAGGTGCGATGCCCGCAGGAGCTGGCGTCGCGGGGAGCGGTAATGCCGGCGCTGGCGGTGGTGGAATCGGCACGATCTACGTGCGCACGACGCCCGGCAACTTCACGCAGGCAGGCGTGATCACGCCGGCGGCGGGCAGTGGCCCGCTGCGCACGCAGTGATCACACGTAGATCATCTTGCGCGTCATCCCGCCGTCGACGACGACGTTCTCGCCGGTGACGAAGCCCGCCTCGCTCGACAGCAGCCAGGCGCACAGGCCCGCGATGTCATCGGGGCGGCCGACGCGTCCCACCGGGTGCTGCGCGTGGTCCGCCCGCGATAGCTTCGGTGCGCGGCGCTCGTCGCGCGGCGCCATCTCCGACGTCGCGATCCAACCCGGGCTGATCGCGTTGACGCGGATCTTCGGTCCGAGGCTGATCGCGAGGGCATGCGTGAGCGCGAGGAGAGCGCCCTTGGTAGCGGCATACGCCTCGGTCTCCGGCTCCGATTGCAGCGCGCGCGTGGAAGCGATGTTGACGATCGCACCGTTGGTGCGGCGGAGGTGTGGGACCGCCGCCTTCGTGACGAGGAATGCGCCGCTGAGGTTCGTGTCGATGTACTTGCGCCAGGTGGCGAGCGTGACGTCCTCGATCGGGCCGATCTCCGGATCGGCGATGCCGGCGTTGTTGACCACGCCATCGAGTCGCTTGCCCCAGCGCACGCACGCGGAGACCGCGCGTCGCACATCGCGCTCGCTCGCGACGCTACCGCGCACGTACAGCACGTGATCTCCGTACTCGCGCGCCGCGTCGGTGCCGGCGTGTCGATCCGCATCGAGAACGCACACACGTGCACCTTCATCCACGAGCCGCTTCGTGATCGCCCGTCCGATGCCTCGGCCACCGCCCGTCACGAGAATTACTGTGTCGGTGAACCGCACGCCGGCGAGCCTGCACGAGACACAGCGTCTCGACCAGTCGGTGAGCACCCCATCACCTGCCCACGAGCTAGACTCGTCATGATGGCCACCCGGGACGAGGAGACCGCGAGCGGGGCGACCGTCGCGGATCGTCCCGCGGCGATCGCGGGCTCCCAGGAGGCCACGGTCGAGCTCGCTGCCTCGCCGGCGGCCACCGCGCATGCGAGCACGCCCTCGTTGACGCGCGGCACGCCGGTGCCGAGCACGATGATGACGACGGCGGCGGATGCGATGCGCGACGAGGAGATCGAGCGTACGCGCCTGTTCATTCGGATGGGCTGGGCGATCAGCGTGGTCTCGATCGGCACCGTGCCGTTCCTCGCTGCGCCGCGCCCGATGGCGGTCGCCTTCATCTCCGCGATGGCGCTCGGCATCGTGGTCAGCGTGGTGTTTCATCAGCGATTCGCCGATCCGCAGAAGTACACGGGCCAAGCCCTGCTCGAGCTCTCCGTGATGAGCGTGGTCAACGCGCATGTCGCGGTGCTGTTCTTCGGCACGTTCACGGTGACGCCGGTGATCATCGTGATCGGGATCCACTTCGTCGCGCGCACGGAGGCCGTGAAGACAGCGCGCTACATCTTCCTGACCGCGCTCATCTGCTATTCGCTGGTCGCAGGACTGATCATCGCGCGTGCATTTCCCGATCCTGGCGTGTTCGCGACCGGCGTGCACCTCCACCTCAGCTGGCAGATCACCGGCGCGCTGTTCGTGCTCGGCACGTACGCGCTCGCGTACTACACCGCACGGGCGTTCCGCCGAGCATCGCTGGCATCGATCGAGGAGCTGCAGAAGGCGACGCGCATGGCCTCGCAGCGCGAGGCGCTGATGGAGGAGCTGCGCGCCGATCTCGAGCGCGCGATGCGCATCGGTGGTGCGGGCCGGTACACCGACCACGTGGTCGGCGAGTTCAAGCTCGGCGCCGTCCTCGGCCGCGGCGCGATGGGCGAGGTCTACGAGGCCACCCACACCGCGACGGGCGAGGCCGCCGCCGTGAAGCTGCTGCGCCGCGAGCTGCTCTCCGACCCCACACACGTCGCGCGGTTCTTGCGCGAGGTCCGCGCGAGCGGCGCGCTCGATTCGCCGCACACGGTGAAGATCCTCGACGCCGCGGCCGACGATGCGATCACACCGTTTCTCGCGATGGAGCGGCTGCGCGGCGCCACGCTGACCGAGCTCCTGCGCAAGGAGCCGAAGATGACGGGCGCATCGGTCGCCGTGCTCGTGCGTCAGGTCGGCGCGGGCGTGGATGCCGCAGCCGATGCCGGCATCGTGCACCGCGACCTCAAGCCGCAGAACTTGTTCCTGACCGATGGCCCGGTGCCGCTGTGGAAGATCCTCGATTTCGGCGTGGCCACGCTCTTGGAGGAGAGTTCGGGCACGCTGACCCAGGGCGGCATCATCGGAACGCCGAACTACATGGCGCCCGAGCAGGCGCAGGGCAAGCGTGTCGATGGGCGCGCCGACGTGTACGCCGTCGCGGCGGTGGCGTATCGCGCGCTCACCGGGCGTCATCCGTTCAGCGCGCCCGATACGCCCGCCCTGCTCTACGCGGTCGTCCACAAGATGCCCGGGCGGCCCGGCGAGTTCGTCGAGGTCGATGCGGACGTCGACCGGTGGTTCGCGCTCGCCCTCGCGAAATCTCCCGAGGAGCGGTTCGGAACAGGCGCGGAAGCCGCACAGCACCTCACGTTGGCCCTCGCCGGCAGCCTCGATCCGAAGCTGCGCAAGCGCGCCGACGGCCTGATCCGCAAGCACCCGTGGGACTAGGCTACACTGGCTCGTAGTGGGGACGACGTTGCAGCGTTCGTTCAGGATCGCCATCTGAAGGCCGCATGACCACGATCCGCGCGCAGGCCCAGACCACGCTGACCACCGCGGCCGATGCGCTCCACGGCGAGGAGATCGCGCGCACGCGCATGCTGCTGCAGGTCGGCTGGATCATCGCGGTGTTCGTGGCGGGCGCCGTGCTCGCGCTGCCCGGCGATCCGCGCATCGGCCGGGCGTTGCTCGCCACCATGGGCATCACGGTGCTCGGCAGCATCTGGATGTTCCGCGGGATGCGGAACACCGCGAGCTACGATCCGCGCCAGCTCAACGTGCTCGCGTTCGCCGCGATCGTGTGTGGCGAGCTCGGCATCCTCTACGTCGGCATCTTCTCCGCGGCACCGCTGATCGTGGCCCTCGGTGTGTTCTTCTTCTGCCGCACGGAGGATCGCGCGAGTGCGATCGGCGTCTACGCGCTCGCCGCCGTGCTCCACGCGGTGCACTCCGTCGTCGTCATCGCGAAGATCCTCCCCGATCCGGGGTTCTCGCCCGTGCGCGCGGACTGCTCCTGGCAAGCGCAGGTCGCCGGGCAGTTGATCCTGCAGCAGCTCTACGCCGGTTGCTTCTTCCTCGCACGGATCACGCGCAAGACGTCGCTGAAGGCGATCGATCAGCTGCAAAAGGCCACGCGCCTCGCCGCGCAGCGCGATGCGCAGGTCGCCGAGCTCCGGCAGGATCTCGACCGCGCGTTGAAGATCGGCGGCCCCGGCCGCTTCACCGGTCATCGCATCAGCTCGTGGGAGCTCGGCGCCGTGCTCGGACGCGGCGCGATGGGCGAGGTCTACGAGGCAACGCACACCAAATCCAACCAGGTCGGCGCGGTCAAGCTGCTGCGCCGCGAGCTGCTCTCCGATCCGAACCACGTCGAGCGGTTCTTCCGCGAGGTGCGTATCGCCTCGCAGATCGATTCACCGAACGTCGTGCGCGTGCTGGAAGCCTCATCACCCGCGGACCCGATCCCGTTCCTCGCGATGGAGCTGCTCCGCGGCCACACCCTCGGCGAGGTCCTCCGTGCCGGTCCGCTCACCGGGGCGCGCCTCGCCGGCATGATCTCGCAGATCGCGGGCGTGCTCGAGAAGGCCCGCGCCGCCGGCATCGTCCATCGCGACCTCAAGCCCCACAACCTGTTCCTCACCGAGGACGGCGTGTGGAAGGTCCTCGACTTCGGCGTCGCCCTCCTCGCCGACACCAGCGGCACCCTCACCCAGGGCGCGGTGATCGGCACCCCCGCGTACATGGCTCCGGAACAGGCGCGCGGCGAGCCGGTCGATCACCGCGCCGATGTCTACGCGCTCGCCGCCGTGATCTACCGCTGCATGACCGGCCGCGTGCCGTTCGTGGCCAAGGACACCCCTGCCCTGCTCTACGCCGTGGTCCACGTGATGCCCTTGCGTCCCTCGGCGTTCGGCCCCGTGACGCCGCAAGTCGAGGCGTTCCTCGCGATCGCCCTCGCCAAGTCCCGCGACGCGCGGTTCCAGACCGCCGACGATCTCGCGCTCCGCTATGCGGAGGCCGACGACGGCGCGCTCTCGACCGATCTCAAGGAGCGCGCACGCATGCTCTCGCGCCGATATCCGTGGACCGAGCCGGAGAAGCAAGAGAAGCCGAAGGCCGCACTATGAAGATCCGCCGTGGCGACATCTACTGGATCGCACCCGAGGACGAGCGGCCGTACTCGCATCCGCACGTCGTGGTGCAGGACGACGTGTTCAACGCCTCGCGGATCACCACCGTCGTGGTGTGCGCGCTGACCTCGAACCTCGCGAAGGCGGGCGAGCCCGGCAACGTGCTGCTCGACGCAGGCGAGGCGAACCTCCCCGCGCAGAGCGTCGTCGTGGTCTCGCAGATCGACGCCGTCGAGAAGTCGCGGCTCGGCGAGCGCATCGGCGCGCTGTCGGCCGAGCGCGTCGACCAGATCGTCGCGGGCCTGAAGTTCCAGCAAGCGTCGTTCTTCCGCGAGTAGGAGAGCTACGGTCTCGGCGAGTAGCGCGAGCCGGCGGAGATCCGGTGCGCCAGCTCGGCGTCCTGGACGTCGTGCGGCAGCAGGCAGACCTGCACGAGCCAGTCGGTGGCGCACACGTGCTCGAGCTGCCCGTTCTGCTCCTCTTTCCAGCGGAGGAGCAGCACGGGTGACCCGCGTTCGACCACCCGGACCAGATTATTCACGTAGCCCTCGCTCTTCCCGAGCGCCTTCGCGATCGCCGGGCCGGTCCAGCCCTTGTCGCGCAACAGCTTGCACCACACCGCCAGGTCACACGTACCGCCGAAATCGATCATGGCACCGCTGAAATGACGCTGGCGGTGGCACGATCATTCCATGGTCGGCTACGCGGGCACGCCGCTACCGCAGATGCTGGGAAGCGAGCACCGGGTCACGCTCGTCGGCGCCCGGGCGTGAGCGCCTTCGCGGTGGCGAACACCGCATCGAGCATCGGCTCGGTGAGCCGGCCCGTGAACGTGTTCTGCTGACTGACGTGGTAGCTCGCCACCATCTCGTACGGGCCGATCGTGGCGCGCGCGCCGTGCCCGAACTTCGGCCGCGGCTTCGGCGTGGCGTGGCCGAGCTGAGCGGCGGCGAGCAGGAAGCCGTCCCACGCGAACGCTCCGAGCGCGAGCACCACGCGCACGCGCGGTAGCAGCTTCAGCTCGCGCACGAACAGCGGAACGCAGTTGTCCCGCTCCTTCGGCGTGGGGTGATTGCCCGGGGGCGCGCAGCGCACGATGCACGCGACGTACGCATCGGTCAGCGTCATGCCATCGCGACGATGCGTGGACGTCGCCTGGTTCGCGTACCCCGCGCGATGGAGCGCTCCGTAGAGCCAGTCGCCGGAGCGGTCGCCCGTGAACACGCGGCCGGTGCGGTTGCCACCGTGCGCCGCCGGTGCGAGCCCCACCACGAGCAGCCGCGCCTTCGGATCCCCGAACCCGGGAATCGGCTTCGCCCAGTACTCCTCGTCGAGAAAACGCTTCGGCGGCGCGGCCGCGGCGGCCTCGCGGCAGGTCACGAGGCGCGCGCACCTGCGGCACCCGGTGATGTCCGCGGTTAGCGAGCGAAGCGATTGCGCGTGCGACACCATCGCGACTGTCGCACGCGCCGTGTCACGCGCCCTCATCGCCGCTGCATTTCGCGCGACGCACGCGTCCCGTATCGATGATGTGGGAGATCACGAATGCACGCGAGACTAACGATCCTGATCCTCGTCGCGCTGGCGGGGACGACCTTCGGCCAATCGATGACCACGGGCGCGGTCGAAGGCCGCGTCACCGACAAGGGCACGAAGGAGCCGCTGGTCGGCGTGACGGTCATCGCCGCGGGCGCCACACCCGAACCTCAGACCGCGCTGACCGATGGCGACGGGATGTACAAGATCACCGACCTGTTGCCCGGCACCTATTCGGTGACGTTCTACGTCGACAAGCTGATCGTGGTGCACAAAGGCATCCGGGTCAGCGCGAACGATCAGGTCACGGTCAACCAGGTGCTCGGCCTCACCAGCACCGCCACGGTCTACGAGATCCACGACAGGCAGACACAGATCAATCAATCGACGACCACCAAGGGCGGCAAGTACGACCGCGCGTTCCGCGAGAAGACGCCGCAGCCGAACCGCACCATCGAGGGCACCGCCACCGCCACTGCCGGTGCGAACAACGATGGCCTCGGCCTCGCGTTCTCTGGCTCGACGTCGCTCGAGAACCGCTACCTCGTCGACGGCATCGACATCACCGGCCTGACCTACGGCTCCCTGGGTACGCCGCTGCTCTCGGAGTTCATCGAGGAGACCGAGGTGATCGCCGGCGGCTACAACGCCGAGTGGGGCCGCGCGATCGGCGGCATCATCAACGCGGTCACGAAGACCGGCTCGAACACGTTCAGCGGCAGCGTGTTCGGGACGCTCGCCCCCGCGTTCCTGACCCGGCGCGGTCGCTCTACGCCGGTGAACGCGTCGTCGATCGACGTGACCTCCGAGCGTGCGTACTCCGCCGACTTTGGCTTCGACCTCGGCGGCCCGATCATCAAGGACCGGCTGTTCTTCTACGTCGGCTTCGCGCCGCAGCTGTCGCGCACCGACTACACGCGGATCACGAAGCGGCAGACCGATTGCCGCTCGCGCCTCCCGAGCGGCGAGCTCTCGTCCTGCGACAATCGCCTCGCCTCCCAGGGCGGCCACGCCGACGGCAACGCCGATGTCGATCCGAGCACCGGATTCTTCATCACCGACGAGCTCGACCGCGAGAAGCGCAGCGCGACGTCGCAGCAGTACTCCGCGATCGGAAAGCTCAACCTCGCGGTGTCGCCGACCGATCAGGCCCAGTTCTCGATCATCGCCGTGCCGAACAAGGGCGAGAGCCCGGGCATCTACGGCTTGCCCACCTCGGGCGGTCGCTCGAGCGGGCTGACCACCGATACCGCGCTCCGCTGGAGCTCGAAGCTCAACGACAACAAGACCGAGATCGAGGCGCTCGTCGCGTGGCACCGCTCCACCAACAACACCGGCTCGATCGATCCCTCTCTCGACGATCAGCCGCGCCAGATCCTCACCGATGGCAACCTCGGCCTGTGGAGCGCGCTCGGCGGCGAGACGCAGAAGACCACGATCGGCTGCACCGACACCCAGCCCGGCGGCTCGGACCCGTACCCGTTCCTCGCCGCGAACTGCCCGATGAGCTCGCCGCAGTCGTACTCGATCGGCGGCCCGGGTAACATCCAGGCGGATAGCGAGGAGCGGCGCATGGGCCGCATCGGCATCACGCAGCGCGGTCACCTGTTCGGTGGTCACGAGCTCAAGGCCGGCCTCGATTTCGAGCAGGACCTGAAGACCGCCTCGCGCATCTACTCGGGCGGTGCGTTCATCCAGAACTCCGTCGGCAATCAGGTCCAGGTCACCCGGTGGGTGCAGCTCGCCCCGCTCGGCCCCGCGGATCCGCGCTTCGACCACCGGTGCCACACCGACGATCCAAACTCGATGTCGACGACGGGCGGCACGCTCGAGTTCGCGTGCGACTACCTCGAAGGCGTCGCCGGTGCCCCGGGCACGCTGATCGGCGGCGAGACCGTCAACTGGTCGGCGTACCTGCGCGACTCGTGGCGTCTGCGCCGAAACCTCACGGTCAACGTCGGTGCGCGCTACGAGGAGCAGCGACTGCGCTATGCCTCGAACCTCCGCAACACCACCGACGCGCTCACGGGCAATCACATCGGCGACGACGCGATGAACCTCAAGGGCAACATCGCGCCACGCCTCGGCGTCATCTGGGATCCCACCGAGGAGGGTCGCGCGAAGGTGTTTGGCTCGTGGGGCCGGTTCTTCGAATCGATCCCGATGGACATCAACGATCGCTCGTTCGGCGGCGAGGTCAGCTACGTGCAGACGTTCTCGACCCGCGCGGGCACCAAGTGCGGCCCCACGGATCCGAAGCTCGGCGGCGCGAACGGGCTCGGCTGCCTGAGCTCGACCGGCGCGCCCGATCTCGAGCAGCTCCTAGGCTCCAGCGGCGTGCTCGTCGCCCCGGGCATCAAGGCGCAGTACATGGACGAGGTCCTGATCGGCGCCGAGTACCAGATCGAGCCGGACCTCAAGGTCGGCGTCACGTACCAGAACCGCCAGCTCGGTCGCGTGATCGAGGACGTGTCCACCGACGGGGCGAACACGTACATCATCGCGAACCCGGGAGAGTTCGCGATGTCCGAGCAGAAGAAGCTCGAGGAGCAGATCGCGCGCTCCGACGACGCGAAGGTGCAGGAGCGGCTGCAGAAGCAGCTCGATCTCTACAAGGGCATTCGCATGTTCGACAAACCCGAGCGCACGTACGAGGCGATCGAGCTCTCGGTCGCGCATCAGTTCTCGCGCGGCCTGATGATGCAGGCCTCGTACACGCACTCGCGAACGAAGGGGAACTACCCGGGCAGCGTGTCCTACGACAACGGCCAGGTGGATCCGAACATCTCGTCGCAGTACGACCTGATCGAGCTGCTCGCGAACCGCCGCGGCGCGCTTCCGCAGGATCGCCCGCACTCGCTCAAGCTCGACGGCTACTACACGTTCGATCTCGGCAAGGTGCAGAACCTCACCGTCGGGACGCGCGCCCGGTTGATCTCCGGCATCCCGAAGAACGCGCTCGGTGCCCACTACCTCTACGGCGCCGACGAATCGTTCCTGTTGCCGCGCGGCGAGCTCGGGCGCGGCGAGATCGAGCACGCGATCGATCTGCACCTCGCGTACGCGCGGAAGCTCGGCAAGGGCGTCACCGCCGAGGTGTTCGTCGACATCTTCAACCTCTACAACCGGCAGGCGACGTTCGACACCGACCAGACCTACGCACCGCAGTACCGCGCCGGTGGCGGCGGCGAGAACAACGTCAACCCGATCGTCGGCGGCACCTACGAAGACCTACTCTGGGCAAAGGCGATCGATAACTCGGGCAACGAGACGTTCACCCCGACCGCGCGCAACCCGAACTTCGGCCGCACCACCACCCGCTACGCGCCGAGCAGCGCGCGACTTGGATTCCGGCTCACGTTCTGAACACCGAGCGCCGAAGCACGTTCGTGCGCTCCTGCCCGAAACTATCGCGCCACCTCCGCGAACCCCGTCGACGCGGCGCGGTACGCGTTTTGCTCAGGTGGTACGCCCATGAGATCGATTCGTAAGATCGTGGTCCTCGGCGCTAACGGTGCAATGGGTTCCAGCTCCGGTGCGGTGTTTGCCGCCGCCGGAATTCCGACGGTCTTCCTCGCCCGAACGCTCGAGAAGGCAGAGGCCGGCAGGGCTCGCGCCGAGCAGCTCACCAAGGGCAAGGCGTGCAGCCCCACGATCTCGTGCGGCTCGTACTCGTCGGACCTCGGTCACGCCCTCCTCGATGCGGACCTCGTCTTCGAGGCGGTCTCCGAGGAGCCGGCGATCAAGCGCGAGGTGTTCACCCTGATCGAGAAGCTCCGCAAGGAGACCACGATCGTCGCCACCGTCTCGTCGGGCCTCTCGATCGCCAACATGTGCGCCGGGTTCAGCGAGAGCTTCCGCAAGAATTTCCTCGGCGTTCATCTCTTCAATCCCCCCACGGTGATCACCGGCTGCGAGCTGATCGCGCACGCGGGGACCGATCCGGGTGTCGTCGCGGTGGTCCGTGACTTCCTCGCCAACGTCGTCGGGCGCGAGGTCGTGGAGTGCGCGGATACGCCGGCCTTCGCGGGGAACCGACTCGGCTTCAAGGTCCTGAACGAGGTCGCGCAACTCGCCGAGGAGCACGGCGTCGCGTTCATGGATCAGCTCGTCGGCCCACACACCGGACGCGCCCTCCCGCCGCTGGCGACCATCGACCTCGTGGGGTGGGATGTCCACAAGGCGATCGTCGACAACCTGTGGGCCACGACCCACGACACCGCGCACGACCAGTTCAAGCTCCCCACCTACATGCAGCGCGGGATCGACCGCGGCCACCTCGGCCGCAAGACCCGCGACAAGGGCGGCTTCTTCCGCATGGACGGCAAGGGCGCCGACGCGAAGCACTTCGTGCTCGATCCCGCGACAGGCGACTACCGCCCGCGCGAAGAGATGGCGCCGCCGATGCCGACGTTCGTCGAGAGCATGAAGGCCGCGATCCGCGCGGGTCGTCACACCGGCGCGATGGAGGTCCTGTGCACCTCCGAGGGTAAGGAAGCAGAGCTGCTCCGCAAGGTCATGCTCGGCTACATCTCGTACGGCCTCGGTCTCGTCGGCGTCGTCGTCAACCGGCCGCGCGACGTCGACCGGATCATGGGCTTTGGCTTCAACTGGGCGCCGCCCTCGGTGCTGGTCGACGCGATCGGCCCGGGCCGTACGATGATCCTGCTCGACAGGGCGAAGCTCCCGATCCCCAGCGTGATCCGGGAGGCTGCGACTCACCAGCGCGCGCTGTTCAACGAGCCCGCCGTCGATAGCGCGCGATTCTTCACCGTCGCTGCCTAGTTGTCGTCTAGAACGAGCGGAGTGGCATCTTCGCGGTTCTTCACGGCCGACTACGTCGAACGCGCGACGCTGCGCGACGGCACGTGCATCGTCTTGCGCCTCGTGTGCCCGGACGACAAGCAGATCCTCGATCGCGGCTTCCACCTGCTGTCGCACGAGTCGCGCTATGCGCGGTTCCTGACCCCGAAGCCCACGCTCAGCGAGGACGAGCTGCGCTACTTGACCGAGGTAGACCAGGAGGATCACTTCGCGCTCGGCGCGGTACGCGAGGATGGCGACGGCGCGGGAAATCCCGTCGGCCTCGGCGTCGCGCGGTTCATCCGCCTGCCCGACCTGCACGCCACCGCCGAGGCCGCGGTCGCGGTCGCCGACGAAGCGCAGCACAAGGGCCTCGGCAAGCTGCTGTTCCTGCGCCTGTGCGCGGCGGCCGCGGAGCGCGGCATCGAGCGGTTTCGCTGCGAGGTCCTGGGCTCGAACAACTCGATGGCCGCGCTGATCGCGCACGTCTCGCCCGAGCGATCGATCGAGGTCGGCAGCGGCGTGATGTCGATCGACATGGCGCTGCCGAACGTCACGCCGACCGTACCGCACCACGAGCCCGCGCCCGAGGGCGGCATGTACACGCTGTTCCGCGCCGCGGCGCAGAACGCCGTGGAGTGGACCGCGGCCGTGCGCCGGCTCTGGCGACGCGAGGACTGACGCCGTCGTGGTAGACATGGCCCATGCCCGGCGCTGACGACGTTCGCCGATTCTTCGCGAATCGTCAGGACGAGATCGACAGCGCCGCGCAGTACCGCGCGATGGCCGACTCCGAGCCCGATGACGGCGTCGCAAAGATCTATCGCGAGCTCGCCGACGTCGAGGACAAGCACGCGGCGTTCTGGGAGAAGCAGCTCGTCGCGAAGGGCGTCACGCCCGGTCCGCGCCGGCCGAGCTGGCGCGCGCGCGTGCTGTCGTGGACCGCGAAGCGCTTCGGCGCGCGGCTCGTGCTGCCCACGGTGGCCACCCGCGAGACCGTCGGTCGCAACGACTACCAGACGCAGACCGAGACCAAGAACACGCGGATGACCGCGCAGGAGCGGTCGCACGCGCGGGTGCTCACGTCGTTGATGAAGCGCGCCACCGGTGCCGCCGGCAGCGAGCTCGCGCGCGTGGAAGGCCGGCATCGCAACGTCGGCGGCAACGCGCTCCGCGCCGCGGTGCTCGGTGCGAACGATGGCCTGTGCTCGAACCTCTCGCTCGTGATGGGCGTCGCCGGGGCCACCGCGAGCAGCAAGGCGATCCTCGTCACCGGTCTCGCGGGCTTGCTTGCGGGGGCGTCGTCGATGGCGCTCGGCGAGTGGATCTCGGTGACCAGCTCGCGCGAGCTCTCGGAGCGCGAGCTCGCCACGGAGCGCGACGAGCTGGAGCAGGCGCCCGAGGAAGAGCGCGAAGAGCTGCAACTCATCTACGAGGCGAAGGGCATCCCGAAGGAGGAGGCTCAGCAGCTCTCCGAGGCGGTGTTCAAGGACAAGAGCGCGGCGCTCGACGTGATGGCGCGCGAGGAGCTCGGTCTCGATCCCGACGACCTCGGTGGCTCGGCGTGGACCGCCGCGATCACGTCGTTCATCCTGTTCACGTTCGGCGCGATCTTCCCGGTGCTGCCGTTCGTGTTCGCCTCCGGCTGGACCGCCGTGATCGCGAGCGTCACCCTCAGCGCACTCGTGCTGTTCGGCGTCGGCGCCGCGATCACCATCTTCACGGGCAAGAGCGTCTGGCGCTCGGGAGGCCGCCAGCTCCTCCTGGGCCTGGCCGCGGCGACCCTGACCTACGCCCTCGGGCGCCTCCTCGGCGTCGCGATCAACTAGTGCACGTTCGGTGGCACCCCCATCGGGGATCGAATCCCTCGGTATACGACTCGGGTCCCCGTCTCCCGGAGCGATCGACCAAACCTATCGAGATCTCGATCATCCAGGCGTGGCACGTCGGCTGCTGATGCCCATGGGAGTCAGCACCACCATCTGACCCAAGGACATCCCCCATGTCGAAACCGCCCGAACCCGAAGAGCTCTCCGCCATCGACCCCACCGCCCTCTCCCAGGTCACCGGTGGCACCGCGTCTTACGACTCCACCGGCCTGGTATCGGCGCTCAACGGTCTGCTGGACTCGGTCAAGCAGATCCAGAACACCAGCCAGCAGAACGGCATCAATCCGCAGGACATGATGCTGTTCATGATGCTGATGCAGCGCCAGCAGCAGGGTGCCACCACCGTCGCCGCGGCACCGCCGTGGTGGGCGCAGAGCGGGACCTGGATCGTCCGCTGACGCAACGAGTGCTGGCTCGCGCAGCGCCAGGCGAAGGACCGATCGAAGAGCTTCTCGCCGCTCCGCTCGCACCCGCCTGACCACTGCGTGTATACGGCGGCCATGCGGTTCCTGGTCGGCCTTCTCGTGCTCGCTGCTTGCGGCGATGACGCCGGTACTCCTGCGATCGACGCCTCGATCACGGTCGATGCGAGCATCGACGCGCCCATCACGCCCGGGTGCGACTACACCGAGACCGCGGACGTCACGAACGATGACTTCTCGGGCAACGTGGCCAACTCGGTCGCCGAGATCAGCGGTGTCTTCGCCGGCGCCCGCCGCACGATCTGCGGAACGATCAACAGCACCCACTACGTGCCCGCCGACGAGCTCGTCGATATCGACGGCTTCACGTTCACGATCGCCACCGACGCCGACGTGCGCATCGACCTCGTGGCGCCGGGCGCCGAGGCACTCGACTACCTCTCGCTCGATGTCTACCGCGATGGCACGCTCGACAACGTGGGTACCAGCGCGACCTTCGTCGGCAACCACGCGGTCCTCGACGTTCACCTCGTCGCGGGGTCCTACGAGCTGCTGCTGTTCGCCGCCAACCCCGCCGCCATCTCCGCAGCGCTGCCGTACCGCGTGACGTTCGCCGTGGACTCGCCGGCGACCCGCTGCCCGAAGCTCACCGGCGGCCCCGCGTACACCGAGACCCTCGACACCATGGGGAACATCCATGCCGGAAACGACGTGCTGCTGATCTCGAACCCGACCCTGTCGCTGACCGCGAGCACCGCCGACATGCCCGAACCGACCGGCCTCACCCTGGGCCCGACGAGCACGTACCTCGTCGCCGGCTCGAGCGCCGACCTCACCGTCACCAGCGGCTACCGTGACCGCGACACGTTCGCGATCACCACCGGCCCCGCGACCGACGAGCTCGCCGTCCGGCTGAGCTGGCCCGGGACCACGCAGGACCTCGACTTCTTCGTGCTCGAGGCCGCCACGCTGCCGGCGATCGGACGTGCGATCGAAGCTGTCAAGCAAGAACCCGAGATGAAGACGTTCGGCGTGAAGCCGAGCACGACCTACTGGATCCTCGTCGGAAACGACGCGAGCAGCGCTCCGGGCCCGGTGCCCTATGGCATCTCCATCTGCGGGGCAACGTTCGCGCCCTGAGTACGAGCTGAGTACGAGCTGAGTACAAGCGAGCTTCCGGAGTTGGAGGTTGCCGCGCCGGGTGACCAGATCACGAATCTCCTGCGCGGGGGCGGCTCCCTCGGTCTGGAGGTCTCGTCGATCCGCGCGGCTCACCCAATCGGCGCAGCGTGTCCACTCCCCGCTTCGTCACCGTCAGTCGGGATCCGAGCGCGCATTGTCACGAGTCAAACGCGGGGAGTTACCGAGAGATCGGACGACCGCGCCTGCAGCAATTCGCTACGCCCCCTTCTCTTACGAAACGCCGATTGAGAATCGAAGCAACTCTCGGCAGAGTGGGCCGACATGCGGTCGATGCAAGTAAGAATCTCGGTCGTCGCCTTCGTTTCCCTCACGCTCTGCATCGGAGCGTGCACGAAGCCGAACCCGGTCTCGTGCGCCGATGGGTACTGCCAGGAGCCATCACTTCCGTTCTGTGACGTCGACGGCGCACTGCAGGGCGAGCCGCAAACATGTATCGCCGTCGATTGCACGGCGGGTGATGTGGCGGGCTGTCGCGGGGAAAGCGCGATCGTCTGCAACGCCGGCGGCAACAACTACGATCTCAGCCACTGCGATCACGGCTGTGATCCGACGGAAGGTTGCAAGTCGGTGTCGTGCATCCCGAACACCGCGAGGTGCGGGAATGGCGTCGTGGAGACGTGTAGTCCCAGCGGGGAATTAACCACGGAGGCTTGTGATCTGGCCTGCGTGGATGCACCGACACCGCACTGTGCGTACATCTCACCGAAGTACCTGCCGGATGTTTGCGACGCACCTGCAGTCGAGGCAAGTCGGACGATCAGCGGGAACGAGCTCATCGATACCAATGTCGACGCTGTGTGCAATGGCGGAATCGTCACCCAGACAAACGGACCGGACATCTGCGTTCTTCGTTACGGCACCTTCACGATCGAGACGGCAGGGACATGGCGAGTGTCCGGCGCACGGGCAATTGCTATCGTGACCGATGGCGCAGTCCGAGTCGGGGGAACCATCGACGTGTCCTCGACCGTCGGCGGCGTCTCGGGTGCCGGCCGCAGCGGAGGTTATGGTGGTCTTGGTACGGAGAATCCGAGAGGTGGGGCGGGTTTCGCGACAGCTGGCGGAGATGGCGGCAGCTCCCCGGGCTCCGGCGGCCTATCGTATGTACCAGCAGATGTTGGCCTTCTCGTTGGAGGGCGCATCGGAGGCGTGCGATCGACTACTTGCGGCGGGAATGGTGTCGGGGGAGGAGCGGCGACACTGATTTCCTGCAGGCATTCAGTTGTCGTCGACGGGGCAGTTTATGCCGGCGGCGGTGGCGGCTTCGGCGGGCGAACCGGGCAGCAGGGAAACCTCTGCCCGGGCGGCGGAGGAGGTGCGGGCGGCTATGTGGTCCTTCAGGGAATCGACGTGCGTGTGTCCGGTCGACTGTTTGCGAACGGTGGCGGCGGTGGATGCGGAAAACCGCAGGGGGCGAACGGACAAAATGGGGCTGACGGTGCCCGCACCCTCACGGCGCCGGTTGGGTGTCCGCCTGCCACGGACGAAGGTAGTGGTGGAGCGGGCGGTGCTCAGGGTGCCTTGCCGGGGCCGGGCGGACCCGGCGCTGGTACGGGTGGCGGCGCCCGTACCAGTGGCGGTGGCGGTGGAAGCATGGGGTTCTTTCAGGCGTACACACCGGACGGTGTCGTTCCGACGCTGACCCCAGCGGCCGTATCCCCATCGTTTCAGCCGTCGCTGGCCGTTCCGACCAAATAACCTCCGAGCGGGTGCGAATCGAAGGATCGCAACCTGTGCGGTCCGTGCAGCGACTGCGAACGGGTGACGGACGAGTGCAGAGTTTCGTACACAGAGCGACACAGGTCGCCGCGACGGCATCTCATCAGACAGGACACCGCACGGTCGCGATTCATCAAGATGATGGAATCACGTCGGATCCTCGCTCCGGTGACGGGACAGCCGCGGATAGGTTTCAAAGGCTAGACGAACCCCTGGCAAACGTGGTGAAACACGCGGATGCGCTCGTCCAGGTTGTTGACCTCCTTCCTCCTCGTTCTCCCGTCGGTTGTCGCCTGCTCCGGTGGCGGTAACGACAAGCCCGACGCCTTCGTGGTCGTCGCCGACGCGAAGCCCGATGCGCCGCCGTTGCCCCCGGGCTGCGACGCACAAGAGCTCAGCGACCTGACGAATGACACGTTCGAGGTCGGCGCTGCGGAAGACACGATGCTCACCTTCACGGCGAGCAGCACGATCTGCGGCAAGGCCAACGCCAGCCACTTCGAGGCTCCGACGATGGCGGGTGACATCGGCGTTGTCGACGTCGACTCTTACAAGATCACCCTGGCCGCCCCTGCGGTTGTCTATGTCACCTTCGGCGGCGCGGGCCTCGAGACCCTCACGGGCAACTTCCGCATCTACGATCGAAGCAAGCCGATGAACGAGCAGCTTCAGCTGTTTGGAGAGATGCACCGTGGCCACACGGCCTCGCACGTCTCTCTCCCGGCGGGAGCATACGAGCTCCAGGCGATCGTCCTCGGAGACGCCGCTCCGAGCGGAGATGTCAGCTACAAGATCAAGATGGTCACCGAGACCCCCGATACGCGCTGCCCGTACCTCACCACGGGTGGCTATGCAGAGGCGGCAGACGGAGCCACGAACGTTGGCAATGACATGATCGCGTGGGATTACGAGGCGGTCGACCCGGCGCCGAACATCACGCTCACCACGACGACGGCCGACAATCCAGAGCCCACGGGCATCACAGCTGCGGCTGGTACGACGTACCGCGTGAGCGGCACTTCGGCCAACAACCCGGTGGGCGCCACCGACGACTACAAGGACCGCGATACGTTCAAGTTCACGACGGGACCGACGACCGACGAGGTCACGATCCGCATGAAGTTCCCGCTCGCGACCATGGACATCGACGTTCTCCTCGCTGAGGAAGCGATGGCTGGAGAGACCGAGCCTGCCGTCCTTGACATCTCGAACCGCCTCGCCGCCGGTCCGTCCGAGGAGTTCATCACCACTGCCGTCGAACCGAACACTGTCTACTGGCTGTGGATCGCGGGCTACAAGGACCACCCGCCCGGTATGGCGGCGTCGACCGCAGGCACGTATGACGCGACGATCTGCCCGTCCGTCTACGTACCCTGAACCGCTCCCGCTCCGCGGGTAGATCGCAGGCCTCGGTGAGTGATCACCGGGGTCTTCGTCGTTTATACCCAACGCCATGTTGAAGCGAACCGCTACTACCGTCTGGCGCGGCACCGGCCCCAAGGGCACGGGCGAGATCTCGACCCTGTCGGGCGCGCTCAAGGATCAACCGTACGGGTTCAACACCCGGTTCGCGGCCGAGGACGGCAAGGCGGGAACGAACCCCGAGGAGCTCATTGCTGCGGCACACGCGAGCTGCTTCACGATGGCGACCAGCTTCCAGATCACGAACGCGGGCAAGGAGCCGACGAAGCTCGAGACCGTCGCGACCGTGTCGATGGAGAAGCAGGACATCGGCTGGACGATCGTCGCGATCCACCTCGAGCTCGTGGGCGAGGTCCCCGGCATCACCGCCGACGAGTTCACGGCGTTCGCCGAGAATGCGAAGAAGGGCTGCCCGATCTCGCGCGCGCTCGCCGCGGTGGCGTCGATCACGATGACCGCGACGCTACGCTGAACAACGAACGGAGGGCTCGCGTCCGAGTGATCTCGGACGCGCGTCCAGATACCGGCCGGTATCGGACAGACGTGCTCCTGATTCCGGATGGTTGGCGCGGCACAGCTCGTGCTGTCGCTCCCGCTCGAGGTTCGTTACGATGCCACCCACCGACGACATGGACGCCCCGATCACCCGACGCGAGTTCCGTGAGGAGCTGACAAGCGCGCTCTCGACTTTCGAAGCGAGCCTCGAAGCCAGGCTCGAGCAGAGGCTCGAGCAGAAGCTCGAAGCAAAGCTCGAAGCAAAGCTCGAAGCAAAGCTCGAAGCGAAGCTCGAAGCAAAGCTCGAAGCAAAGCTCGAAGCGAAGCTCGACCAGAAGCTCTCGGTGTTCCGACGCGAGCTCGTGGCAGAGCTCTCCGTCGAGTTCGCTCGTCACGCGAACGCCGTTTCAGAGCAGTTTCGCTCGGAGATTCGGGTGTTCGACGATCAGTACACGAGCCTCCCGCGGCGCGTTGAACGGCTCGAGGAGCGCGTGTTTGCGCCACCGACCGCGCCGAAACGCGCGGGCCGGAAGCGCAGCGCGTGATCCTCCCGACGCCCGTTCCCTCCTGATATCCCGCAGAGAGGTTTCGCGTCACGATGTCGCGTACGCGCTCGATCGACGTGCGGTAATCGGGCGCGAGGGACTGCTCGACCGTGGTGGCAGCGCGCGAAGCCAGGTCGGCATCTGGCACGCGTGATGCTCCTCTCCTGGATAGGAGAAATCACCATGAGCCGTTATCTCATCGCTAGCTTGCTGCTCTCGCTTGGTGCCTGTGCGGGTCGTGCCGTCTACACGTCTGACGGAACAGGCTACGCATCGGCGACGGTAGACACGCCGGATCTCGTGTACGCGGAGCCTGGTGTTCAGGTCGTCGCGGACTATGACGAGCCGGTGTTCTACGCCGACAACTACTACTGGCGTAACGATGGTGGTCGCTGGTCGCGCTCGACCTACTACAATCGCGGATTCGTCGCGGTCGGAACGGCGCCGGGCGTGGTGATGCGGATCAACCAGCCTGCTCGCTATCGCCATTATCGGCCGGCCGGCTACGTGTCACACCGTCACGACGCACGTGGTCGCACGGTGATCCGCGATCATCGTCGCGACGATCGGCACGACCACCGCCGTTAGTCGCGGCCATACACCGTGGTAACGAAGGCCATGCGCTTGCTGGCCTTCGTGCTGATTGTTTCGGCGTGCGCGTCCTCGGCGCGGCGCGCCCCGCTGCTGATCACGACCGGTGAGAGCTCGCAGTGGGTTCGTACCGGTCGGTACGCGGAGACCATCACCCTGTGCGACGACTTCGCGCGCGCGTATGCGGGCGTGCGGTGCGATCGGATCGGGACCACCGGCGAGGGTCGGCCGATCCTCGCGCTGCGCGTGCAGAAGCACACGCACCTGCCGGTGATCTACGTGCAGGCTGGAATTCACGCCGGCGAGATCGAGGGCAAGGACGCGGGGTTCTGGTTCATTCGCGACTTGCTCGACGGCAAGGTCGCCCCCGGCGCGCTCGACCATGTGTCGCTGGTGTTCGTGCCGGTGATGAACCCCGACGGCCACGAGCGGTTCGGCGCCAACCATCGCCCGAACCAGCGAGGCCCCGCGGAGATGGGCTGGCGCACGAACGGCGCGCGGCAGAACCTCAACCGCGACTTCGTGAAGGCCGATGCGCCGGAGACCCAGGCCGTGCTCGGCGTCATCCGCGCCGACAAGCCCGCGCTCTTCATGGATCTCCACACGACGGATGGTGCCAAGTTTCAGCACGACATCAGCCTGATCGTCGCACCGAGCGCACCGCGCGGCGATCAGCTCGAGGAGACGGGCGTGGCCCTCAGCCACGCCGTGGCGAAGCGCCTCGCCGAGCTCGGGAACCTGCCGCTGGAGTTCTATCCGTCGTTCGTGAACGCCGAGGATCCGATGTCGGGCTTCGCCACCGGCGAGGCCGCGCCGCGGTTCGGTCACTACTACATGAGCGCGCGCAGCCGGCTCGGGATGCTCGTGGAGACGCATAGCTGGCGCACGTACAAGGAGCGCGCGCTCAGCACGTACCGCACGCTGCAGGCAGTGTTCGAGGAAGCAACCCGGAGCGCCACGGTCTGGGCGCAGGTCGAGGCCGATGCGGAGCGCGCGGACCTCGCGCTCGGCGGCACGCAGGTGACCCTGACGTGGGATACTGGCAAGGGCCA
This sequence comes from Haliangiales bacterium, assembly GCA_038203335.1. Taxonomy (GTDB): domain Bacteria; phylum Myxococcota_A; class Polyangia; order Haliangiales; family Haliangiaceae; genus JABFXX01. The sequence continues at coordinate 2,469 of JBBRED010000056.1, read as the reverse complement.
CCACGACATCGAGTTCAAGGGCTACGCGTTCGAGAAGCGCACCTCGGATCTGACCGGTGGCGCGTGGCTGGTCTACGACGAGGCCACGCCGCAGATCTGGAAGGTCCCGCTCTACGACGAGCTCCTGCCAAAGGTCACCGTCACCGCGCCACGCGCCGGGTACGTCATCGACGGCGGCTTCGCCTCCGTGGTCGCGCCGGTGCTCGATCGCCACGGCATCACGTACACGCGGATCAGCGGCGAGCCACGCGCATCGCTCGAGGTGTTCCGCGCCACGAAGGTCGCATTCGCCCCGCCGTACGAGGGCCGCCAGCGCGCCGACATCACCGGCGCGTGGGGCGCCGAGACCCGCACGCTCGAGCGCGGTGCGCTGTTCGTTCCGATCACGCAGCCGGGCGCGCGGCTCGTGATGCACGTCCTGGATCCCACGCTGCCCGATTCCCTCGCGCAGTGGGGACTGTTCAACGCGGTGTTCGAGGAGAAGGAGTACATCGAGCCGTACGTCATCGAGCAAGAGGCCCGCGCGATGCTCGCCGCGCAGCCCGCGCTGAAGGCGGAGTTCGATGCCGCCATCGCTGCCGACCCGGCGCTCGCGAAGAGCGACGAGGCCAAGCGCGCGTGGTTCTACCAGCGCCATCCGTCGTGGGACGAGCGCGTGAACCTGATCCCGGTCTATCGCTCCGCGTCGCCGCTGTAGCTCAGACGCGCAGCACGATCTTCCCGAAGCTCGCGTTGCTCGCCATGCGCTCGTGCGCCTTCGCAGCCTCGTCGAGCGGCAACACGACGTCGATCACGGGCGAGACGAGCCCGCGCGCGAGCAGCGGCACCACCTGCGCCTCGAACGTGCGCATCACGGCGATCTTCTCCTCGAGCGGGCGCGCGCGCAGCATGGTGCCCATCACGCGGAGACGCTTGCGCAGGATCAGCGCGAGGTCGACCTCGTGGCGGACTCCGGCCATCAGGCCGACGAGCACGATCTTGCCGAGCGGCCGCGTGCATCGCAGATCTTCGTCGAGGTACGCGCCGCCGACGAGCTCGAGCACCACGGAGGCGCCATCGGGAGCATGCGCGCGCACGCCCTCGGCGAACTTCGCGCTCTCGGCGAGCACGCCCGCACCGAGGCCGAGGGGCTTCGCGCGCTCGAGCTTGTCGGCGGTGCGCGCGGTGCCGATCACGAAGCAGCCGAGCGCCCGACCGAGCTGCACGGCCGCCGTTCCGACGCCGCTGCCGACCGCATGCACCAGCAGCGTCTCGCCACCGGCGAGCCCGCCTTGCGCCACCATCGCGTCGTGCGCGGTGATGAACGCCTCGGGCACCGCGGCGGCGTGCTCGAACGATAGGCCATCGGGGATCTTCGCGAGGGCCCGCTCGTGCGAGCACACCTGCTCGGCGTATCCGCCGCCGCCAACGAGACCGAACACCCGGTCTCCGATGGCGAGGCGTTCGACGCCGGGTCCGAGCGCTTCGACCTCCCCCGCGATCTCGAGGCCCGGGATATCCGGCGGCGAGTCCGCGGGCGCGGGATACGCGCCCATGCGCTGGAGCAGGTCCGCTCGATTGATCGCGGTCGCGCGAACGCGCACCCGAACTTCGCCGCGCGATGGCTCGGGCGTTGGCCTCTCGACCATCGTCAGGACATCGGGACCACCGGGTTTCGAGATCGCGATCGCGCGCATCGTCATGCGGGGATGTTCCCGCAGGACGAGATGCGATCACCAGCAGTGACGGCGACCGACGTACACGACGTTCGTCGCCGCCACCGGGGCCGGACGGTTCATCGCGAGCGCCGCGAACATGAGCACGGCGTTGTTTCCGCCGAACAGGCTCTGCGCCTGCGGTTTCGCCGCCGCGAGGTCCTTGATCGAGCTCTGCAGTCCGGCGAGCTGGGTCGTCAGCCCGGACGGCGACGAGGGCGACGGCCGGGTCGAGGGCGAGCCCTTGTCGCCACCGGTGACGGAGAGGAGAGAGTCGTTGTCGAGTACGGTCAGGTTGGACATGGCGGGATCCTTTGCGGTGATGCTCCTGACCATGAGCAGGGGTCATGCCACGCGTAACCCGTGGTGATCACGTGGCTTCGGATCTACCGACTGCGGTACCTCGGGTTACGGATCGAAACCCTCGGGTGACAGGCTCTCACTGGACCAGGAAGCGCTGCTCCATCACGGAGCGGACCGGCGCACCGTCTTCGTCGCGGGCCGGGTCGTAGCGAAACCGCCAGATCTGGGCGCTGGCGACCTCGTCGCGGTGCCCGCCGAATCCCCGCACGAGGGTGGCGCCGGCGACATCGCCCTCCGCATCGATGGTCACGCGCATGACGTAGAGCTCGCCGTCATCCACATCGCGCAGCCGGCTTGGAAAAATCAGCCGTGCGGGCCGCGCCTTCGAGACCCTGGGCGCGGGTGGTGGCGGAGGCGGAAGCGATGCAGCGACGACCCCGCCGCCGTCTCCGAATCCAATTCCCGTGCCCGT